>DEIV01000056.1:30233-84899 GCA_002352665.1 Flavobacteriaceae bacterium UBA2765
TCTTCAAATTGTAGTTGATCACCATTCATTTTAATTGAACCATGTTTACCAGCAGGAGCTTCCAACCAATCATTCATTTTAATAATACTTTTAGATTGGTCAGTTGTTGGCTTAAAGGGAAACCAATTTAAGGTTTCACCCTCTTGGGCATTACTTGAATTTGTGAAAAATAGTACTAAAAAGCTTACAATTAAAAGTACAGTCTTCAACAAGAGCGTTCTATTATATTTTCTATTCATCATATTTTTTAGTACAACTCTAACTTCTCTCTCTAAACTTCAGGAGGGGAGTTATTCTAATTTGGGAGAGAATGCATTATCACAACAACTTCGTTGGTACGATTTAAAATTTCTACAGGGATTGTATTTCCTTGAATAGTATTTCCATTGATAGTAATGGTTACATCTCCTTTTTGAATACCATCAGGGTTTTCAAACTGAATGTTTAAGTTTTTACCTCTAAATCTTCTGGTAACTGAAAAATGCTTCCAATCGTTAGGAATACATGGGTCAATGATAAGTCCATTATAATCAGGACGAATTCCCAATAGATAATGTCCTGCAGAGTAGTTTGCCCAAGTTGCTGTACCACTTAACCATGGCACTCTACCACTGCCAAATCTAGGGCTATACTTGCTGTGTGTTGATTGGCAATGTACATAGGGTTCAACTTCTCGTAATTCAGCCTTATCATTATACGATGCTGGCATAAATTTACGGTAATAGTCAAAGGCTCTATTACCATTACCTAAAATGGTCTCTGCCATGACGCCCCAACCTTGGGTATGGTTAAAAATACCACCATTCTCTTTCATACCTTTATTCATCAAGATTGCTTTGACTACGTTAAAATCGGTTTTTTCAAAGGCGGGATCACAAACTTGTAATCCGTAATCAGTTGCTAGGTATTTATTGACGGATTCCATGGCAATTTTCGCTCTTTTAGTTGAGGCATGACCACTAATCACTGCCCATGATTGGGAATTTAAAAATATTTTTCCTTCTTCATTTTCTGAAGATCCGAATTTGAAGCCATCTTTACGAATGGCTCTTAAGTACCATGCACCGTCCCAAGCAATCATTTCTAGTTTGCTATCTATAGATGTAAGTAATTTATCAGCCCAATCTACTTCATTAGACAACTTACTGATAGTACAAATTTCTATATAAATATCAAGCGCCATTCGTAATTGAAAGGCAACGAATATTGATTCACCATCTTGACCTAATTGTAAGCAGTCATTCCAATCGGCATGCAATCCACATGAAAATCCGTTATTTCCAGATCGCTCTATACTAAATTCTATTGCTTTTCGTAAATGTGCAATAACAGTACCTTGTCCTTTATCTGCATACGGGATCACACGGGAAAAAAAATCAAGTTTTCCTGTTTCTTTTACAAATAATTGTATTGCTGGAAACAGCCAAAAACAATCATCAGAACGATAGTCATGTTCTTCGGGTAGTTTTTCTTTACCTGGCGTATGAGCAAAAGGTTTTACAACAGGTAAGGCTCCACCTGTAGAACATTGTCCTGAAATTAGCAATTCTAAACGTTGTTCTACTTCATCAGGAATATTATGCATAATTCCCATCAAATCTTGTACTGCATCTCGATATCCTAATCCGTCTCGCTCACCATTATACACCAAACTGGCAATACGAGATATGGAGAATGTAATTAGATTATTATATGGATTCCACATATTCATCATACTATTAAAGGCTGCATCAGGTGTCTTGACTGTCATGCCTTCAATTTTGCTATGCCAATGTTTTTTTAGGTTTTCAATTTCACCATCTACAAAATCCATATTACTATAAGCTTCTTGAGCTGCTATGCCTTCTTTCTCGGCTTTACCAATACCAACAATTACCGCAAATGTTTTGGTTTCTCCAGGTTGTAAGGTTACTTCGATTTGATGCGTGCCACAACCATTATCGCCAGCAGCTATAGAATTGGTACACTTGCCTTGTTCGACTACAATTGGGTTTGCATAGGTGCGATAACTACCTATAAATTCCTCTCTATCTGTATCATAGCCTGATGTCTTAGCACCAGCTATAGCCATAAAAGTATGTCTACCTTGATCTTTGTTCTGAAAATTAGCAGGATCATAAGGCATCATCACATTGGTACCATGGTCAATGATACCTTTTTTTACTGCCATCTGTAAAGTGTATTGTGTATACTGTAAATTGACCATATCATCAATTCCATTCCAGTTCCCTGCATATTCAACATAAGTAAAAAGAGATAGATTTCTTGGTTTAGTATCAGTATTGGTAACCTTTATTTTCCATACTTCAAAGAGTTTACCTAAAGGAATAAAATAAGTCGATTCTGTTAGAATATTATCATATTCAGAATCAATTTTAGTATAAGCAGTTCCAAAACGACATGTAGATTTGTATCTGTCCAATGGTTTACCAACGGGTTGCCAGGTTGACGACCAATACTCCTTAGAATCATTATCTCTAATATAAATGTATTTACCAGGTTGATCCATAGCAATGCCATTCAATCGAGCTCTCATAAATCTACCTTGAGCGGCAGACTTGTAATACGAATAACCGCCTGCATTATTTGTAATTACTGAACCAAATTCAGAATCGCCTAAGTAGTTTGTCCAAGATCGTGGTGTATTAGGTTTGGTAATTACATATTCTTTATGCTCATCATCAAAATATCCGTACTTCATATTATTTTATTCTTTATTTGTTTTTACTTCTTCGTTTTTTTCGGATGGTGTATTTATGTATTGAATCCAATCTGTACATCTATCTATCCAACTTGATAAATGCCCTTTACCAATGGCAAGTGAATATCCATGTCCACCATAAGGGTAGATATGCATTTCTGCAGCAACATTATTCTTTTGTAGGGCTTCATAATAAATTAAACTATTCTTAACTGGGACAGCGTCATCATCTGATGAATGCACTAAAAATGCAGGCGGCGTATCTTTGGTTACCTGTAGTTCATTGGAGAAATTATTTCGTAATTCTTTTGAAGGGTTTTCGCCTAATAATGCCTTTGCTGAACCTTGGTGTGTAAATTCATCATTAAATGAAATAACGGGATATATCAATATAGAAAAATCTGGACGGGAACTTTGTTGCTCAATAGAATCTTTAGCTCGCAAATTTCCTTTATCATAATGTGTAGATAGAGTAGAAGCCAAATGTCCACCAGCAGAGAATCCCATGATACCAATTTTATTGGGTTTTATATTCCAATCTTTGGCATGATAACGAACCATTCTCATGGCACGTTGTGCATCTAATAAAGGTGATTTATGTCTAACAACATAATTTTTTGATGTTGGAAGTCGGTATTTTAACACAATTGCTGCAATTCCTTTAGTATTTAAGGCTTTAGCAATATCTCTGCCTTCCCAATAATATGCCAATACCCAATAGCCACCTCCAGGACAAATAATAACAGCTTCGCCAGTGGCATTATTTTTCGTTGGAAGATATACTGTAATGTTGGGGTTTTGAATTTTTTTTAATAAAACGAGATCATTATTCGTATAAAATTCTTCTTGTTCTCCGTTTGCTTTATAATTAGGAATCTCACCTTCCCATAATGGCAAGGTATGATTTTGTGCATTTGACAGAAAAGGATAAAAAATAAGACTTAGTAAGATTAGGTAAATTTTCATAATTAATTCAATTTAGAGTAAGATAAGTAGTTACTATGCATTATTAAATATACTAATTTCAAATATAGTTAAAACTATGCTTTAGATAGTTCTTGAGACTAAAAATGTTTTAGAAAATATCTTGTAGATTAGTATATTAATTGATCACTAAATCCTAATAATTAATTATCTTTATATTTCTAAAATTATATCATGAAAAATCATCTATTTTCGATTTTTACAATTTTGTTTTTATCAATTATATTGGGTTCTTGCAATATTAATGATAAAGAAAATAAATTATTTGTAAAGAAAGACCCTAAGCAAACTAAGCTAACATTTAATAATAAACTTACAGAAACAGATTCGCTTAATTATATGAATTATCCATATCTCTATATGGGTGGAGGTGTCGCTATTGGTGATATTAATAATGACAATATACCCGATATATATTTTACAGGAAATATGGTTGATGATAAACTCTATTTGGGTAAAGGGAATATGAAATTTGAAGATATTACAGAAAAAGCTTTTTTAAATATAGACCAGAGATGGCATACTGGAGTTACCATGGCAGATGTAAATAATGATGGTTTTTTAGATATCTATGTGAGTGTTTCGGGTAAAACTCCGCCTAGAAATAATTTATTATATATTAACAATAAAGATTTGACTTTTACAGAGTCTGCAGAAAAATATGGAATACATGATAATGGACATAGTACACAGGGTGTTTTTTTTGATTATGATAAGGATGGCGATTTAGATTTATATGTTGCCAATTACCCTTCTACGCAATTTCTAACTCCAATATCTTATTATAAATCTAAAATGGATAGTTTAACTTTATTAGATTCTGACAGATTGTATAAGAACAATGGTGATAACACTTTTAGTGATGTTACTATTGCATCTGGTGTTTTGAATTTTGGTCTTTCTTTAAGTGTTACTGCAGGTGATTTAAATAATGATGGTTGGACAGACTTATATGTGTCAAATGATTTTGCTGTACCAGACTATTTATATTTGAATAATCAAGATGGTACTTTTAAAAATACATTAAAAAAATCTACCAATCATACGTCATATTTTGGTATGGGTGCAGATATTGCTGATTTTAATAACGATGGCTTGTTAGATATTATACAACTAGATATGACTCCAGAAGACAATTATCGTTCTAAAGCCAATATGGCAAGTATGAATACGAAAAAATTCTGGGAAGGGGTAAACTCAGGTTTTCATCATCAATACATGATAAATTCCATGCAGTTAAATAGAGGAAATTTAAATAATGATATACCAATATTTAGTGAGATGAGTCGTTTGGCAGGTATATCAACTACAGATTGGAGTTGGTCTCCATTATTTGTAGATTTAGATAACGATGGCTTGAAAGATGTTTTTATTGCCAATGGTACACGTAGAGAAATTAATAATAAAGATTATTTTATTAATCTTGGACAAGGAAGTGTTTTTAGTACCGATAGTCAATTACAATCATCATTAAATATTCCTTCACAAAAAATTGATAATTATGCTTTTAAGAATAATGGTGATTTAACTTTTTCAAAAGCTAATGATGATTGGGGTTTAAGCTTTTATGGCTACTCTAATGGAGCAAGTTATGCTGATTTAGATTTGGATGGTGATCTGGATCTGGTTATATCAAATATTGATTCTACAGCAGTCGTATTTGAAAATAAAGGAACTGATCTGTATAAAAAAGGATATATGAGATTTTCATTTGCAGGCCCAACTAAGAACCCTTTTGGTATTGGCGTAAAAGTAAAAATTGAAACTAATAATACACAACAATATCAAGAATTGACAACAACACGTGGTTTTCAATCTTCATCTGAGCCAAAATTACATTTTGGAGTTGATACGATAAAAAAGATTGATAAAATAATAATTACTTGGCCAGATGATAAGGTAGAGGAATTGATTAATGTGAAAGCAAATCAAGAAATTATAGTGAATTATGCAAATGCAGAATTACCTGTGAATCAACCAAAAGTTAAAGGGAAAACTTTTTTTACCAATATCACTCAGTCTAGCAACCTCAATTATAGTCATGTAGAAAATGAATTTGATGATTTTGAATTTGAAGTATTGCTACCTCATAAAACTTCAAACTTTGGACCAGGTTTAGCTGTGGCCGATGTTAATGGGGATGGTTTAGATGATTTTTATATTGGTGGAGCAGCAAATCAAACAGGGGCTCTACATCTTCAAAATTTAGATGGAACTTTTAAAACAATTAAAAATCAACCTTGGAACGCACATAAAAACAGGGAAGATATGAGTGCCATTTTTTTTGACGCTGATAGTGATGGAGATCAAGACCTTTATATTGTAAGTGGTGGTAATGAATTCTTATCCAGTTCAAAAGAATTACAAGACAGAATCTATATCAATGAAGGAAATGGATTGTTTAGCTTTTCTTCAAACGCATTACCTTTAGTAAACCAAAGCGGATCTTGTGTAAAACCTTTTGATTATGATAATGACGGCGATTTAGATTTGTTTGTTGGTGGGAGATTAATACCTAGGAAATATCCATATCCGGCTGATAGTTATATTTTAAGAAACGATTCGAAAAATGGAAAGGTTAAATTTAGCGATGTAACAAAAAAAATTGCACCTTCACTACAAGAGATTGGTTTGGTAACAGATGCTGTTTGGAATGATTATGATAATGATGGAGACATAGATTTAATTATTGTTGGTGAATGGATGCCAATAACGATCATTGAAAATAATAATGGCACTTTCGCTAAAATAGAGAATAATAGCTTTAAAAATACTACAGGTTGGTGGTCAAGCATTGATGCTAAAGATATGGATAATGATGGCGATTTAGATTTTATTGTAGGTAATTTAGGCTTAAATTATAAATACAAAGCAACATTAGATAGAACATTTGATATTTTTGTAAGTGATTATGATAAAAATGGTTCACAAGATATTATACTCGGTTATTTTAATGACTCTATACAATATCCAGTACGAGGAAGACAATGCTCTTCAGAACAAATCCCAAACATTAAACGAAAGTATCAAGATTACAATTCTTTTGCTAGTGCGACCTTAGAAGAAATATATACCAGAACAGCATTAGAAAATTCCTTACACTATTCTGTTCAGACATTTGCATCTATTTATATAGAGAATTTAGGAAATGGTAAGTTTCAATTGACGCAGCTTCCTAATTTAGCCCAGTTATCTTCTATAAATACAATGGTTATAAAAGATTTTAACAATGATAAGATACAAGACATTTTAGTTGCTGGTAATTTATTTGCATCTGAGATAGAAACACCTCGTAATGACGCAAGTATGGGCCTTTTATTAATAGGAAAAGGAAATGGAACTTTTACAGCAGTATCTACACAACAAAGTGAGTTTTTAGCTTCTAAAGATGTAAAAGATATGGCTTTGATAAAAACAGCCAGTGGTTTTAGTATATTAGTTGCGAATAATAATGATAAACTACAAATATTTAAACTCAATAAAGATTAATATTACCTCAGTTTTGGTAGTGATAATATTGTTTAAAATAAATTTAGAAAAAGCAATAGGTAACATATGTTATGTTTTGGAGGATTGACCTCACAGATTTTAAAATCTGTGAGGTCTTACCTATAACAGCTTCAAATTGGTACCAACAATAGATGTTGGTCTAAATAGGTATTTTCAAAAGGTAGTACTGATAGTATTTTTACCAAGCTAAATTGGTCTAAAAATCCCAAGAAATACAATTTCTTGTAATTTTCTTTCAGAATAGATAAATTAGAATTGTTTAGTCATTTTAATATATTGATCTCACTGTCCCCGAGCCTCTGGATTAAAACCGGTATGGTCTTACCGTAAATGTTGATATATTAAAAAAGGAGGTGGTTTTTTAAAACCACCTCCTTTCAAATAATTATAATAAAATATAATTCAAATTAATACCCAGAATTTTGGATTAAAGAACCACTACTAACACTTACTTCAGAAGCAGGGAAAGGTAATAATAAATGCTTATTTACATCAAAAGCAGTTGTTTGAATAGAACTGAAATTCCAAGAAGTCATGTCAATTTTACCTGCTTTATGCCAGCGAATTAAATCGTACCATCTCCATGATTCTTCACCAGCCAATTCTGCAACTCTTTCTTCCATAATCCATTGTAAAATTACATTTTCATCTGTTTCTCCTACGTTTCTATCAGCAGGAACTGCACTAGCAGGACTTGCAGAGTTTCTAGCTCTTTCTCTAATTTGATTTAATAAGCCAATAGCTGTAGACTTATCACCACCAGACATTAGCATAGCTTCAGCTTTCATCAACATTACATCCGCTAACCTTAATACTCTAGCATTGTTAAAACTTGTTTTTCCTGCACCATCAACTACATCTTTAGCGGTATACTTAGATATGATACCACCATTAACTGTCATAGCCATTCTAGGGTCACCAGCTTCAAACGAAGCTTCTAATTTAGCAGAAGGTAACATATACCTAGCTCCACCAATTGACCAGTGCCTACTATAAAAACCCCAAGTGCCTCCTAAATCTCCAATAACATTAAAATCATCAATAGGTACCCAAATATTATTGTTTCCTGAGTCTGCATTTCCAAATTGTAATTCAAATAAAGACTCTGCCCCATTTTCCATTTCTCCATCAAAATTATCACCGAAATTTGATAATAAAGAATAACCTAAACCGTCAATTTGATCAAAAGCAGCTATAGCCAAGCCTAAATCTCCACCATTATAACCATTTATGGTAGCCTTATGTAATAAAGCTTTACCTAAAATACCAAATGCAGAACCTTTAGTAACTCTACCAGTATTTGGAGCGTCCCAACTATCAGGTAATAATGCTGCTGCCGCTGTAAGCTCACTAATAGCATAATCTAATACTTCACCTGATGCACTATTAGATGGCACAAATGCTAAATCAGTTATTGTATTGACTACTAATGGAGGTGTGTCATAATTTATTGCCATATGAAAATACATATAAGCTCTCATAAATCGAGCTTCACCTTCGTAGGTATTTTTAAGTTCCGTATCATCAATGAAAACTTGATCTCCGTATTCAGCCATATATTCCAACGTAAGGTTCACTCTGTTTACCAATTGGTAAGCCAATTTATAATAATCAGAAGTTGAAGCATCGGTAGCAGTTAACGACCCAAATACTTCGTAAGGATCCGGCTGGTTAGAAGTTAATAAATCATCTCTCATCAATGCAATTGCATTTAAATAAGTTTTTGGTGTGGCATTAACCCCTGTATAATTTTTATAAAACTGAGTTAGTTTTGCATAGCCTCCAATTACAGCTTTATTATAACTTTCAGTGCCACCCTCTGAGAAAAAGCTAACCGCTGTTTGCTTTGCAAAAGGCACATCTAAATCTTTATCTGTACATCCTTGTACAATAAGCACGGTGAATAAGATAGTAAGCACCTGCTTAAATAGATTGTATTTTTTCATAATTTATATTTCTTAAAATGTTAAATTCATTCCTAACAACCAAGAAGTTGCAGGTGGGTTCAAATCAGTATTACTTAAAATATTTGCATCAGGATCTAGACCAGAATAGCCAGTAAATAAAGCAACATTATTACCACTAACGTAAAATCTCAAATTACTTAAATTAAGTTTTGAAACAAATTTCTCATCAAATGTATAACCAATTTGAAGATTTTGCAATCTTAAATAATCAGCATCTTCAACATATCGACTTGAAAATCTATTATTATTAACAGTATCACCATATAAAGCTCTTGGAGTTGTATTGGAAGGGTTAGACGGTGTCCATCTGTCAAGAACTGATGATAGCTGATTTCCATCACCAGCCATGCCTTCTCCACTCATTTTAACCCAATTAACTTTTTGTACATCACCAACACCTTGCCATTGTAAAGATAAATCAAAACCTTTATAATTTGCACCCATATTAAAACCGTAATAATAGCCGGGAATCGTTTTACCTAATTTTGTCTTATCATTTCCATTAATTAATCCATCAGGTGCATTACTTTTAAATTCACCAGGCTCAGGATTTCCAAATAAATCAGCAAAACGTACATCACCAGGAGAAATATCATTATGAGCACCGTCTTGATCTGTATGATTTGCTTTCCAAGCATCAACCTCTGCTTGTGTTTGAAAAATCCCTTCCATTTGGTAACCATAAATAAACCCTAGAGAACTACCTACTTGTGTACCATATGTACTTCCTAATACAGTTCCTTCAGCAAGATTTTCTGTCAATTTTTCAACTGCATTCTTTACAGTAGTCAAATTCATTCCAAAGTTATATTCAAAATCACCTACTTTATCATTCCAGTTCAAATTTAATTCAATACCTTTATTTGATACTTCAGCCAAATTAACTTTAGGATTTTTATTTACTCCAAAAGTCATTGGTAATGGAAAATCTTGAAGAATATCATTTGTTAAACGATTATAATAATCAAATGAAAAACCTAAACGGTGGTTTAATGCAGATCCATCAAATCCAATATTAGTTGTTGTACTGGTTTCCCAACCTAAATTAGGAGTAGGTATGCCAGGTTGAAAAACACCATGTACATTCAAATCAGGAGTGTTTCCAAAAGCATAAGCAGGTGCAAGTGATACTGATGCTAAATATGAATAAGGTAAGGTTTCTTGATTACCTGTTTGCCCCCAACTTACTCTAAACTTTAAATCATCTAACCATGACACATTATCCATAAATGCCTCATCAGAAACACGCCATGCAGCAGAAGCTCCAAAGAAATCACCAAAACGATTTCCTGGTGCAAACACAGTAGAGCCATCTCTTCTATAAGATGCATCTACGTAGTATTTAGAATTAAAATTGTATGAAAATTTAAATAATAATCCCGTCAATATTTTACGTTCTTTAAAACTTTCAATACCTTGATTTTCTGTAGAGTTAAAACCTGATCTGTCTAAATCTTCAAAGATAGGGTTATCAGCTCCAGACTGATTCCAATTTGTTCCTACTTTTTGCTTTGAAATATTCATCAATAATTGAAAATTATGATCTTTAATTTCTTTAGTATAGCTAGTTAAAAATTCTGTTAGCACACTGAAATTGGTTAAATTACGATGCAAAAGATTTGTAACAGGCAATGAGTTTACATGAAAATTGAAATAGCGTTTAGATCTAACACGTTCTCTTACGTTATTATTCCAATCTACCCCTAAAGTTCCTTTAAAAATTAAGCCTTCTAACGGTGAAATTTCTGCATATACAGAACCTAAATTTCTAAGGATACTATATTGATCTTGCCCTATACTACTAACAGCTAAACTATTTATGCCTGTTGCTCCAGTACTGGAAGGACCCCATAAATCTCCACTTTCATCACGTACACGTGCAAAACCTGTTGGATCATTAGCGTCATAAATAGGCTGCCATGGGGCTTTAAATGCCTCAGAGGGTAAATTCATATTCCCAACGACACTTTTCGCATCATCATTTTCAGAATGCGTAATTCTTATTGTTTCACCAATTTTCAACCATTTGGCAACTTTAATGTCAGAAGTCAAAGTCGCATTATAACGTTTTAATTTATTATGAATAATGGTACTTTCTTGATTAGAAACTGCACCAGAGAAAAAGAAATTTGCTTTTTCATTTCCGCTTTGAACACTAAAACTATAATCTTCTGTCAATGCATTATTATTTTGAATGGCATCTTGCCAATCATAAGTTTGACCATTGCCTAAATAAGCTGGGTCATTTGGATCTATAAACCCAGGAATTACTATACCAGCATTTGTATATTCTTCAGTTAATAAATTTGTATATTGTGTTGTATTTAGAACATCATAAGTATCACGAATGTTTCTAACCCCACGTCTAGCACTAAAGTTAAACGTTGTACGACCACCTTTACCTCTTTTGGTTTCTATTAAAATCACACCATTTGAAGCTCGCATACCAAATACGGCAGTTGCGGCTGCATCTTTTAACACCGTAATAGAAGCAATATCATTTGGGTTAATTAAATTTAAAATATTTTGAGAACCTCTAATGTCATTTGCACCAGCACTAGAAGCAAAAGCTGTTACACCAGCACCAAATTCTGAGATAGGTACACCATCTATTACATACAGAGGGTCATTAAATCCTAAAGTACCTACACCTCTAATTCGTATAGTAGGTCTGGCATTCGGGTCACCAGATGCAGATTGCACCAAAACACCTGAAGTAGTACCTTGTAAAGCAAACTCTGGAGAAGCTTGAACACTTGCCTCAATTTGTTTTGTAGTTATTTGAGAAACAGAAGAAGTTATATCTCGCTTCTTTTTTGTACCATAACCTACAACTACAACTTCATCTAATGCACTAGCATCTTCTAACATTACTACATTTATAGTATTACTACCTCCTACAGTAATGAGTTGTGATTGCATTCCAACAAATGAAAATTGTAAGACATCACCTTGATTTGCATTGATAGTGTAGTTACCATCAAAATCTGTTTCAGTTCCATTAGTAGTGCCAACTATTAAAACATTCAGACCGGGAAGCGGTTCGTTATTGGCATCAGTTACAAGACCTTTAATTTCTTGTTGTTGCATAAATGACACACTGTCTGTAGCATATAATTGAGAAGTAAAGACTAACGATAGGACTAAACATATCTTTAGTATTTGAAACTTTTCTGAGATAATACTACGCTTTGCATCAATTCTTTTTGTTAAGAATCTTTTCATAAAAATTAATATTAAGTTAATTGTTTATTTGAATTGGTTAATTACCACTAGCAATAGTACACACTTCTTTTTCCCTAATTATCCTGTACTGTCCTGTATTTTTTTCAAAAGAAATAGATTTTTTTTTTGATATAAAAGACAAATATTTAGATTCTTGTGAAATAGAGAATCTTTTTAAGATTGATAAATTTGATAAAGAATTAAGTTTTTAGGAACGAAATATTTTAGAAAACCTTCTATTAAATTATTGGTTTAAACCAATTCTAACCTACCCTTTTAATGAAATAATAAGGACGAAGAAATTTCACTTTTTTCAATAGATGACCCGTGCATTTCAACTTTTAATCCTTTGCCACCACCGCCTTCAAAATAGCTTACTAAAAATTTATGATAACCCGATTTTAGAGCAACTTCTCCATTTTTCTCTTGCATACCGTGTTTGCCATCATTATCAACTACCATTTTATCATTGATATACAAGACACTGCCATCATCTGAGGTTGTGTAAAAAGTATAAATTCCATTTTTAGGTATTTGTATATATCCTATAAATTTTAAACCAAAACCATTATTGGGTAGTTTTGTAGGAAGTTCTATGGATAAGGTGATTTTAGATTTATTCAACTTTTTTAGCGTATTAAATTCAGATAATTGACTAATATTTCCCTTAAAAGTTTGCATAATTAAACCATTAGTTACATTAGTTAAATTTGTAGCTTCTTGATACTTGGTTTTTCTAAAACTCTTTTCAAAATTAGCACTTTCTTTTCCTGATGTTAATATTGTCTTCGCCTTCAGTGTTGCATGGTCATTAATAACAATTTGTTTGCCATATAGTGTAGAGTTTTTATTAGGTTCACTACCATCTAAGGTATAGTATATCTTGGCATCTTTAAGCGGAGAATCAATAGTTATTGCTAAGCTGTCACCAATAAAAGAACTCATACCGGTTGAAGTAGGTGCAGCCATAAAATAATCAATTTTTTGCTTATCTAAATAGGACAGATGTTTAGTAAGCTTACCTTGAAAATGATTCCAATCTTTATTTTTAGTTTCTGTCCAAGAAATTTCAGAAAGAGCCAACACTCTTGGTGACAAACGATCTATGGCTAATGCTTCAGTATAAACAAATTCAGACCATAAGCACGCTTCAACACCTTTAATATATTTTTTCTCCTCTGTATTCAACTCGTCCGGAACAGGATTGTAGTTATATATTTTTTTTAAATCAATAATTCTTGCTCTAGGCACACCTTCCAATTCAGCGTTAGATTGTGCGTGATTAAAGTATAAAATTTCGCCGGGTGTCATTACTACTTCATGTTTTTGTTTTGCTGCGGCTATTCCACCTTCTTCACCACGCCAGCTCATTACAGCGGCATCGGGAGCAAGTCCACCTTCTAATATTTCATCCCAGCCAATAATTCTTCTTCCTTTAGAAGTTACAAATTTTTCTATGCGTTTGATAAAATAGCTTTGTAATTCCTCTTCATTTTCTAAGCCTTCAGTATTTATTTTGGCTTGGCATTTTGAGCATTCTTCCCACCTAGTTTTTTGGGCTTCGTCACCACCTATATGAATATATTGCGATGGAAATAAATCTATGACTTCAGTCAATACATCTTCAAAAAAAGTAAAAGTTTCTTCATTGCCGGCACAAAATGGATCAGAAAAAGACCAAGTTTCTCCCATATGCCAATCTTTGCCGGTACAGGAAAGGTTAGGGTATGCATGTAATGCTGCCCATGAATGTGCGGGTAATTCAATTTCAGGAACAACTGTCACATAACGCTCTTTGGCATAAGCAAGGACTTCCTTAACGTCATTTTTTGTGTAAAAACCTCCGTATCTTGGCTTTCCTTCTTCAGCACCATGTACATCATAATTCCAAGGTATTTCCATACCATCACCAGCACGCCAAGCTCCAATTTCGGTTAATTTCGGGTATTTTTCTATCTCAATACGCCATCCTTGATCATCAGTCAAATGCCAATGGAATACATTGAGTTTATGCTTTGCTAAAATATCTATATATTTTTTGATAAATTCTTTGTCGAAAAAATGTCTAGATACATCTAGATGCATACCTCTCCACTCAAAACGAGGATTATCAATAATATGAACATAAGGCACAACCGTTTTATTATTAGCTGTAGCTACTAATTGCATTAAGGTTTGTACTCCGTAAAATACACCTGCGGCATCACCTTCTATATTAATTCCGTTTTTGTTAATGGTCAATTCATAGCCTTCCTTTTCTAATTTTTCATTTTTAGTAGTTGATAATAAAATTTGGTCCTCAGCATTTGTTTTAAACTCTTGTACTATATTTTTAGTAATCAATTGTTTACTAAGAGTTTCTGCAACATTTTTCAATTCACCTTGATATTGAATTTTTGTGTTTTCGTCAATTGTAAAAAGACCTTCAAATGCTTCAATGGATTGTGGTTGCGGAATTACCGAAATAGTATCTGGATTAACAATGCTATTTTTGTTTCTTGGTGTGCAGCTTGTAATTATAATCAATATACATAGCGTACATACTATTGTTTTTAAGTGGGTGTACTTTTTCATTTTTTTAATTTGTTTTTATCAATGTAGTATTGCTTAATTCAAAATAACTTCTCCCGTTACTTTATTTATCACTTTTGTTGCTGGTACAGAATCAAATGCTATTTGAAATTTTTTATCATTATTTGAGAACTTTTTTGTTCCTTTTTTTATGGAATGAATCATAATAAGATCACTACCTCCATAAACAATATCCTTTTCTGCAGCATACTTTTGTACGCCAGCTTTTTTGAATATTTTATTAAAAATTTGATAATCAATAATAGGAACACCAATATACCAAGAGGAAAATTGTTCTGATTTTTTATATCCAAAACCCGCTTTGTTTAAGCCTGAATAAGTGCCAAAAATTTCAGTTGATGCATCATCAATATAAAATACGGGGTCATAAGGCATCCAAGCAGATTGCTCAGGAACAGTCGCAAATATTTTGTTTATTTTAATTTTTGGAGTTTTACTATACGGTGTTGTTTTCAAATTGATATTCACGATGTCAGAAACTGAGTCTACACTTAATTCTTTATCATTGATATAGGCTGGAGCATAAATCCATATTAAATGACGGTTTTGAGCAGCCACTTTGGTTTTAATAATTTCTTTGCCTTTCTCTTCAATTTTAAAGGTGTTGAAAAACACAACAGCTTTGTATTGCGAAAGATTTACTTTATCTAAATCATCAATATGAATAGGATCAAAAATTGCTCCCGAATAATATAGTGCTAACGAGGTCCAGTTGAGTAATTGGTGTGTTATTGGAGGTGATTTATCAATCGTACTCGGCATATACTTGATACTTTCGGTATCATACACAGCTAGAACATCTGCAGCTGAGGTATACTCTTTATGTAAGAATTCATCAGCTATCTTTTTTATTTTTCTGATATTATCCAAATAAATAGGGTTGTCCCAATATCCATTAGTGCCAGATTGTTTGTTGGTGTCGTTATCAGGATTCAAATGCATAGACGCAGGTCCAAAATCATACAACCATAAACCTTGTCCTTTTAATAGTGGGAAAAGCATATTTCGTCTAATTTGCGAAACATTTCCTTTTACCGTTTTTTTATAGACTTCTCTATTATCCTCAACGGCAAGATAGGGCCAAGTACGTCGTGGTTGTTGGTCGTACTCGTCTAACCATAATTTTTTGTTTAAAAACACCGAATGAATCAAGCTCCTTGACCTATAAGGTTCTCCTGAATGATATCCATTTTCGGTATAATAGGCTTGTGGTCCACTGAGATAATCTACATACTTAGAGTTTAAAATTTTTTGTAGTGATAAATGTCCTCCAGCCGCTTGTCTCCCAAAAACAGAAAAGAAATACCCATAGAAAGTACCTGTAATAATTGGTCTTGGCCAGTTCTCTTTTACCACTTTACTAAAGTGAATAATATTATCGGCAACCAAATCATGCTGACAGGTGTAATAATCTATAATTTTCATGTTTTTGTTAGGATCACGAAAGATTCCTGCTGATATGATTTCTCTTTCTTTGGTATTAGGTACAGTCACATTTTCAAAAGTAATTTTTGTATCATTCCATGCCTTTTGGAGTTGTTCATTGGTTGTATATTTTGTTTTTAACCAATGCTTAAAATGATTTTGCATAGGAGGGCTAAAATCAGCTTCGTTTTTATTAATTCCCCATTGATGCCATTCTCCATAAACGCCATAAGCAACTTGAATGCCAATAAGTGCATTGCCTTCTTTAGTTTTTGAAAATGCTGTACAGAATTCTGCTAGTTTTTCGGAAGTTGCTTTTTTCCATTTTTCGGATGCCATACTAGAACGGATTGGTGTTCGTGGGTCAGCTTCTAGAAGTCGACTTAAACCAATATTTTCATCTGGACTCCCCTGAACACCGTCATAAACTACATTTTCTACTGAGTTTTGAGCTATCCACCATTTAGGTGCATTGACATGAAAACGAAAAAATATACTAGCTTCAGGGCAAACTTCTAATACGCCATTAATTTGTTGCTGTGTTTTTTTTATATTGAAGCTTCCATCTTCAAACCATAAATGATCTAAAAAAATATCTAATTGATAAAGTTTTACGCCTTGTTGGCAAAACTGATCAATATTGTGTTGGGGAATTTCATCCCAAGACCATCTACCACCGGGCACATCTGATAAAGCATAAATAACAGGAGATTCTGGTTTACCATTGATATGTATTGTTGGTTTGCCTTTGTATTGTTTTACTTCGCCAATTAAAGCTATTGTGTTTATCTTTGAACTATCGTCTGATTTGGTCTTGTTTGTACATCCAATAATACTAATTAATATACTTAATGTGAGAATTTGTTTTTTTATAAGAGATTTTAGCATTGCTTATTCAGAATTATTGAGGTTGAATATAATATTACACATTGTTTCTTATATTTTGTGTTATCTCTAAGGGGTAATTGTTAAATTATTCAGAACTCTTTAGCCCTTTTTTAGAAATCATTTTATTTAAATAATTTGAAAAATCAATATCGGTACCTTCTTTCTGAATAACAAATTTTTGATTAGTGGCACTATCACTTCTAATCCATTTACATCCTTTATCAGTATCAAAATCAAGATATCCTTTATCTAATATTTCAAAGTATTCTCCAGACCCTTTAATGGCAAAGTATACAGTAACCAGATCCCAACTAGGCCTTTGATCTTTTAACGTTTTCTTTTGAAAATTCCACAACCATTCTTCATAGGCTTCACGAATTATATTTCCTTTGGCTGTATGCTCAAGGGAACCACCAGTCATAACCTTAGCACCGCCATCAACAAAATAAATTGGTTTTACAAAGTGTTTGAGAAGGTATTCTGTATAAATAGCCGTTCCGTTAGAAAAAAAATTCCAATCTTTAGTGTAATACTCTAGTTCTTTGTTGCTAGACTTGAGGGCTCCTAATGCTACCCATCTTTTAATTTTTTTACTAACTAATGCTGCACCTGATAGGTTTGAAATACTATCAGGTTTCGATATCATTAAATCATATAAGCCTTTTGTATGTCCAATAGTAATATAGGTAACGCTATTATTATTTTGAGCAACTAAAAGCTTTCGATTTAGAATCGTTTGTTCTGTTACATCTCTATTTGAAATATATTTATTATGAAATAATAAAGTATCATTAACCAAGGTTTGAGCATTCATTTTATCTACAGGATCTCCAAATGTTTTATCATAATTAGCACCAATAGGAATAGTACTATGATCATAATAACGGTTAATGGCATCAATGATTCCCACTCCATAAGGTACAGCACCAGAACTATAAATAATTCCTAAAATTTCAGCATTACGTTGATTGGCATATTCATGTAATAATGCCAAAGCACCAACATCATCGCAATCCGAACCCATATCGGTATCTAAAATTACTTTCTCAAGATTTTGATCTGCTTGTTTCACTTTTTCACAAGACCAATGAAGTAGACCAAAAATGATATAGACCTTTAAAATAAAATTTCTCATTGTGTTTTAAATATGGTATTGATAAATTGAATTTAAACAGTTGTATCTTAAGCCCAATTTAATTATTTTTCTGTTTTAGGGATTTGTTTTCTGGCTCTATTTATATTGTGATTTGATGTCACAAGTTATAAATCGTCAAGCATAATTGATTCAATAATGGTGGCCAATGCTTCCGGACTCATTATTAATTTTAAGTAAGAATGATTGGAGTTCTTAGTTTTTACCCATACATTTCCTCCCTTTTCATCCGGAATACAAGCACTGTCAGTTAATTTATCCCAATACTCGCCAATTCCATTTTTTACAGCATATAAAACAGCTGTTTGATCGAAAGAGGCGTTATCAATTATTTTTCCAGTATAATATTTCTTCATCCAAGGTGCATTATTGCTAAAATGCAAAAAACCTACATACAAAGGTGTATTTGGATTAATAGCATTAAAAATTTCACCTGTCTTTATAGGAAGACCTACTTCAAAACCAGAAAAGGTTATTGGTACAGGAATATTTGGGATCACAAATTTTGTAACCCCCGGCATAGCTCCTTCAAAATTCCATTCCCATTCCCCTGAGGGATATTTTCCACCCATGATAACAAACTCTTTCACTTTTTGTGAAATAAGTTCTTTACCTGTTAAATTGGAAATGGAATCTGGTTCTGAATTAATTAAATTTTGTATGTTCTTTAAAGGACCAACAGTTATTATAGTTACCTCTTTATCTGAACTCTTAGCAAGTATTTGTCTGTAAAGAACAATGGCATCTGGCACGTTATTATGTGTGCGTTGATGTGGAAATTTATCGGCAATTGGTTTAGAGTAATTCCAGTTGACAATCTGGGTACTGTCCTTTCGGGTTCCCATAGGAATATCAGGATGATTATAAAATCTATTAACAGCATCCATTGCAGGGACCGCATAAATTTCGGTTGACCAACACATAATGGCCAATAGTTCACATTCGCCTGTATCAATAAAAGTGTGTAACATGGCTAAAGCACCTAAATCATCAGCATCACCACCAAAATCTGTATCAAATATTATCTTTTTTTGACCAAAAGAATTAATTGATAATAGTAATAATAATATAATTTTTATTTTTTTCATTCTTCCGAGTGCTTCTCAATTGCTTTGCTTACTAAATGTTCATAATCCACTGAGGTTTCCTTTGCTCTCTTTCTAATGAAATGCATCAGGTTCTCTATCTGTTCATCTGTCATGTCTGGAAAAGAAGGCATTCCCATTTCATTTTTTATTCCGTCTCTAACTACTGCGGTAAATGCTTCCTTACTTAAGGATATGCCTGAGGCTCTAAGGTCAGGAGCCAAGCCACCGCTGTACATGCCATCTCCGTGGCAATTGAAACATTTCCAATATTCATTGTATCCTTTTTGTGCCAAATTTTCATTAATTATAAAATTTTGATCAACAATTGGTTTGGGAAAATGACGAGGTGATAATGCAGGCATTTCAGCTGTTCCTTCTAAAGAAAATGTAATCAACCTTCGTGTTTGTGTGCGGTACGACCAACCTAGGCTGTAGGCATCTATACCACCTCGAGCATACCCTCCGCCAAAGCCAACCAAAAGAGAAATATATTGTTTATCATTAATTTTATAGGTGATGGGTGGGGCAGAAATACCTAAACCAATATTGAATGTCCAAACTATTTGACCAGTTTTTGCATTATAGGCTAGTAATTTACCATCAGATCTGCCTTGTAAAACAAGATTACCGCCGGTAGTTAAGATACCAGCATTCCAAAAATCTTTTTGAGGTATTGACCATACTTTCTTTTGTGTAACAGGGTCTATTGCTTCTAACGAAGAAGGATGATCACTCAATTGTTTATCAGCAGGAGACAAGCTAACACCAATGCCACCTGAGAATTCTTTTGATTGCCAACCGTCATACACTACACCTTCATCTGAATATTTATCAGTACGGTGTAATGTGGGTATATAGGCCAACCCAGTTTGCGGACTGTATGCCATGGCGTGCCATGTATGCCCTCCCCATGAATCTGGGGCAATATCTACTGGTCCTTTATCATATCTTGCACCTTCAGTCAATACGGGTTTCCCGGTTTTTAAATCTATATGTGATGCCCAAGTTACTTCCGTAAAAGGCTCTGCGGAAATCAATTTACCGGTTTTACGATTGATAACATAAAAGAATCCGTTTTTTGGAGCATGTAAAATTGCTTTTATATCTTCTCCGTCAATTTTCAAATCAGCCAATACAATATCCATTGTAGAGTTGTAATCCCATGCCTCTCCTGGTGTAGTTTGGTAATGCCATAAATATTCACCTGAATCAGGTTTTAAGGCAACTATTGAACATAAAAATAAATTGTCATCAACTTTAGGACTTCTAATTCTAGGATTCCAAGGCGATCCATTTCCTGTACCTATATACAATACATCTAACTCTTCATCGTAAGTAAATCCATGCCAAGCGTTCCCTCCTCCGCCGTTTTTCCACCATTCACCATTCCATGTTTTTGCTGCCATTTCCATAGCTTCATTTTCGAATCCGTCAGCAGGATTACCGGGTACGATATAAAATTTCCAAGCTTCCTTTCCAGTTTCAGCATCGTAAGCCGTAACAAAACCCCTAGCAGGACCTTCTTCAGTGCCTCCGTTTCCTATGAGTACCTTCCCCTTAAATGCTTTTGGTGCTCCTGATATAAACAAAGATCTATTAGGATCAAAAGTAACCGCTGTCCATATTTCTTTTCCAGTTTTAGCATTAATACCAATCAATCTACCATCCCAAGTTGCTGTAAAAATTTTTCCTTCAGAAAAAGATATTCCCCTACTGTGTGCCCAACCTACTTGTCGTTTTCCTTTGATGGCTTCTCTTACTTTGGGGTCGAATTGCCATAATAATTTTCCGGTAACAGCATCTACTGCCCTAATAATATTCATGGTTCCTGTAAAGTACATAGTACCATCAACAACCAATGGCGTAGATACCAAACTAACATCGTTTGGTAAATCTAAAAACCAATCTACTTTTAAGTTAGCTACATTACCAACATTAATATCTTTTATAGGACTAAAGCGTCTTTCGTTATGCGTACGACCATAGGCCAACCAGTCTGAACTTTGATTTTCATCGGCTATAGCTTTATCATCAATAATTTTTATAATCTTTTCTTTTTCCTTTTTTTCACAAGAAATAAAAAGGCATAGACTCAATATAATTAACAGTCCATTTTTTATTAAATTTTGTTGACTACAATTCATTGAATCCAGATTTTAAGTTTCCATTTTTCCCATTCCAAATAAATACACCTGTAGTTCCATTTGGGAGAGAAATATTTCCATTTATTTTTCCTTTTTTATCTAAACTTAGTTTTAAAGAAATAATACCATTTACAGTAGGATAGTTTGTGTTTATTTTTCTTAGATCTCCAAAATTAGGTGATATTTCTACGGTTTTAAATCCTGGGCTGGTTGGTTTAATACCTGCTACTAGGCTGAAATAAAAATGAACCGGATGGGCTGTCCAAGGATGAATTTCTGAACGAGGATTTTGCTCAATTCTTTTTTCTGGCGTACCGGACATTCCCATTTTTATAATATCATTCCATGGCTGCAATTCTTTAGTAAAATTACCAACGTTGGTTTTTTCCATTGCTTCAAAAAGATAGAAAAGATAAAAAAGATTTGCCTCACTATCAAATTGAGTAGTATCATCTAACATGATTTTCATCATAGCTTTATTTTCCTTTTCAGAATGTGCACCACATAACACAGCTAAGATACTAGCTCTTTGATCATAATACGTTTTTTCAGGATCATCAGCATAGATGCCTTTATCAATATCAAAACAAAGTTTTCTAGTAACTTCTGCATATTTTTGCCCTTGATCACGATAGACCTTGGCCTTTTCACGATAGCCTAACCATGCTAATATGTTCGCTGCCTTTTTAAGTGTATATGCATAATTTAGGGTCAGAATAGCAGAATTTCCATCTTTATTTACTTCAGAATTTCCACCTTTAGGTAAATACCAATCAATAAACATTTGGTATTCAGATTTTCCTACAAGTTCATTGTCATTGATAAGCGATTCGTAATAATCAAAAACCTCTTGAATTTCTCCTGTATAAGATTCAATTAAAGTTTTATCACCTTCTAGTAACATTAGATCATGTAGCATGTCTATCCACATTAGTGAATATGTTGGATGTACAAAAGTAGCTTTAAGCGGATAGCAACTGGTAATATTTCCATCAGGTAATCGAGAATTATTAAATTGCTCCATGGCACTTTTAAAATAGGTTAGGTCACCTGTAAGTGCTGTCCAACCTTTTAAATGTGGACGTAAATCTCCAACATATTGCATTTGTTCATAATACGCATCGCTCATTAAATTGTCTTGAGCACAAATTTTCATAGTATGCCAACTGAGGTCCCAAACTTGCTGATAAAGTGGATTTTCTGTTTCAAAAGAGGCTTTTACAGGAAAAGCAGTATCTGAATAGATATTATAATAATCGTCAATAATAAGAGGTTCATCTTTGGTCTCAATTTCTAATTGAATAAAACGGAAAGCTCTAAACCAAATAGGTTGAAATACTCTATTTTGACCGCCATCCATAATATAAATATCACTAATACCTTTGATAACTTTGCCTTCTAATTCATTACGATTGCCTTTTTGATTATTGGCATCATACATGGCTTCAGAATATTTTATTTTAATCTGAGTTGCTTTTCCTCCAGAAAGATGTAGCTTAGGATAACCAAGTGTAACATAACCTTGATCTATTAATATCCTATGTTTTGAATTGGCAGGTATTTCTATTGCCTTTGTACCAAACTTAAAATTTTTATTGATAGCTTTTAAATCAGACTGGGCTATTAGGGTAAAAGGCTCTTTTTTATTGATTTGAATTGCTGTAGTTCTAGGTTGTAAAATCCAACCATGCCCCCATCCTGCTGTAGTTTTTGGTTGAGAAAAAATTTCAGATGCTTTTTGCCAATCATTATCGTTAAAGTCGGGTTGTTGCCATTTCCAAGGATATTTTTCTGCTAAAATTAAGTCAGTAGGGTTTGCCGCATAGAAACCTCCAACGATTTCACCACCACCACGCCAGAAAACGGTTTTTTCTTGCATTCCTTCATTCTTCCATACTTTCCATGTACTCCAAGAATTGGTATTTATGATAAATTCTTTTTTCGAATTTCCTTGTAGTAAAAAACCTGTTTTATAAGAGATTATTCCATGACTTCTTTCAATACCCCAATTCATAACTTCTGCAGCAACTATATTTTTTCCTTTTTGTAGAAAAGGAGCCAAATCTAATGTTTCATAACGCCAATGACGTACATCTCCTGTTTGTGGACCATAACAAACCTCTTTGCCATTAATATATAAACGATATCGATTATCTCCACTAACGTGTACAATAAATTTTTCAGGTTTAGCATCTAGTTGAAAAGTGTTTCGAAAATGGATGAGCCCGTATGCAGATTTATCTATATCAGGATGCGTTATCCATTGCGAATTCCATTCACCTGGATATTGCGGAAGTGTATGGTTTGGATATTGGGCAAATATTTTGCTGGATTGAATAGATAAAAATACAACTATAAATAAAATCAGTTTTCTTGTTTTCATATTTCCAGAGAATAATTTAAAAAGTAAAGTTAAATAGTAAGTGACTTACGATTGTCCTGCACTATCATGTTAATAATTTTATTTGAATGATTGTATATCAAATTTTTTGAATTATAATGGCATAAAACTATTCGATTGATTATGTAAATTGGTGCACCCCTTTACCACTAGCGATTACCTTAGCATACTCCATTTTTACAATTATTTATTTGACAACTTTTCCATCTACATCTTTACCATTAAAAGACTGATCGTAGATTACAATAGGTATAAATTAATCACAATTATTGTTAATTATAAGAGTTCTGCTTTTTTTATGCTTGATATGATGATTATTCATATTTATTATTGAGAACTAATTTTTCTAACTTTTCATAATCCTGATAAATTTTCCATGGATCACCCGTAGTATTTTGAAATGTATTCAATTTAGATTTATATGTTTTTACTAGTTTATCGTAAGCAGAATCATCTGCCAAATTATTAATTTCATGAGGATCATTTTTCAAGTCGTACAACTCAAATTTTGGACGTTGTAAATAGTCTTTCACTTTTCTTTTTCCAATATGAGTAAGGTTGTTATTCTTTATCAAATTTATAAAAGCATCTGTGCCTACACCTAAATGAAAAGGCTTTTGAGATTCTAAATTCCAAATAAACTTATATTGCCTATCTCGAATCATACGCATAGGGTAGTACATTTGAATTTCATGAAAGGTGTGAGAAGCATAAACGGTATCAAAGCCAATACTTTTTTCTTTGTTTAACTGACTTTTAAAGGAGTGACCATGAAAATTATATTTAGAAATATCTACACCAGCGAAGTCTAACAGGGTAGGGGTGATATCCGTAAAGCTTACCATGGCATCACTAACAATATTTTGTTTATTTTGATGGGGATTTCTAAACACAAAAGGCAATTTAATTCCCGGATCGTATAAATTTATTTTTGCTCCAGGGAATGGCCGTCCGTTATCTGAAGTAAATAGAATAATGGTGTTCTCCCATTGTTCAGTTTCCTTTAGTATTTGAGTTAATTTAAGTAAGGCTTTATCAGCACGTTGTGCAGACATATAATATTTTGCCAATTCCTCTCTAACGGATGGAACATCAGGCAAATGTTCTGGCACAATTACATCTTTGGAGTTGATGATATCAGAACCTTCTCTATTATAAGGAGCATGAGGTTCAAAAGTGTTAAAATAAAGAAAGAAAGGAGATTCTTTTTGGGCAATGAAGTTTCTCATATCTTCGGCCAGAACCTCTGGAGGACGTGTATTGGCAAAAGGATATTTAGGAGATTCACTAAATGGTTTCCATACTTCATCAGGATAGTCCGCTTTTTTTGGGTGATAATCGTTAAAATGAAAAACAGATGCTGGTGCTATATGAAATTTTCCTACTCTCATAGTTCTGTAACCCACACTATCCAAGATAACAGGAAGCGATTTTATATTTTTAAATGCTGAAAAATGAAACTCAAAATGAGAATGACCGTATTGACCGTTGGCATGATTTTGTTTACCGGTTAAGATTACTGAGCGACTTGCAGAACAGGAAGGTGTTGTGCAAAAGGCGTTGGTAAATCGAGTGCCTTGCGTGGCAAGTGCATCGATGCCAGGTGTTTTAATTAGAGTATTTCCGTAACAACCGGCATCATTAGTGCCTAAATCATCTACTACAAACAAGATAATATTGGGTTTGTTTTTTTGTGAACTTGATGGTATTTCAATATTTGTTGTGCTTAGATTTTCCTTTACATCTTTTTTTGTGCAAGACATAGCAATTATGAGTAGAAATATTAGTATTAAAACGGATTTCTTTTTCATTTTAACTTAAGGGATTAGTTTTCATATAGCCTGTGTCCAAATTGTATTGTAACAGGTCCTAGTAGACCAGACTCATGTAGTGGTAACTCCTCAAAAGGCGTATCCCAAGCATGTTTGCCTTTTACTACATTAGAATGTGTTCTTTTATTGTTTGGTTCTTTTTTTGCGTCACCAGTTAAACGGTTAGACAGCACGTTGGCTATGTCTATGGTAAGGTAATTGTTACCTTCAAGAACTTCTTTAGAAATATCATATCTATATGGAGCATGCCATTTAACACCAAGTTTTTTACCATTTATATAAACTTCTGCTACTTCTTTAACGGTACCTAAATCTAAAAATACATGTTGACCTTCTAAAATTTTGTCTACTACAAATTGTTTTCTATAAGAAGCCACTCCTGAAAAATGCTGAATATCTTCATCACTAGAGGCAGTCCAAGATATGAGTGATGGAAATTCTACTATGGCATTTTTAACCCAATCCTTCGGAAATCTTACATCCCAGCTACCATTGAGTTGGATATGTTCGGGTATTTCTGGAATTTCTATTGTTTTTTTTTGTCCATTGAAAAGTGTTAATACGTACTTTCCAGACTCAAAAACAATGAGTTTGTTTTTACAAACTTCGGGTATAATGTTTCTTTGGTCTTTTTGAATAGAGGTAATTGAATTTTGGAAATTAACATTTCTAAAAACCACAAAAATACTTCCTTCAGATTCTAAATGTAAGGGTAAAACAACACCATCTTCAGTACTTTCAAAAATTATTTGTTTTGTAGTTTCACCGGTCTCTTGATTCCAAATTTCAGGTTGTTTTCCTTGAACTCTAAAAAGAGCCTCTATATCTATTGCTTTTTTTTCGTTATTCCATAAAAAGTAAATTTCTTCTTCGGCAGTTTTACGATGTATAAAATCTAGTTTAGCATCAACACTATGTTCGACTACAAACGAGAAGTCAGGGGCAATTCCTTTTTCTAATAATACTTCTTTTATGGTTTTTCCCCAAACAACTTTCCCTTTACCATAATGGTGTTCTTGTGTAGTTGTATTCTCACCATATCCCCATAATTTATCTGCTATATTTTTAATCTGCTTGTCTTTATCTTGGTAGTTATGCAGACCATAAGACTTTTTTGGTTTTTTACCAATAACAATGCCACCCGCCTTTATAAGTACCTCTAGCTTTATTAAGACGTCTAGATTGATAGTTTCTTCATTGGGAAGTACTAAAACTTCATATGATTGTCCGTGTGGTAGCACAAATTTACCATCTACAACGCTTAGTCTATTTAAAATAATTTCTGTGTTGATCTTATCATAATCGTAGCCAAAACCTAACGAAGGCTCAATCTCTTTTTTTAACACGAAATTAGGGGCTTTGTCACCATAATAGTAAGCCACATCACCAACAAAGTTACCTTGTTGTAACAAATAGCTTGTACGTGCCAGGTAATTATGGAATGCGGAAGACATAGGCCACCATGCACGATGAGGGTACATCAAAGTGCCAAAGTTATAGACCCATCCCGGAGAACCGCTTTCTGGAGGGGTATGTGGATAAGTATGATAGACAATACGATTTAACCCTTCACAAAAAGCTCTGTCAGCTAAAGGTTTGAGCTCAGCCAATCCCTCTTGCCAAACCAAGAGACTAGTGAACGATTCAGCTTCAACATATTTCTGATTATAAATATGTGCAGCACTGGCAATGCCTTTTATAATTTGTAATTGTTCTTGATGTTTTTTTCCTGAAGGACTCCAGCCCCAAAACTCTCCTCGAGGAACCGTCAGAGCACCCAAAGCTTTTAGATCTTCAAAAGGAACATTATGTACAGGTGGACCCGGCCCCCCTGCTTCAGCATAAAAACCTAAGCCATAGGCTTTGCAAATTTTAGTAGATTGGGCATAGTGATTTTCTATGATTAAGTCTGATAATGTTTTTTTAAAATCAAATAAAAATCGATTTGTAATTTCACTATTTATAATTGTATGTCCTTTAAGGACTGGCAAATATTGAGTCAGCTCATAACCATTTCGTTTTTTAAATTCTTCGGGCAGTAAAGGTGTCCAAGCTGCTGAATTAGCCTCATAACTATCAACATATAAATATTTAAGGCCACTAGTTTTTAGATCACCCAATTCTTTTTGGAGTTTGTTGATAACATGCATTATATTCTCTTTGGCTGCCTCTGCACTAAAGTGATCAAGCATACGTCCATTAGAATTCGGACTCGGCACTACTAAAGGTTGTCCAGTTGGAGCACAGACATATCGTACTATTTGCCAATTACCCTTTGGAGCTTTCCAACGCATAGAACCATCTTTTTCCATCAAATGGTTAAGATTAATAATTTGAGAAGCATCAGAAATTATAGAATCTTTACTTATCGGAAATGCCAATACACCAACTTCTTTATAAAATTCTGGTAATCCGTTCGTATCTAATTTCCGAATTGGTTTTCCTCTGGTACTGTATTTTTCAGGAAGTGTTGGAAAAGCGAGTATTCCGTTAAATTGTTCTCCACCTTTAATTTGGATGGCTGATTGAAAAAGACCCATTACGCCATGTTCTGGTTTTACCCATGTGCCTCCAGAATTCCAACTACTAGAAGTAATTAACCCCATTTCCAATCCTAATCGCTTGCCTTCACGAATAGCATGACCTATTGCATGTAATGATTCCTCTCCTAAAAATTGTGGTCCGGCAGGAATTACATTAGGAGGATCAACAATAACTCCAACATCCCAAATATCAAAACCTCCCATTCCCTTAGCTTTTGCATCTTCCATTTCTTTTGTAATCTGTGAAAGACTATAATTGCCTTTTACCCAATCCCAAAGTGCTTTGGGTCTGGCATTCATTGGAGGATTTTTAAATTCTTTTCTTAATGTTTTAGGGATTTCCTTGACCAGGCTATCTATTTCTGAAATAGGTTGGCTTTCCAAAACTATCTGTTGTTTTGGTTTACAGTTACTAAAATTTGACAATAAAAGCAGACAAAGGCTTGTAACTATAATTTCTTTTATAATGTTGATTAATTTAATTAAAATCATGCTTAATTATTTAAATATTACCAATGGTAAGATAAATCATAACGGAATTGACTATCTAGAAAAATGTCAAATGGCCAATTCATCTTTTTATACAGCAAAATAGATGAAAGGATATCAATTTTCTACGGGGTTAAGATGTATGTTCTCCCCTCTACAATGCCATATTTTATGTATTTTGTTTGAAGGGTTGTCTTTGTTGAATTTCATTTCTTGGGAAAAATACCGCATGGTATAACCAGCCCTTCTTCTTATGCTTTTATTGGCTTCAGCTCCATGAATAATTCTACCTTCATGAAAAGAACATTCATTAGGATTCAATTCAAAATAAACCGCTTTATTTTCTTCTACCCCAATAATTTGATTTTGAAATATATTTTCAGATTGGTCTACATCTTCGTATTCAGAAAATCCGTTATTATGGGTTTCAGGAATTACCTTCATGCAGCCGTTTTCTTTATCAGATCTATCTAATGCCAACCAAATCGTTACTATACCATCCATACGGTCAAAACGTCCTTCCCAATATGCAGAGTCTTCATGCCAAGGAGTCGCTTTACCAATCAAAGGTTCTTTACTTATGAAATGACTTGACCATAATCCGATATTTGGACCAATAAAGGATTCTACCAAATCTAATACATGATCATTCATTAGAAATGTTAATAAACGTTCATCTCTAAAATGTGGTACATCCATTAAATCATAGTCATTATTTTTATTTTCTTCATTTAAAACTTCAAAAATAGATTTGAGTTCCTTAAAGTTTTCAGAAGAAAAGACAGGCTCGTGGAAAAGGTAATATCCATTTTTTTTATATAGTTTTTTAACTGTAGATTCAAACATAATAATTGGTTAATTAATGAAAACTTTCTCCTATAAATTCAAGTGCGTCGCTAATACCAGATCGCCAATACATCCAATTATGTTGACCATCTCGTATTCTGAATTCATGTGCGATTTTTAGGTCTTTCAATAGGATGTGTGTAGCTGCATTTCCTTTGTAAAGAAAATCATCATCACCACAATCAAAATAATATCGAACGGTCTTTATTTTTTCAATGTCCAGCTTTTTTAACAAATGTAAAGGGTTGTTAGCTTTCCAATGTTTTGTCAATCGTTTTTTACCTTGTAATCCTTTTCCATATAGTACAGCTTCTGTTTTGTCCCATCTTTTTTGTGAGTGAGAAATCACTTCTTCATCTGTATAAATAGCAGCACTCAATGGGGCACAAGCCGCGAATAATTCGGGATATTTTAATGCTAAAACAAAAGCACCATAACCCCCCATAGATAATCCAGCAATACCTCTAAAACGTTTTTGATTTCTAATGCTATAGGAGGATTCAATGTGAGGTAAAAATTCTTCAATAAACATATCTTCATATCTCACTTTACCATCATGATCATTGATATACCAGGAAACACCTGCATCAGGCATAACTACTATCATTGGTGGCATTTTTCCTGTAGCAATATCACGGTCTAAAATTCTATTTACTTCGCCAAATTGAACCCAAGCTGTTTCATCGTCAGTATAGCCGTGTAATAAATAGACTACAGGATATTTTCGATCAGATGTGTCATAATCTGAGGGCAAGTATATTGAAAAATGGACACTGTCTTTTAATATTTTACTTTCCATTGAAAGATCTTCAATAATTTTTCCTTTTTGAGCAATTGATAAATTGATACTTAGAATAAATAATAGAAAAATAGTAATTGTGTTTTTCACATTGTTATGGTTTAGGTAAAAATTGTCTTAAATAGGTTGCACTTTGTTGTAATGCTGCTTTTCGTGCTTTTAATGAGTGTTCATATGCACGGTCTTCAACTTCTACACAAACAGCACCTTTAAAACCAATATTATTTAATGCTGAAAAGAAATTGCCCCAATCAACTTCACCTAAACCCGGAAGTTTAGGGTTGGTATAATCATTAGGATATGCCATTATACCAACTTCATTTAATTTTTCATAATCAATACGAAGATCTTTAGCATGTACATGAAAAAGACGTTTTGAAAAATCTTTAATAGGCTTTATATGATCTATATGTTGCCATATTAAATGTGAAGGATCGTAATTCAATCCGAAATACTTACTTGAAATTGCTGCAAACATACGTTTCCAAATGGCCGGTGTAGTCGCTAGATTTTTACCGCCAGGCCATTCATCTTTAGTGAAAAGCATTGGACAATTTTCAATGCCAATTTTCACTTTGTGTTTTTCAGCAAATTTAACCAATGGCTTCCACGTTTTTAAAAATTGTGACCAATTGTCATCTGTTGACTTTGTCCAATCTCTACCAACGAATGTATTGACCTTATAGATATCTAATAATGCCGAAACTTTTATTAGTTTTTTGAGATGGTCTATATAAACTTTTGCTTCTTTAGATTTTGGTGTAAGTGGATTTGGGTAATAACCCAATGCACTAATACCAACACCATATTTCTTTACAAGACTTTTTACCTGAATTGCTTCTTTTTGTGTGAATTTATCAATATCGATATGGGTGATGCCCGCATAGCGTCTTACAGCTTTGCCTTTAGGCCAACACATCACTTCAACACAGTCATAACCTTCTTTTGCTGCAACATTTAACACCTCTTCTAAAGTTAAATCAGGTAAAATAGCACTTACAAATCCAAGTTTCATCATATATTTTTTATCTATTTGAAAAACAGCATTACAATATAACCCATTTTTCTTTTTTATTACTCTCTAAAATGGCTTCACATATTTTTATTTCATGATGACCTTCAGCAAAAGTGGGATACATTATTCCTTCTTTATTTTTCCCATGCAATATGCTATCATAAAATGATTTGAATATTTGCTTAAATGTATCAGAAAACCCTTCATTATGCCCACCGGGATAACTCAAATAGGGCTGTGATAAATTACTCATTAAGCTAGGATCCTTGCTTAAAATTTCATTTGGTTTATCTCTATATCCATACCAAATTTCATTAGGGGTTTCACTATTCCAGGCTATTGCTCCTTTACTACCCGACACTTCATATCTCATTTGATTTTTTCTTCCCGCATTGAGTTGAGATACCCAAAGACATCCCTTGGCACCTCCTTTAAATTTTAATAAAATACTACCACAATCTTCAGTATCTATAGTAATATTTTCAGTTTCGATCTGTTTACTGGTTTTTCCTGAAAAAGTTTCAATCTCTCCTTTAGGTCTTTTTCTAGTTGGGTGAAAAGTAGATAGATCCGCAAATACACTTTCAATAGTTAATCCGGTAATTGAAGAAACTAAATCCATCCAATGTGTTCCAATGTCTGCAATTGCTCTAAGTGCCCCACCTTGATCCGCCATGACACGCCAATTATAATCGGTTTCATACAACAACCAATCTTGCACATAGTTACCTACTATAGAAAACACTTGCCCAATTTCATTTTTTTGAATTTTATTTTTTGCCTCAATATTTAACGGATAAAACCTAGTATTATAACAAACTCCAGCTTCTAATTTACTTTCTTTAGCTATGCTAACCAGTTCGTTAGATTCAAAAATATTCATAGCTAATGGTTTTTCACACATAACATGTTTCCCGGCTAATAAGGCCTTTTTTGACATGTCATAATGAAAAATATTAGGAACGGCTATGTGAATTACATCTACAGCTTTATCTTGTAATATTTCATCAAATTGTAGGTAGGCTTTTTTTAAGCCAAATTTTTTCCTTGCTGATTTGGATTTTTGAGATGAGCTGCCCATAATGCCTATAACATTTACACCAAGCCTTTTTAACGCCTCTATGTGTACAGGGCCAATAAAGCCAGTACCCACTACCACAACATTTATATCAGCATAAGTTTTCATTTTTACCCAAGTTAATCATTAGAAAGTCTAAATATAAACTCCAAGACCATCTATTCTATCCTGTACTATCATGTTAGTACAGGATAGATTATTGCTAAATATTAATTTACCTTGCAATGTATATTTTCAGTATATAACAAAACAACATTTTATGACTATTTTAAACACCCTAAAAATAATATTTTTAATTTCTTTTGTAATATTTTTGGGATCTTGTGAACCTTCAACCCATACCAATTGGGAACTACTTTCTCCAGATGGAAACATTAAGGTAATAGTCTATAATTCAGAACAAGATTCGGTACGCCATCTTAGTTATCGAGTAGAAAGAATTATAGGAGATAGTTTTATTGAGGTTATTGGTCAATCTCCTTTAGGGATTGTTAGGAACGATAACTCTTTTGATAATAATTTAAAATTTATAAATGAAGAGCGACTAAAGAATTTAAAAACTTCTTACGTTTTAAAAACAGGAAAATCAATTAAAGTTGATGATCTTTTTAGTGAAATGATACTTCAATTTAAAAATATCAATGAACAGTTAATCAATGTTATTTTTAGATCATTTAATGACGGTATTGCTTTTCAGTATGAATTTCCGGAAAGAGATTCAACAAAGTATTCAATTATTAAAGAATTATCAGGTTTTGCTGTGCCTCAAAAACAATCATGGATGCAAGCTCAAGATTCCGTTAGAAAGTGGGGGCCTGCTTATGAAAAAATATTTAAAAATGGTGACGATTTAAAAAATCAAGATGATGCTCCTTTCGGATGGTGTTTTCCAACTTTAATGAAAACTGATCATAGTTGGGTGTTATTGACAGAGGCTGATTTAGAGTCAACTTATTTTGGTGCTCATCTAACGAAGCAAGACCAAAAAGGTATTTTTCATATTAAAATGCCTGATCAAAAAGAGGCCATGGGTTTAGGTACATCTCTATCAAGTTCAACGTTACCTTGGAAAACGCCATGGAGAGTAATGATACTTGGAGATGCTTTGGGATCAATTATCGAATCAAATATGGTAACCAATTTAAGTAAGCCTAATGTCTTAAAAAATTCAGATTGGATAAAGCCAGGAAGAGCTTCTTGGAGTTGGTGGTCGAGCGAAGGAAAGGACAGAGAGCTAGATTCATTAATTCGTTTTGTTGATCTTGCAGTAAATATGAATTGGGAATATTCCTTAGTAGATGCCAATTGGAATTTATTACCTGATAGCGAAATGGATAGTTTGGTAAATTATGCCAAATCGAAGAATATCGGACTTTTATTATGGTATAATTCAGGAGGAGCACATAATGAAGTTATGGAAGAACCTCGTGATCTAATGAGTGATCCCGTACTTAGAAAAGCTGAGTTTAAAAGAATTCATGAATTAGGAATAAAAGGTATTAAGGTAGATTTTTTTCAAAGTGACAAGCCATTTATTATAGATCAATATATTGGTATTTTAAAGGATGCTGCAGATGAACAATTGTTGGTTAACTTTCATGGTTGTACTATACCTAGAGGATGGAGAAGAACTTACCCTAATCTAATGAGTATGGAAAGTGTTATGGGTGCAGAATGTTATCGATTTTCTCAAGAATTTGGTAAACAAAGTCCGGTACTAAATACTATTTATGCTGCCACCAGAAATGTCGTTGGTGCAATGGACTATACACCTGTTACGTTTTCTTTAAGAACTTATCCTCATCTTACCAGTTATGCTCATGAATTAGCTCTTTGTGTGTTATTTGAATCAGGGATAACTCATTTTGCAGATAAAATAAGTGGTTTTGAAAATACACCTACATATGTTCAAGATTTTTTAAGACGGGTACCGGTAACCTGGGATGAAATAAAATATTTAGATGGTATGCCTGGAAAGGAAATGTTATTAGCCAGAAGGAAAGGTGATACCTGGTATGTGGCTGGAATTAATGGAGAAAATATTCAAAAGAAATTGACCATTAATATGGCTGTTTTAGGCACTGGTAATTATGAAGTAACAGAAATTACAGATGGTAAAACAAATACTGAGTTCTCCTTAAATAATAGTAAAATAAGTGGTGAAAAATCTCTAAGCATTGATGTGTTACCTTATGGTGGGTTTGTGGTAATTTTAAAAGAATAATTTAATTATGAAACAAATTAAGGTTCTATTGATTGTGTTACTGATAAGCTCAATTTTTAAAGGTCATTCTCAGGAAAAAATTTGGAATGAAACCAAAGTTGAAAAAGAAAAAAGAATGGCTTGGTGGGTAAATGACCGTTTTGGTATGTTCATTCATTTTGGCCTTTATTCTTTGCCTGCAAGACATGAATGGGTTGCCAATAAGGAACATATTTCTTCAGAAGAATATCAAAAATATTTTGAAGAATTTAACCCTGATTTATATGATCCAAGTCAATGGGCACATCTAGCCAAAGAGGCTGGAATGAGATATGCGGTAATTACTACTAAGCATCATGAGGGATTTACACTTTTTGATTCTAAATTAACCAATTACAAGGTGACTATTACACCTTACGGTAAAGATTTATTAAAAGAATGGGTAGATGCTTTTCGTGCTGAAGGTATAAAAATAGGGTTCTATTATTCGGTTATAGATTGGCACCATCCTGATTATACTATTGATAGAATTCACCCATTGCGTCCAAATAACAAAGAAGATTATGCTGTTTTAAATAAAAACAGGGATATGAAAAAATATCGTAAGTATATGCATGCTCAAGTAGAGGAATTATTGACCAATTATGGTGAAGTAAATATGCTTTGGTTTGATTTTACATTTCCAGGTGAACATGGTAAAACAAGAGAGGATTGGAACAGTGTAAAATTGATGAAGATGGTTAGAAAATTACAACCCAATATTATTGTCAATGAACGTTTAGATTTAAAAGATTATCCAGGAGGATGGGATTTTACTACACCAGAACAATTTAAACTTAGTGAATGGCCAACCTATAAAGGAGAGCAAATTCCTTGGGAAACTTGTCAGACTTTTAGCGGTTCTTGGGGCTATCATCGCGATGAAATGACTTGGAAAAATGAAAGGCAATTGTTGGTGTTATTAATAGAATCTGTAAGTAAAGGCGGAAATTTATTACTCAATGTAGGTCCAGACGGACGTGGTTCAATTGATTACAGAGCTAAAGAAGCATTGCAAAAAATAGGACATTGGACCAAATTCAATAACCGATCTATTTATGGTTGCACGCAAGCACCTGATAAATTTAATGTGCCAGAGAACACATTACTTACCTATAATTCTAAAACCAATAGACTCTACATTCATTTACTGGATTATCCATTGCAAAACTTTACCCTTAACGGATATAAAGGCAAGGTTAAATATGCTCAGTTTTTGCATGATGCTTCTGAAATTCAATTTACAGAATTACATGGTACATGGGCTTTTGGAGGAGAGGGTGGAAAAGATAGTATTAAAGATGGAGCTATAAATCTTTCATTGCCTGTTAAAAAACCACCGTTTGAAATACCCGTGATAGAACTGATTCTTAAATAAATATAAAAAATGAAAAATTATTTTAAAATTTTAGTAATTGTTTTTTTAGTATTGGGCTGTAATAAAAAAAAGTCTGAAACGCAAAAAATGGATAAAATTCAATCAGAACAAGTAAAGCGTTTTTTTAGCGATGATAGCTTCTGGAATCAACCTATTGAGGTAAATGCTGAAATTGATTCCATGAGTAATTACTGGATCAGTCTTTTGGAGCGTGATCCCAGTGGAAAAAATGTTGGTGTGAATGTGCATCAATATACCATTCCAATTTATGAAGTAAACAGTAAGGATATTCCTTTTCAAAAAGTAAAAAACATTCCTTTTGCAGAATGGTATGACGAAAAAACTGCACTGGCACATGAACCAGAATTTGATAGTATTGGAGTCCCTATTGAATCATATATGAAAGGTTCTTTAGGTGTTGATCAACATATTGCCATTGTAGATTGGGATGCGAATAGAGCATGGGATATGTTTTATGTACAACATTTAGAAGACGGTACTTGGCAGTCAGCAACGGGAATGACCTATCCATTAGATGGCTCAGGAGTTTTTGAACAAAGTGATTTTGAAGTACGGTTAGGGGAATCTATTCATAGTTATGGTCCAGGAGTGGCAGCAGGCACACCTATTATTGCAGGTGTTGTCCGATATGATGAAGTTAAAAGTGGCGAAATTCGTCATAAAATTGCTGGTGCTGTACGTTTTGTTAGCTATCAAGAATTTACGTTTCCCGCCATTTGGACTGATGGTAATTTTGAAGGCGGTATTCCAGAAGGTGCGGTTATTCAACTTGACCCTAATTTAGATATAACTCAATTTGGTTTAACAGATGAAGAAATAATTGTAGCAAAGGCGTTACAAGTTTATGGATTTGTGGTGATTGATTTTGCTGAAGCTTCTACCATTCGTGCAGAATACATCGATAATCATAAAGAAAAATCTTGGGATGGAATTCTTAGAGGATGGAATGAACCGGGAGGTATAAAATCAATTCCTGTTAGTAATTATAGAGTACTTAAAGTTAAAAATATTCAAAAAGGAGGAGATAGAAAGAAAGAATTTTTTATGAAAAAATTATATTTTAAAGATGAAAAATAAGCAATTATTTAAGTTCAATATATTATTATTTGCACTGCTATTAGCTTCGTTAACCTATGGTCAAAAACTAGCAGTATATGACATGACCTGTGAACATCTTGATCATCCAATTGGCCTTGAAACTCAGCAACCAAGATTCAGTTGGAAAATTAAAACTTCTGGTAGAAATATCATCCAAAAGGCCTATTCCATTCGTGTTTCTGAAACACCTTCGTTCTCAAAAAATAGCGTATGGAAATCTGGTAGAATCAGTTCTTCTACATCAAATTTGGTTAGGTATAACGGACCAAACTTAGTCTCTACTAAACGATATTATTGGCAAGTTAAGATTTGGGATAATAAGAATAATCAATCAGATTGGAGTGTTCCTACCTATTGGGAAATGGGTATCTTAAATAAAAATGAATGGCGTGCAATATGGATAGAACCTGTTCAAGATACAATTCCAAACGGGCCTGTTTTTACATTGAGAAAAGAGTTTTCTCTTTCAAAAAAGATTAAAAGAGCGAGAGCCTATACTACCGCTCATGGCCTTTATGAATTGCATCTTAATGGAAAAAAAGTTAGTGACAATTTATTTACACCAGGATGGACAACTTATAAAAAAAGGCTTCAATACCAGGTATATGATATAACTGATGTACTCAAATCTGGGCAAAATACTGTTGGAGCATTACTTGGTGATGGTTGGTATAAGGGTAACATCGGTTGGTCAACCCAATCTGGGTATTACGGGAAAACATTAGGCTTATTTTGCCAATTACAGATAGAATATACGGACGGAACAAAAGAAATAATAACTACAGATAATTCTTGGAAAGCAACAACTAAAGGTGCTATTACTTTAACTAGCATATATAATGGCGAAAGTTACGACGCTACCAAAGAGCTAACAGGATGGAATACAACAGGATATGATGACAATAATTGGAAGAACGTTCAGGAAGCTGATTATAAACTTGACAATTTAGTACCTACAATATCAGTTCCTGTAAAAAGAATACAGGAATTAAAACCTATTAAAATATGGACAACACCAAAAGGAACTTTGGTTGCTGATATGGGGCAAAATATGGTAGGTTGGATACGACTTAGAATTAAAGGAGAAGCTGGAACTACAGTTTCATTAAGACATGCAGAAGTGATGGACAAAGATGGTGAGTTCTACACTGAAAATTTACGGGACGCAAAAGCAACTACAAAATATACCTTGAAGGGAAAAGGAGTTGAAACCTATGAACCAACTTTTACTTTTATGGGATTTAGATTTGTGGCTATTGAAGGATTTCCAGGTGAATTGAAACCAGAGGATTTGACCGGAATTGTTGTGCATTCTGATATGAAACCATCCGGCACATTTGAATGCTCAAACACTATGATTAACCAATTACAAAAAAACATTCAATGGGGTCAAAAAGGCAATTTTTTAGATGTTCCTACCGATTGTCCTCAAAGAGATGAACGAATGGGTTGGACAGGAGATGCACAAGCTTTTGTTAGAACTGCGGCATTTAATATGGATGTATCATCTTTTTTTAGCAAATGGCTGAAAGATGTAGCAGCAGAACAAGATCATAGAGGAGCTATACCCTTTGTAGTGCCAAACGTGTTGGGGGAAGTAAAACCTTCAGCAGGTTGGGCAGATGTTGTTACTATTGCACCTTGGACTATGTATCAGGTCTATGGAGACAAAAGACTTCTTGAGCGGCAGTACCCTTCAATGAAAAGGTATGTTGATTTCATTATAAAAGAAGCAGGTGAAGATTATATATGGAATAATGGTAGTGTTTTCGGAGACTGGCTTTTCTTCAAACCAGTTATAAATAAATGGATGATAGGTGATGGACATACCAACCATGATCTAATAGCTACCGCATTCTATGCTTATTCTACAAATATTTTGATGATGGCTGCTAAAGAGTTGAACAAAGAAGAAGATATAAAGGAATATTCAGTGATTTTTGAAAAAGTTAAAAATGCATTTAATAAAAATTTTGTAACATCCGTCGGACGTACTTCTTCAGACAGTCAAACTTCTTATGTACTAGCGTTAATGTTTGATTTACTATCTGAAGAACAAAAACCCAAAGCAGTAAATATCCTTGTTAATAATATTAGAGATAGAAAAAACCATTTATCAACTGGGTTTTTAGGAACTCCCTATATATGTCATGTCTTATCAGATAATGGGAAAACTGATATTGCCTATGATTTGCTATTACAAGAAACTTTTCCTTCATGGTTATATCCTGTTAAAATGGGAGCAACTACTATTTGGGAAAGATGGGATGGTATCAGAACGGATAGTACATTTCAAACTAAAAATATGAATTCGTTTAATCACTATGCCTATGGGGCAATTGGCGATTGGATGTATAGAGTAGTTGCTGGTATAGAAATTGGAAAGCCTGGTTATAAACAGATTATTATCAGTCCGCAACCCGATATTAGACTGGGCTATGCAAAAGCTACCTTTGAAAGTAAATATGGTCGTATAGAATCAGGATGGGAATTAAATGATAAAAAGTTAAAAGTTACAGTTGTTATTCCACCTAATACAACAGCTCAAATTAATCTACCCAATACAAGAATTGACAATGTAATTGAAGGCGGAAAACCTATTTTGTCTAAATTTAAGAATATTAAAGAACTAAATAGTAATGTAGTTTTTGAAGTGGGATCAGGTAATTATGAATTTGATGTGATTCAGATTCAACAATAATAATATGGAAGTATATTTTATTGAAGATAAATATAAAAAAAATAATATTCATAGATGAAACCAAAAGTATTTTTAACCAGAGAGCTTCCTGTTAAAGTAATGGAGCGATTATTTAAGCATACCGATTTAACATATAATAAAGAAGATCGCGTATTGAGCAAGCAAGAAATTATAAATGGCATACAAGGTAAAGATGCTTTATTGTGTTTGCTTACTGACATCATTGATGGGGATATTATGGATGCAAATTCAGCCTTGAAAATAATTGCAAACTATGCGGTTGGTTATAACAATATTGATGTTACTGAAGCAACTAAAAGAGGCATTCCAATAACTAATACGCCGGGTGTGCTTACTGAAACATCAGCAGATATGGCTTTTACCTTACTTGTTGCTACAGCAAGGAGAGTGGTAGCAGGCGATACATTTTTACGAAGTGGTAATTGGACCGGTTGGGGGCCTTTGCAATTTTTAGGTGCTGATATTTTTGGTGCTACCTTGGGTATTATTGGATTGGGTAGAATTGGTAAAGCAGTTGCTAAAAGAGGAAAGGGTTTTGATATGAAAATTATCTATTGGAATCGTACAAGACTTTCAGAAGCAGAAGAACAGGAACTAGGATTGACATATGCATCATTTGAAGAAGTACTCAGACGATCAGATTTTGTATCTTTAAACGTGGCATATAATGAGCATACTTTTCATTTACTTAGTGATAAAGAGTTTGATCTCATGAAAAACACAGCCATTGTAATTAATACAGCTCGAGGACCAATAATAGATGAAAAAGCCTTGGTAAGAGCTTTGCAAGCTAAAAAAATTGCAGGAGCGGGATTAGATGTCTATGAAGAAGAACCCAAAGTAACACCAGCGTTATTAGCCATGGAAAATTGTGTGTTATTACCTCATTTGGCAAGTGCATCTATGAATACAAGAACAAAAATGGGTATGATAGCCATAGATAATTTATTGGCAAAATTTGAAGAAAAAGCTCTGCCAAATCTCGTAAATAAGGATGTTTTATAATTATATTTGTATAAGACGACTTACTCTCCCTCTAACGGATAGTTAATATCATAAACATGTGCTTCTTTTAAATAAGTCTTTAGTTTAGCGGTAATCTCGGGTTGTTCTGCAATGACATTATTCTCTTCTCCTATGTCTTTTGACAGGTCATAAAGTTCCCAAGCATTGGTTTTGTAAATATGTACTAACTTCCAATTTTCGCTACGGACTGCTTGAGCATCATAGGCTCCTTCAGCAAATTCCCAGTAAAGATATTCATGCTTTTTTTGATGATCTGAATTCCCCAATAAGGTCGGTAAAAATGAGATACCATCCGTTTTGTAGTCTAAACTAACTCCGGTTATTTCGGAAAAAGTAGGCATCATATCCCAAAAAGCCGTGGGGAGTTCTGATTTGGTATTTGGCAATATTTTTCCTTGCCAATATGCAATAAACGGCACCCGTATTCCACCCTCATATAAATCCCTTTTAATACCTTTTAATGCTCCATTACTATTAAAAAATTCCGGGTCTACACCACCTTCTGCATGTGGGCCGTTATCACTAGTAAAAATAACTAAAGTATTTTCAGTTAAATTTAGTTCCTCTAACTTATCAAGAATTCTACCCACATCAGTATCTAATAAACTAATCATGGCAGCTTTAGATTTTTCTACTTCGGGCCAATTTTTTTGGTCATAAATACCTAAATTAGGAACTTCCATACCATGTTTTGCTGTTAGCTCTCCTTCATTATTAGCATGTGGAATTGTAAATGGTAAATACAAAAAGAATGGCTTATCCTTAGATTTTTCTATAAACTTCAGTGCGTCAGCAACAAAAAGATCGTGCGAATAATCATTTTTAACAGTTGCAGCTTGTCCTATACCTTTGGCATATCCTTGGGTTTGTATGGTAACTTTGTTATTTAGCATGATACTATCTCCATCTCTAATTAAATGATCCGGATAATAATTATGTGCAGTAATTTGATTGAGATAACCGTAATACGAATCAAACCCTTGTCTATTTGGTTCTCCGGCAGTACCCACTTCACCTAAGCCCCATTTTCCAATCATGGCAGTAGTATAACCGGCTTGTTTAAACATTTTAGCTATGGTAAAATCGCTCACTGACAATTCATTGTTGTTATTGCCTCTAACAGGTGCGTGTCCTTGATGAAGTCCTGTAAGTAATGACGCTCTTGAAGGAGCACAAACCGTATTTCCGGCATAGTGATTCGTAAATAATACACCCTCTTTAGCCAATTGGTCAAGCTTGGGTGTTTTAATTTTTTCTTGGCCATAACATCCTAAATCGCCATAACCTAGATCATCTGCCAAAATATAAATGATGTTTGGTTTTGAGTTATCTGTTTGAGTAGGATTATCAATTTTCTTATTTCCTTCTTTACACGAGAATAAAACAGATAGTAATGCAACTAACGTAAATAATTTAAATATTTTCATTTTAATTATTATTAAAGTTTTAATCCGTAAAAATCAATTACAAATTATCACCAATCTGTTTCTTAAAACATAAGAATAGTTTTAAAAATACAGCTCAAATATAAGATTATTTGTTATTATTGTATTGGTATTATTTTATCATTTGCTTAACAAAAAAATACTAAACGCCATAAAATTGGAAATATTGAAGAAAATTCATAGAGAAATTATCCCTTTGACTAATCTTGATTGTTTTTTAGTTTTTGACAGGATCAAAGATTTATTTGATTTTCCTGTTCATTTTCATCCTGAAATGGAACTGAACTTTGTATCTAATGGTAAAGGAGTTAGAAGAGTTGTTGGCGACAGTATTGAAGAAATAGATGATATTGAACTTGTGTTGGTGGGTTCTAATTTATATCATGGTTGGGAACAGCATAAATGTGTCAGTAAAAATATTCATGAAATTACTATTCAGTTTCAGGAGGATTTGTTTGATAAGACATTTTTACAAAGAACAATTATGAAACCCATAAAAGATTTGTTTGATAGATCCGTGCACGGTGTGTTGTTTTCAAAGGAAATTACTAAAAATATAGCACCAAGATTACTTAAAGTATCTAAATTAGGTGGTTTGGATTATTTTTCTGAATTACTCTCTGTTCTATATGATTTGGCAAATTCTAGAAACCAGAGATTACTTTCAACTTCTACTATTCAGCTGGAAAATTTCGAAAATAGCAAAAAAATAAAATTATTATATGATTATATTCAAGAAAATTATGCTTCTAAAATAACCTTATCAGAAGTCTCGGAGCTATTAAACATGAGTAATGTTTCCTTCAATCGCTTTATAAAAAAAAGAACAGGTAAAACTTTTATTGAATATCTTAATGACGTTCGTATTGGTTATGCTTCAAGAAAACTTATTGAAAAAGACCTGAGCATTTCAGAAATAGCATTTATGACTGGTTTTAATAATATTGCTAATTTCAATAGGGTATTTAAAAAAATCAAAGGGCGTACACCTACTCAATATCGTGATGATTTTTCTGGAATTAAAAGAGTGTTGTAGATTATTAATATAACTGATAAACTCATTTAAAAAAAATACAAAATATGAAAACACAAATTGATAGAGCATTAGTTTTACTGCTAGTTGTTATGATTTCAAATATATTAACAGGTCAAGAATTAGGCCTACAATTGTATAGTTTAAGAAATCAATTTAAAACTGATATTCCGGGTACTTTAAAAATTATTAGTGATAACGGAATTACTAAAGTTGAGGGAGGCGATTCATACGGAATGCCACAAGATGAGTTTAAAAATTTACTTAAAGAAAATGATATTGACGTAGTTAGTGTAGGTGCAAGTTTTGAAGATCTTAAAAAGAATCCTGAGAAAATTATTGAGAATGCCAAGTCTTATGGGGCAACATATGCTGTCTGTTTTTGGATACCGCATACAGATACAATCTTTACCATTAATGAAGCAGAAATGGCCATAAAAACCTTCAATGCTTCGGGAAAAAAATTAAAGGCCGAAGGTATAAATTTGGTCTACCATCCTCATGGTTTTGAATTTCGTCCTTATCAAGGTGCTACCCTTATGGATTATATCATAAAAAAAGCGGAATATTTTAATTTTGAAATGGATGTATATTGGTTTGCCCATCCGGGTGAAAATCCTTTGGAATGGCTTCGGCGTTATCCTGAAAAGTTTAAATTGATGCATCTTAAAGATTGTCAAAAAGGATATAAAGGCAATCAGAATGGCAGAACAGATGTAGAAACCAATGTCAACTTGGGTACCGGCCAAATTGATATAGCGGGAATTGTCTTAGAAGCTAAAAAAATTGGAGTTGAATACCTGTTTATAGAAGATGAATCCTCCCGTTCGGTAAAACAAATACCGGAAAGTTATGAATATATTAAATCACTATTAGAGTAGTAGCAATTTAATTATAAAAGATTTTATGATTAAATTGGTATCATTTTAAATGTTAGTATCATTATCTAGGGTAAATTTGAAACCATTATTTTTAATGGTTTCTTTATACCATAAGGCAGAATTTTTTGGCGTTCGTTCTAAGGTATCATAATCCACATAATGAATACCAAATTGCTTTGAATAGCCTAATGCCCATTCAAAATTATCCATAAATGACCAAACAAAATAACCTTTAAGGTTTACGCCGCCTGCTATAGCTTTGTGACTAGCTGCCAAATATCCTTCTATAAATTCCTGACGAATATTGTCCTTCACTTCGCCATTTTCTAATGTATCATCTAAAGAACAGCCATTTTCAGTAATATATATAGCTGGATTACCATAACGATCACTGATCCATTCTAGTAATTTCCGACAAGCCCATGGTAAAATTGCCCAGTTCATTGTAGTCATTTTCCATTCGGGATCAGCCGTTAAATGCACATATTGATCCTCATAGATGCCTCCGTTTCCATATACTTGTTTTTGAACTTTAGCATTAGGATCAACATCTGAAGCATATAAGCCCGTATAATGATTCAACCCGAAATAATCTGACGACCCTTTAATTAATTTTATATCTTCTTCTGTGAATTTTGGGAGTCTGTCTCCAACACGATCTCGCATTACCTTAGGATAATCTCCAAAGTAAATAGGATCTGCAAACCATCCAAGAAAAAATTCTAAAGATCGTTGTGCGGCATCTTTATCTGCTTGACAGTCTGTAAGCGGTTCTCGCCAATCGCAATTGTTATTTATTCCAATCTGTCCTTTTTGTGTTGGTTGATATTTAGATCGATACAGTTGAACCGCTTTTCCGTGAGCACGTAACAATTGATGTGCGGCCTGATAGGGCTCATCTTTAGACTTTCTTCCCGGAGCAAAAACACCTTCACCATATCCTAAAATAGCTACTACCCAAGGTTCGTTTAAAGTAGACCAATTTTTAACACGGTCTCCAAAATGTTCAAAACAAATACCGGCATATTTTGTAAATGTATCTGCAATTTCAGGATTGAGCCATCCATCTTTTTCGGTCTGTAAAGCCAGAGGTAAATCCCAATGGTATAATGTTACCCAAGGTGTAATATTATATTTTAATAATTCATCAATTAAATTATTGTAAAATTCAATACCTTTTTTATTTATTTCTCCTTGACCATCTGGTTGAATGCGGCTCCATGAAATAGAAAAACGATAGGCTTTAAGGCCTAAATTTGCCATTAATTTTACATCCTCTTTATATCTGTTATAATGATCACAAGAAACGTCGCCATGTTCACCGTTATGTGTTCTACCCGGTGTGTGTGCATGAGCATCCCAAATGCTCCAAGCACGTCCATCTTGAGTGGCTCCACCTTCAATTTGATAGCTTGAAGTTGCGGTTCCCCAAACAAAATCTTTTGGAAATATTTTCATCATTAGGTGTAGTTTTACGGTTAAAGAGGCTTGTAAAAATCATAAAAAAAATGCGAAATAACTAATTTTTTGGAGTAATATAGAGTTTTAACTTGTACGTACAAGTTAAAATGTGTATTTTTGATATTATCATTATTAAATGTTTACATTAAACTGCTGATTTGAAAAAGAAAAGAAAGTATTATAAAGTCCAGGAATACATAAAAAAAAACATTCAGCAAGGCATTTATCCTATAGGTAGTTATTTACCTTCTGAGAATGATATTTGTAAACAGTTTGATATTACCAGAACAACAGCCCGAAAGGCTCTAGATGAGCTTTTAAAAGATGGCTTTATTGAAAAGGAACATGGGAAAGGAAGTAAGGTTTTAGAGCGAAGTAAATCTTTAGGCTTGTTGACCGTAAAAGGATTTACTGAAGCAGCAAACCATAAAATAAAAACGGTAATGTTGCAAGAGCCAAAAATTGATAATTGGAGCCCATCTATAGCGTTTCCATTGAAACAAGATGAAATTCAGGCTAAATGTGTTTATTTTCAAAGAGTTCGCTATATAAATGACAAACCTATTATGCTCGAACATAATTGGTATGCTGAGGATGCTTTAGAATTGATAAAACCAGATGATTTTATAGAAGGTTCTTTCTTTAAAACATTGAGTCAAAAATATTTTATTGAAATTAAAGGTTCAAAACAAGAATTACGTGCAGAACCTGCGAATAAAGAGGTAGCAAATAATTTAGGTTTAGAAGAAGGAGAGGCTGTTTTGCATATCTCAATTTGTTTTAAGACAAGCAATCCCACCTTGAATCTGTATAGTGAATTGTATTGTAATACATCGGAATTTCCAATTAGAAATAGTTATTTTTTATAATATTTTGTAAAATCATGGCAAAAGAAAGTCAATCATCTAGACGAAAGTTTTTAAAATCTACAGCATTAATTTCAGGTGGAGCTATAGCCAGTACTTTTTATAGTTGTACTGAGACTCAAGATAATAGTAAAAGTGCTGTTGTCCATTTTTCATTGCCCGTTAATTTAGAAAGTAATAATCGTAAAGTTGCTGGTTTATTGTTTTCACAGATCGGTTATAATTTGGGTGAAACTGCTCGTATTATTATTAGAATGCCAGAGAAGAATTTACTATCGGATGGTGCCGAATGTAGTTTGGTTCCTTTAAATAATGAGAAGAGCTATCAGACCACTTGCAAGTACTGGGGAGAATTATGGAAAAGTCATTGGTGGGTTATGGATTTTTCTGATATAATCCATGAAGGTGAATGGGAAATTGAAGTAAAATATAATGATAATATATTGTTTAAAGAAGGCGGATTTAGAGTGGCTAAAAATATACTATGGGAAAACACTTATGATTTGTCCTCGGTAGATATTTTAGAAAGACGTAAACATTTTACTAAAGTTGGAGGTTGGCAAGATGCAGGTACTTTATGGGTGGAAAGCCCAGCACAAAGTGCTATGATTATTTGCCTAACGGATCTTGCAAAAAATGAGAATCAGTTATTGAATGACGATTTTTTGAAACGAGTATATGAACAAATTACCATTGGAGCCGACTATTTAGTAATGACCCAAAAAAAATCACATGAAAATGGAAATGCAATAGGATCTATGTGCCATGATCTTTTAGAACAAGAAAAATATGTGTTGCCTAATGATACTGCAAAAGCAGTGGTTGCTCTGTATAAATCCGCTACAGCTTTACCATCGAGTTTTGAAGATAGGAAAAAAAAATACAAAGCGACGGCTGATCTAGGCGTCAAATGGTTATTGACCATAGCTAAGCCATCAGGTGATACCGGATTTAACAGAAGACAACGAGGTTTGACTGAGGATATCATTATTCCTAGCGATGAATGGTTAACTCGCGATCTGATATTTCTTTGTTGGAGTGCATTAGAAAGTTTTAAAAGTGGTAATGTAGCTCATAAGGAATCCTGTATCGCATTTGCAAATAAAATTATTCAGAGACAATTTACTGAAGAAAACACAGAGCATTCCTATTATGGGCATTTTAAGGAATTTGATAGCTTGCCGCACAGTCAAAATTTATGGGTACATGGTGTTGGTAAAATTTATGGAGCAGATGTTGGTGGTATCTATCCAAACTACCTGATACCATTTTTTGAAATGCTTACTTTATGGCCTGAACATACAGATGCACCAAAATGGAAAGAAACACTTAAAAAATATGCCTATGGTTTTTTAATACCAACTTGTAAACAAAATCCATTTTATATTGTTCCTAATGGTATTTTTGGTAAAGAAGGCCCAATTTGGTTTGCAGGGCCATTCCATGGAACCAATACCATTTATGGATATACAGCAGCATTGGCTCTTAAGCTTTCAGAAATGTTTAAGGATCCAATATTAAAAGAAATAGCCATAGGAAATTTACAATGGATCGCCGGACTCAACTCAGGTGTGACCAAAGAAAACATAAAAGCCAGTGTTGTCTATTCTGAAGACATTCCGGAAGGCATTGCATTACCAAGTAGTATGATTTGCGATATTGGTAATAGGTATGCAGGGACATGGTTCAACACTAGAGGTGTTGTATGTAATGGTTTTTCTACCGGAACACAATTTCTAATGGATATAGATCCTAAAAAAGAAAATGATGGCCCCTTCTCATTTACCGATGAAGATTGGATACCTCATTCTGCAGGCTGGATAACAGGTTTGATTCAATTAAATATATTAAATAATAAATAATAAAATTAAATTTAAAGAAAATGATTAAAGAATTAGCAAAAATGATCGATCACTCTATCCTTCACCCTACATTTACTAATGCAGATTTAAAAGAAGGTTGTGCCGTAGCCATGAAATATGATGTTGCCTCCGTTTGTGTAAAACCTTATATGGTAACAGAAGCGGTTAAATTATTAAAAGGAAGTGACGTTTTAGTGGGTTGTGTTATAGGTTTTCCTTCTGGAAATTCAGCTATACCCGTAAAAGTATTTGAAGCTGAAAATGCTTGTAAAGATGGTGCTGTAGAAATAGATATGGTTATCAATATAGGCAAAGCACTAGAAGGTGAATGGGCGTATATAGAAGAAGAAATAAAATCTGTGGCAGATGTTTGTCATAAATATGGAGCTATAGTCAAGGTTATTTTTGAAACCGATTATGTTACTCAAGATAGTGATATTGTTAAGCTATGTGAAATTTGTACTAATGTTGGAGCCGATTATGTAAAAACTTCTTCAGGTTTTGGCTTTGTAAAAGGCAGTGATGGTAAATATTCATATGTAGGAGCTACCATTCCGCATTTAGAATTAATGAAAAAAAGTGTGGGGCCAAAGGTTAAAGTAAAAGCTGCAGGAGGTGTTCGTACACTAGATCAATTGATAGCGGTGAAAGAAGCAGGATGTGCCAGATGCGGAGCAACAGCTACCATTGCCATGATGGAGGAAGCTTTGACACGATTCTAGTTAGATAATCAAAATTAGTATTGAATTTATTATTAACCAAAACCTTTTAAAATCATGTATATTGTAGATTCTTATGCCTTAGCAGTTATTTTTTGTATCATAACCATGATTGGTTGGGGCTCTTGGGCAAATACTTTAAAGCTTTCATCAAAAGAATGGGCATTTCCATTGTATTATTGGGATTATTCTATTGGGTTGGTAATTACTACATTGCTTTTTGGGTTTACCTTGGGAAGCTTTGGTATAGAAGGCAGAGGGTTCTTAGATGATTTAACACAAGCAAGTACAACCGCTATTGGTTTGGCTCTTTTAGGTGGTGTTATTTTTAATTTGTCTAATTTGCTTATTGTTGCTGCTACTTCTATTGCCGGAATGTCCGTAGCATTTCCAATTGCGGTAGGTCTCGCTCTAGTTATTGGCGTTGTAGTTAATTATATTGGTGATCCTTTAGGGAATCCCTATATGTTGTTTGGCGGATTAGTATTGGTAGTATTAGCCATTTTATTCAATGCTAAGGCCTATAGTAAATTGCCCAAGGCAGATCAGCCTAACAAAGCTAAAGGCATCGCACTTTCTATTTTTTCAGGTATATTGATGGGTTTTTTCTATCGATTTGTGGCAGAATCAATGATCTCTGATTTTAGCACTCCGGAAAGTGGATCGCTAACCTCATATTCTGCAATGTTCGTTTTTACATTAGGCATATTTTTCTCCAATTTTGTTTTTAATACATGGTTTATGTACAAACCTGTTACCGGAAAGGCAGTAACCTATAAAGATTATTTTAAATTAGGAACACCCAGATTACACACTATAGGTCTACTGGGTGGATTGATTTGGTGTGTGGCTATGGAATTCAATTTAATTGCATCTGAAAAGGCAGGGTTTGCTATTTCTTATGGATTAGGACAAGGAGCAACTATGATTTCGGCAGCTTGGGGAGTGTTTGTTTGGAAGGAATTTGCTGCTGCTAAAAAAGAAACAAGTAGCTGGTTGAACGCTATGTTTGCCTTTTTTATTATTGGTCTGGTACTATTAGTAGTTGCACGTTTAAATTAGAAAAAATGAATAAAAAAATAGTAGTTATAGGAAGTTCAAATGTAGATTTAATAATGAAAATGGATCGCCTTCCAAAAGTAGGAGAAACCATAACAGATGCCACATTCATGCAAGTATATGGAGGTAAAGGTGCCAATCAAGCGGTTGCCGCTGCCAGAGCCGGAGGTGATGTAGCATTTGTCAATTGTGTTGGTAATGATGCTTATACACCGCAAATGTTAACTAATTTTGAAACGGAAGGCATGCATACACAATTTGTGTTTCAAGAGGATAAATTGGTAAGTGGGCATGCCCTTGTGATGATAGGTTCAGAAGGTAATAATTATCTTTCCGTAGCTCCGGGTGCTAATGCAGCATTAACTCCGGAGAAAGTTAAAAAAGCTACAAAGATTATCAAAGAGGCGGCAATTATTGTGATGCAATATGAAATTCCGCTCGAGACTATTGAATATGTATTTGATTTGGCTCAAGATTATAAGATACCCGTTCTTTGGAATTTTGCTCCTGCCCAAAAGTTCAATATTGATTATTTAAAAAAGACTGAAATTTTAGTGGTTAATGAAACAGAGGCTAGTTTCATTTCAAAAATAGAGGTGACAGATAGAGCAACAGCAGAAAAAGCCGTTTATAAATTACTGGAATTAGGTTCAAAATTAATCATACTTACCTTAGGTGCGGATGGGGTTATTTATGGTAATAAAAATGAAATGTCTTATGTGCCAGCATTTAAGGTTAAAGCTGAAGATACTACCGCTGCAGGAGATACTTTTTGTGGAAGCTTTGCTGTTTCATTTGTTGAGGGAAAACCTTTAAATGAAGTCATTACTTTTTCGTCAGCAGCAGCGGCTCTTGCCGTAACTCGTATAGGAGCACAACCTTCTATTCCAAAACGGATTGATATTGATAGATTTTTAATAGAGAATAAATAGTTACTTAAACTAAGTATTCCTACTTTAGATCATCATTATTTTTAGGTTTTAATTTTGAAATTAAAAGGTTAAAAATAGAATTTGGCAAAGTCCAAATTCTGAAGATGCATGACGTATCAAGGCTTTCATTATAGATCCTCCATTGTGGAGGTTAGTGCGGTTTGGGGTAAGTCATGATAAAGGATATTAAAAAATCATTTGGCAAAATTGAATCAAAAATTATGAAGTATTTTATAATATCCTTTCTTCTGTTTGCCGGATTCATAAGTTCGTGTAATGTTAGATCTACAGAAGTAATAAAGCCTGGTCAATCAGATGCAAAATTCGTTTGGTATAATAATGAAGGTTTAGGTAGGCAGCAATATGTGTATTTTGCTTTAGAATTTAAACTGGAAGCGTCAGCAGATAAAGCTATTTTAAATCTTTTTGCTGACTCTAGATATTTACTTAAAGTAAATGGAACAAATATAAATTGGGGGCCAGGAAGGTTTTACCCTGAAGAAATTGAATATGATGAGCATAATATACTACCCTTCCTTAAAAAAGGAAAAAATGTAATTGCAGTAAAAGTTTTGGCAAATGGAATGAACACCTATCAGCTTGTGCAAAATATTGGGGGTTTTATCGCTTGGGGAAAAATTCATGCTCAAGACACAACAATTTCTCTAGAAACTGCTGGAAAATGGAAATGTAAAAAGGCTACAGGCTACGACCAAACTGCTCCAAAAATAACATTTGCTCAAGGTGCCTTAGATGATTATGATGCAAGAATTGGCGTTGAAGATTGGGACAAAGTAGCTCTTGATAGAAGTAATTGGCAAGATGTAATAGTCTTAAAAAATCAAAATGCTTGGGGTAAGTTTTCACCTCGTTCTATACCATTTCTAAAACAAGATATAGTACTTCCTCAAAATGTATTAGGAATATATTCTCTAAAAAATGATGAAACAATTTATTCTTTTAGGATAAAAATTCCAGATGCTACAAATAAAGAGTATCGAAAGATGAAAAAAGCTTTTGGATATTCATATATATATTCACCCAAGCAACAAACTGTAGATGTTGGATTATGGTGGGGAAAATATTTTGTAAATGGTGTTGGGCTTTTAGAAGGAACATTGGCAGAAGATGGTAATTACTGGCGATCAAACAGGCGTGTTAATTTAAAACAAGGGTGGAATTATTTTTTTACAGAATTGGATATTCTTTGGGGGCATTGGGATTTTAATATCATTCTACCCAAAAATGCTGGTCTGAAAATGTCTCCTACGAAAACATTTAATTCGGAAAATTTTATGATGATGGCAGGGCCTTTTACAGATGAAGAAGATCAAAAGAATAAGGACTTAAAACTTCCTTTTTTACCTGAGAAATTACCAGAATTATCAAAAGGATGGGAAGGTAAAAAAAGAGGAGATTATTGTAATAATCCAGCTATTTCCATAGTGTACAGTTATTTTGATCAAGAAAAAGTTTATGAAAAAACTCAGGTCACAGAAATTGAATTAGATGATAAAAAAGGCAATGCAGTAATATTTGATATGGGTAAAAACACCTATGGTAGAATATTTCTCGAATACACTGCTCCAGAAGGTACAATTGCAGACATTGGATGGTCAGAGAGTAAAGAAGGAAATAGATTACATATTCTTAAGAGGTATGGATTGTTTATGGGAGCAAGACATATTGCAAAACAAGGGCGTAATTATTTTGAAGTATTCAAACCCAATGGCCATCGTTATTTGCATGTAAATATAAAAAACAATACAGGGAAAGTTGTTTTGCATAAAGTAGGAGCAATACAACAAAATTATCCTTTAAAAAGCGTGGGAAAATTTGAATGTTCAGACCGAATGTTAAATCAAGTGTGGCAGCTTGGTAAGAGAACTATGGAACTTTGTGCAGATGATGTTTATATTGATCCATTTCGTGAAAGAGGTTTGTATGCCGGTGATCTATTTCCTCAAACTACCACTGGTTATGTAGTGTCAGGTGATACAAAATTAATTAGAAAATCTTTACATCAGATACAAGGATTATATGCTGATGTTCTAAGTGATTATACAGATCAATTATTAGATAGGCATGATATTGGTGTTTTAAGTGATTACCCGTTGATTTCTCTTTTAAATTTGAAATGGTATTATGACCTTACCGGTGATACAGCATTTTTAGAATATTCTTATCCAAAATATAGAACTATGATGGACTCACTTGCAGCCACACAATTAGAAAACGGATTGTTTGATGAGGTGAAGTCATTTATAGAATGGATACAAATAGAAAAAGGAAATGCACAATTGGCAACTACACAATCATTAATGAGTAGATCATTTGAAGTCATGGCAGAAATGTCAGATATAATGGGTGATAAAAAAGAGGCAAAACGCTATTCAGAAATTCGAAAATCTTCTAAAAAAGCTGTTTCAGAATTGTTTTGGGATGCTGATAAAAAGGCGTATTTTGATGGTTTTAAAGGAGGAAAAAAAATTGAACATTATTTTCCAGCGTCAAGTGTTTGGCCGGTTTTATATGATGTTGCAACAGAACAACAAATGATAAGTGTCAATGAGTTTTTAGCAACTGAACTAGATTCCATTGGAAATACGCCTAGGCATAATAAAATAACCCCTTATGGTGCTTTTTACGCATTAGGGGCATTATATAAAATGGAGAATGCTAAAACTGCAGAAATGTTTATACGTAAATATTGGCAAAACATGGTTTTTGATGATAATGACTGTACTTGGGAGGATTTCGGAAATCAAAACGGACATGGTTCAAAATCTCATGGGTGGAGTGGAGCTCCAACGTGGTATATGTCAACATATATTCTTGGTGTACAATTAGGGTTTCCTGAACCTACAAATTTGTCAGTGGTAACTATAGCTCCTCAATCAGATACTATTGAATGGGCTAAAGGAGTTGTTCCTCATCCTGCCGGTCCTGTTTCAGTTGAATGGAAAGTACAAGGAGATATATTGTTTCTAAATTACAAAGCAACAAAAGATGTTAAGGTCATAGTGAAACCAAAAGGGAGATTGGCAAATAAAATATTGTTGGTAAATACAGCGTATAATCAATAGAACTGTAAAAATATGATCAATAGCCTAACTATTTTATTCATGAACTTCATTATCATTGTCATCAATCTCCATTTTAAATCCATCCTTGTCAATATCTATATTTACTTTTTCGTCATCATCTTTTACTTTAATTTGCAATCTACCTTCATCAATAT
>DEIV01000112.1 GCA_002352665.1 Flavobacteriaceae bacterium UBA2765
CATTAAACGAAAAATTTTGGCTAATTCATTTACAAAAGCAATATTGATATCTCTTTGAGAATTTTCAATAACTTTTGCAGCTTCTGCTACCTTTATTGAAGGTGCCAAATGTGTACCGGCCACAATAATTGATTGATAAATTTTATTGATATAATCTGCAATTTCTGGTGTTGAGCCAGAAGTAACTTTTAAAATTTTAGTTACAGTATGTTCTTTATCTCCCGGATTGATCCTTTCGGGTGAATAACCTGCATAAAAATCTTTGTTAAAAACCAATCCTGATATTTTCTCTAATATAGGTATACATTCTTCTTCTGTGGCTCCCGGAAAAACAGTTGACTCATAGACTACAACATCATTCTTAGACAACATTTTCCCTACGGTTTCGCTTGCCTTATATAACGGTGTTAAATCAGGCCTATTACTCTTGTCAACAGGTGTTGGCACCGTAATTACATAAAAATTAGCGGACGCTATATCCTCTAAATTATCCGTTAACCACAGACCCGTTGAGGCTTCATTAAGTCCATTTAACGATGAAACATTAACACTTTTAAGTTCTTCCGAAGACGTCTCTAAGGTGAAATCATCGTTCTCTCTTAACTCTTTGATTCTCTTTGTATTGATATCAAAACCTATTACTTTATACTTTTTCCCAAATTCAACGGCTAGTGGTAATCCTACATATCCTAAACCAATTATTGCAATTTTTGTTTCCTTCATTCTCTTTAATTTTGTTATTCTTTTCCTTTAGAAGCCATTTATACTTAAGACGTTGTTTTATGAATAATTTTTTATCACAAAAAACAATTCAATTTTTATCAAAAACATCTTGTTTTTATACAATTCTCAAACTGTTAACGATTTAACATACAAAAAATTATTTCTTAAACAATCTTTTTAACCATGGCAATTTTTCATTACTATGATATCCATTACCATATTTTCCGTAAGCTCCATATCCATATCCATAACCGTAGCCATAACCGTAGCCATAGCCATAGCCATAGCCATAAGTGTCTTTAACTTTGAAATCATTCAACACATAACTGATGTTTTTAACCTCTCCATTTTTATATTTTTCATCAATCATTCTAGGCATTCCGCGTTGTGTATAATTTTGCCTGATAATATACATTATAGCGTCGGAATATTTAAACAACTCAATAGCATCTGCCACTAAACCTACCGGCGGTGTATCAATGATAATATAATCATAATTAGCCTTTAAATTTTTAAACATTTTACTAGCTTGTTCACTAATTAACAGCTCAGAAGGATTTGGCGGAATAGGTCCTGATGTAATTACATCTAAATTAGGTATTCTAGTGGATTGTATTACCTCATTCAATTCTTTTTGACCAATTAAATAATTTACCACACCAAAATCATTACTTACATCAAAATCAATATGCAATTTTGGTTTCCTTAAATCTAAGCCTACCAATATTGTTTTTTTATCACTCATGGCAAAAACAGATGCCATATTGATAGAACACAGTGTTTTTCCCTCACCACTTACTGAAGAAGTAATTACCACGGTTTTAGATTTACTTTCCTTGCTAAATAGAAATTGAATATTAGACCTCAACGCTCTAAACGATTCTGCTAATGACGATTTTGGTTTGTCAAACACTGCCAAATAACTTTCTATAACACCACTACCAATAACGCCCAATACAGGGATTTTATAAGCTTTTTCAATTTCTTCAACCGTAATTATTTTATTACTTAAAGCCTCTTTAACCAAAATATATACAAATGGTAAACCTAGACCTAATATTGCACCTATCAAATAATTAAACAGCGTATTAGGACTGATAGGACCTTGACCAACATCTTTGGCCTTATCTAATACTTTAAGATCAGAAACATTGGCAGCAATAGCCGTACCGGACTCATATTGTTTCTGTTTTAAATATTCATAATTTGTCGCTGTTAGGCCATAACTACGCTGTAGTGTAACTAAACCTTGCTCTTTTTTGGGCAAGGTTCTTAGTTTAGAATTATAGGTACCCATCCTACTTCTAACATTATTTAGATTTACTTGCGTCTCACTTTTTAAATTGGATAAATTCTCTAAAACTACATTTCTAGTAATCTCAATATTATCTCTTATATTTTTTAAAGGTGGATAGTTTGGTGTTACAGTCTGTTCCAAAGACTTTTTCTGCTTTGACAATTCGATTAATTCTATAATATTCTTCGTAATATTTGGATCTTCAATAGTAACATTGACTGGTACAGGGATGTCATTACTAATATTTTTATTATTAGAAATGTAATCTTCTAAATTTTTATAATAAGCCAGTCTTTCTTTTACTTGTTGCTGTTGTTTGTCTAATTCTATAACTTCCTCAAATAAGGCATTGCCTTCAACACTTAAATCGTTAATACTATTCTTTTGTTTAAAATTACCTAGATCTTCTTCTATAGTTTTTAAATTATCTGATGCTAAATTAAAAACATCATCAATATACTTCTTTGTTTTAATAGCATATTGTATTTTTTGTTCTTGCTGGTCTATATCTAAAACTTCAACTGTAGTATTGATATAATCTTCTATTTTCTTTTTATTGGCTCCTGTTAAACTCAATTCAACAATTGAAGTACCATCCTTTAAATTGTCTACTTTAATATTTCTATACTGATTAACCGTGGCATTAAAATCACTAAATACAATATAATATGTTGAATTTTCAAAATTTGAGGCTACTCTTTTGGGCTTAATTGTAAATTCACCAAAAGGTGTTTTAACCAAACTGTTTACAACATACTTTTCTGAAAAAGATGCAGACTTTGAAACATAAGCTTCCTTTTTATTATTGTGATAATTAATTAGGGTTACCTCCTTTTCTTCAAAATCTACAGAAACCAATACCTCATTATTTTCTAAAAACTCAAGTTTAATAGGGCTATTTAACAATTGATAACTACCTGAATCTATTGAAATTTCAAACGGTACTTTTCCATAGACATCCTCCATTCTAAAATTACCTTCTTGTAAATAGTTGATATAATATTGTAATTCCTTTACTACCTTTTCATTGTGGGTTCTTGATTGTAATATGGTAATGATCGTTTCTACCTTATCACTCGGCCCACCCCAGTTGAAAGCAATGTTGGTATTAGAAGTAAATAAGGGGTTTTGCTCTTCTTTAAAGGTGAAAATACTGTTTAAACTATAAATACGCTGTTTACGCTTATTTACATAAGCAGCTATTAACAAGCCTAATATCAACATCAATAAAAATAATTTCCAATGAGAAAGTACTTTAAAGATATATTCTTTAATATCAAAAGATTTGATATCATTAATATTTAAATCAAACTTATCTAACGGCTTCATTATCAATTATAGGTTTCTAACTAATAAAATGGTTGTAGTTACTAATGATAAAACAGAAATTAATGTAGCAAATGTTTGAGCACCTGTGGTACCTGTACCCCATGATTTTTGCTTTAAGGGTTCTACATATATAATATCATTAGATTGAATATAATACACTTCAGAATCAAATGCTGAAACATCGGTCAAGTCTATCCTCATTTTTTTTGTTCCATCAATATGTTTTCTAACGATAGTAATATTTTTTCTATTCCCTGTAATAGTAATATCTCCTGCATTGGCAATAGCTTCCACTATATTGACTTGATTTTGAAATAAAATCAATGTTCCCGGACTACTTACTTCGCCCAAAACCGTAAAACGGATACCTGCCAGTTTTACCGTAATAAAAACATCATCAATATCTTTAAAAAACTTACCCAATTCAGACTCAATCTTTTCACGAACTTCTCTCTCTGTATATCCTAACACATTTAAATCTCCAACATAAGGAATTCTAATCTCCCCTTGCCTGTCAATTGTATAACCATTCAAATAAAAACTACCTTCATTAATTTGACCGTTAGCACCTGCATTTTCTGTTTCTGCTTGTTTAAATAAAGCCACCAATTCTTCATTATTGGCCTTGATCCTAATATCTAAAATATCATTAACCTGCAATTTATATGGCTCATTTAAGATTTTATATACATCTTTTTTCGATGAAGGATTTCCTTGAAAATAGACGAGTTCTTTATTGGGGATGCATGAGCTCAACAATATGCCCAAACCAAATATGATTAAAATTTTACGTATCATGTCAATTTTTAACATAGCTGCAAATATAATTTTTAATTGTTTATTATCGCTAATTAATTGCGAATAAAATAATATTTCTCCCTATTTTCGGGCAGTAAAAAATAAATATGTTATTCCAAATCAAATTCTATCTCAAATTCTTATTAAAATCTAAGAATAAACATGGCATACATTCCCCTTTTGTTTATCAATTGGTAAGCGACTGTTTTTACGATAAAACTGATAAAAAATGGTATAAAACTCTACATAGATACAGAAAATCATTATTAAATAACCATACTGTCATTGCTATTGAGGATTTTGGAGCGGGTTCAAAATCACTAAGATCCCATCAGAGAAAGGTGTCGGATATTGCAAAAAATGCCGGAATTACTAAAATAAGAGCTCAACTTTTAGGTCGATTATCAACTTATTTTGAAGCAAAACACATTTTAGAAATTGGTACATCTGTAGGTATAGGGACAGCTGCTCTGAGTTTAAGTAATCCAAATAGTACCATTATAACGCTAGAAGGATGCAAAAATACAGCTACAATTGCTAAAGAAAATTTTGAATTCTTTAATTTAAAAAACATTGAAGTAGTTGTGGGGAATTTCAGTAGTACTTTAGCTCAAACGTTAAATAATAAAACTTTTGATCTGGTTTTTTTTGATGGCAATCATCAAAAGCAGCCAACTATAGATTATTTTGAACAGTGTCTTGCCCATACTCATCATAATTCAGTTTTTGTGTTTGATGATATTTATTGGAGTAAAGGCATGCAAGATGCTTGGCAATATATAATAAATCACCCAAAAGTTACGGTGAGTATTGATACTTATTATTGGGGTCTTGTGTTTTTTAGAAAAGAACAGGTTAAAGAACACTTTGTGGTTAGGGTGTAATCATTCTTTATTTTTAGGGTTTAGGGTTTAGGGTTT
>DEIV01000118.1 GCA_002352665.1 Flavobacteriaceae bacterium UBA2765
TCATATTTGTAGTTTTTTTGTGAAAACTAAAAATACAAATTTTTTCGTTGTGCTCCTTCCCGCTAAGGCGGGATTAGTGCAATACCGTATAAAATTAATTGCTAATACTCGCCTACTTGGAAAATCCTAGCGGATTTTCTATTTGGTTTGTATTTGCTAAATTAGTTTCTTAAACGACGCAACTAATCTTATACAAAACCGTTACCTGCAAGCCCCACAGAGGAAAATATGTACTAAAGTCCAGCCACACAAATAGCACATTTAGTTTTTTGCCAACACATTAACCTACCCTAAAAAACCAAAAGAGCTATTTCTTGCCAACCCCTAGATTACATATATTTGCAATGTGATTGAAGTTAATAAAGATATCGACCTTTACAAATCTATTTTTCGGGGACGCACAGATATTTATGCTATTCGCTGGGAGAAAAATGGACGTAGTGGATATATGCCTGCATACAAGGTTGATTGGACAGACTACAATAAACATAAAGCTCAGGGAGGCACTTTCAAGAATTATAAAAATAAGAAATATTTACACTTTGATAATCTGGCATTAGAATCACATTTCTTAGGAAAAGAAACTTGCGGAATTTATCCACTATTAGAAGATAATACTTCTTATTTTATAACAGTTGATTTTGATAAACAAAATTGGAAAGAAACGATTATTAGACTTCATATTACTTGCAATCAACATAAAATTCCATCTTATATTGAACGTTCCCGTTCTGGAAATGGTGGACATTTATGGGTATTTTTCGAAAATGCTTTTCCTGCTGAACAAAGTCGTAAGATAATGTTTGAGATATTGCGACATTCCAACATCATTTCGCATTTTGAAAAAGAACCAAGCTTTGATAGATTATTTCCTAATCAGGATTTTCATTCGGGAAAAGGAATGGGAAATTTAATTGCCATTCCATTGCAAGGTAAATCATTAGCACTAGGAAATTCTTGTTTTATAAATCCAGAGACATTCGAACCAATTGAAAACCAATGGAAATTTCTTGAAACTATTAAAAAAATATCAACCCAAGACCTGAAAAATCTTTATGAAGAATTATTCAATGTTAAACCTAACGAAATCTTTATTTCAAACACAACTGATAATAAACCTTTCATACTTGAAATTGTCATAAAGAATCAGATTTATCTTAAACGAAATCAATTAAGTCAAAAGTTAATAGTATTTTTTAGAGATCAATTGAATTTTTATAATTCAGATTATTTAGCAAAAAAACATATTGGTAAAAGCACATTCAATACTGAAAAATTTTTCAATTTAATTAAAGAATCTGATATAGAGATAATGATTCCTAGAGGTTTTTCTGCTTCGTTAGTTCAGTTCTGTATTAAAGAGAATATTCCTTATAAGATTATAGAGAAAAGAGAAAAGAAAGATTACATAAATTTCGAATCAGAAATAAAACTACAAAATCATCAGGAGATTGCACTTGATAAAGTTAGAGAGAAAGACTTTGGTGTAATTGTATCGCCTCCTGGTTCAGGAAAAACTATAATTGGACTTGAGATAATTGCAGAAAAAAGACAACCTGCACTTATCATTGTTCACAGAAAACAGCTATTTGACCAATGGACTGAACGTATACAAGACTTCTTAAAAATTCCAAAGAAGGATATAGGACAAATTAGAAGTCAAAAGAAAAAGATTGGGAAATTGATTACAATTGCTATGATTCAATCTTTATCAAGAATTGATGATTTTACCAACCTCTCAAATTCATTTGGGACAATCATTATTGATGAATGCCATCATATTCCGGCCAAATCCTTTAGAGAAGCTATTGTTAATTTTAATTCGTTCTATCTTTATGGTTTAACTGCTACTCCTAAAAGAAAAAACAATGATCAGAAATTGATTTTTATTTACATTGGAAATATTCTATATCAAGTAAATCAAAAGGAATATCTTGCTGAGAGAAATATTCATACAGAAATTAATATTAAAGAAACTGAACTTTTTGCCCCTTTTGACTACAAAATAGATAAATACGAAACTATCTCTAAAATCCTCATTCATGATACTCAAAGAAACTCTTTAATCATTAATGACATTAAGAAAAACGCTGAAAGATTTAAGACAATTCTTATTCTAACTGAAAGGAAAGCACATGTTGACATATTGAACCTTTATTTAAAAGAGAAATATGAAACTATTACAATCCACGGAGGTGATTCAGAAAGTTCAAGAAAAAGTAAAATTGAACAGATAAAGCAAGGTCATTTTAAAATTGTAATTTCAACAGGTCAATACTTTGGTGAAGGGATAGATATTAACAATCTCGAATGTCTTTTTATCGTATATCCATTTGCTTTTGAAGGAAAGTTGATTCAATATATTGGTAGAATTCAACGTTCTAAAAAACAACCAGTAATATTCGATTACAGAGATTCAAAAATTGATTATTTTGAAAAAATGTTCAAACAAAGAAAAAGATACTATAATAAATTACTAAAATAAAAATGTCTGAAAATCAAAACATAGAATACAAAACCACTTGGCGTGATGAATATCTAAAATGGATATGCGGTTTTGCCAATGCAAAAGGTGGTACAATTTATATTGGTAAAGATGATAATGGCAATGTAGTTGGTATTACAAATGCAAAAAAATTGTTAGAAGATATTCCAAACAAATCAAGAGATATTTTGGGCGTTATTGTTGACGTTAATCTACACACAACACCAGAAGGAAATTTTATTGAAATTAATATTGAAGATTATCCTTATCCTGTAAATTACAAAGGCCAATATCATTATCGCAGTGGAAGCACAAAGCAAGAATTGAAAGGAGCTGCATTAGATAGGTTTATGTTGCAAAAGAAAGGAAAAAGATGGGATGGCGTACCTGTTCCCAATGTTTCGGTTGAAGATTTAGACAATGAAACGTTTGAATTTTTCAGAAAAAGAGCTTTTAAAAGCAAACGAATTGAAGAAGATGCTTTAACAGACAGTAACAACCATTTGATTGATAATTTACAACTCAAAGAGAATGATTATTTAAAGCGAGCAGGTATTTTATTGTTTCATCCAAAACCTGAAAATTTTGTTACAGGAGCTTATGTTAAAATTGGTTTTTTTGAATCTGATTCAGAGTTAATGTACCAAGATGAAGTACACGGGAATCTATTCAATCAAGTTGAAAAAACCATAGAGCTGCTTTTCACAAAGTACATTAAAGCAATAATTTCTTATGAAGGAATTCATAGAATAGAAACATATGAATATCCAAAAGATGCTATCAGAGAAGCATTATTAAATGCCATTTCGCATAAAGATTATTCTAGTGGTTTTCCTATACAAATAAGTGTGTACAAAGACAAATTAATGATTTGGAATAGTGGTCAGCTACCCGAAAACTGGACAACTAAAAATCTAATGGAAAAACATCCATCTCAGCCTTATAATCCTGATATTGCGAATGCTTTTTTTAGAAGTGGTTATATAGAGTCTTGGGGAAGAGGAACAATAAAAATAATAGAAAAGTGCATTGAAGCAGGTTTACCAAGTCCGCTATATTCTTACGAAGGTTCAGATTTTTGGGTAGAATTTAAAAAAGATATATATCACAAAGAATATTTGCAATCTCCAAGTGCCAGCTCAGGCTATAAAGTACCCAATGCCGGAATAGCTCAACATAAAAAACTAACGAACAGTGAATATCAGAAAATAAATGATTGCTCTCGGAATACCGCAAGTAATGACCTTTCTGAATTAGTTGAAAAAGAATTATTAAAACCGAGCGGACAAAAAGGGGCGGGTGCATATTATAAGCTCATTTGAATTGCACAAATTGCCAT
>DEIV01000151.1:0-5747 GCA_002352665.1 Flavobacteriaceae bacterium UBA2765
ATTAAATGCTAATGATAATTTACCTGAAGATGCTTGGATAGGTTTTTTAAACGAAAAAAATCAGGATAAAGTAAATACTACCAGGACAGATTTTAGACCATTTACCGTAAAAGAACAGCAAAGGTTGCTTCTGGTTGGGGCTTGTTTACAATGTCATAAAGAAGATGCTGAAGTCATGCAAAATAGTTTAATTGATTTTAAAAAGGTGCTTAAAGATTTGGATGAAAAGTGCGTACTACCACATTGGTAAAAATGAAGAGCAGGTTAGTTTAATGAATTTTGTTTTGTTAAAATTTTTGTCATATACCCACTGGCTTGATGGGCAGGTATGCGAATTAAATTTTAATGTAATAAAAATAATCCTCAGATAGAAAAATAGCCACGGATTTTTCAAAAAGGAATTGTTACTTTGACGGATTGCTATTGCATATTAATTCACTCAGAAAAAAGATGAGCGAGGAAAGTAGTAGAAAATCACTTAAACATATCTAAACCGGGAATGTCCGGTAGCCCTCCTTTAGCAGCCGTCGCCATTTCTGCTTCATTTATTTCATTTGCTTTATTTAAAGCATTGTTTAAAGCAATGATTAAATAGTCTTCTAATGCGTCTTTTTCGTTATAAAGGGTATCGTCAATAGCAATACTTCTAATTTCTCTATTGGCAGTTACGGTAACTTTTACTTTTCCACCACCAGATTCACCATCAACTAAAACGGTATTTAAACGTGTTTTAGTTTCTTCTATTTTTTGTTGAGCCTCTTTAAGCTTGTCCATCATACCAGATAAATCTCCAAACATAATTTTATAATTTTATTTATAGGTACAAATTTACTATTTTCGAAGTAAATATTAATATTTATAAAAATGAAAAAAATAATTCTGTTTTTAATAGCGGTTTCACTTACTTTTGTCGCTTCATATTCGCAAAATAAAATGAACAAAAAAAATATAGAACAGCCATCAGCTGATATTGTACCAAAAAAATTAGAGCAACATGGAGATGTTAGAGTAGACAATTATTATTGGATGCGATTGTCTGATGAACAAAAAAATGCTAAAGTTCCGGATGAGCATACGCAAAAGGTGTTGGATTATTTAAATGCTGAAAATGATTATTTTGATAATAAAATGGCTCATACTGAAAAGTTTAGAGAAGATTTATTTGAAGAAATGAAGTCACGCATTAAAGAAGATGATGAGTCGGTACCGTATAAGGACAATGGGTATTTTTATATTACCAGGTATGAAATAGGAGGGCAATACCCTATTTATTCTCGGAAAAAAGGAAGCCTAGATGCTGATGAAGAAATTCTATTTGATGTGAATAAAATGGCAGAAGGTTTTGATTACTATTCTTTGAATGGTGTTAATGTAAGTGAAGATAACACCTTGGTTTCTTTTGGTATTGATACCTTAAGTCGTCGTCAATATGTGCTTCATTTTAAAGATTTAAAAAACGGTGAATTGTACCCTGAGAAAATTGAGAACACTACAGGATATGCGGTTTGGGCCAACGATAATAAAACCGTTTTTTATACCAAGAAAGACCCACTAACCTTACGTAGTGAAAAAATTTACAGGCATGTTTTAGGTACGGATCCTGCAGAAGACATTGAAATATTTTATGAGGCAGATGATACTTACAGTACTTATGTTTTTAAAACTAAATCTAAAAAATATATCGTTGTAGGCTCTAGTAGTACTTTAACGAACGAATATCAAGTATTGCCTGCAGATAATCCATACGAAAAATTGCGAATGATTCAATCTAGAGTGCGTGGAATGGAATATAGTATTTCACATTATGGAAATCATTTTTATATTTTAACAAATAAGGATAAGGCAACAAATTTTAAATTAATGCGGACACCAGTTGAAAAAACCGCTCTTGATAATTGGGTGGATGTGATACCACATAGAGACGATGTGCTATTGGAGGATATTTCAATTTTTAAGGATTATCTTGTTCTTGAAGAGAGAACCAATGGATTAAATAAAATTCGTGTTAAACGTTGGGATGATACTGTTGATGAATACCTGCCTTTTAACGAAGAAACCTATTCTGTTGGTGTTTATAGTAATCCTGAATTTGATACGGAAATTATCCGTTATGGATACAATTCTTTCACCACACCTGCTTCTGTAATTGATTATAATATGAAAGACAGGTCAAAAGAAATTAAAAAAGAACAAGAAGTTTTAGGTGGCAAATTTGATAAAAATAACTATAAGAGTGAGCGAATTTGGGCTACTGCAAAAGATGGAAAAAAGATAGCGATATCTTTAGTTTATAGAAAAGACACCAAATTAGATAAAAACACACCTTTATTGTTATATGCTTATGGCTCATATGGTGCAACTATTCCAGACGGGTTTAGTTCTACGCGATTAAGCTTATTAGATAGAGGATTTGTATATGCTTTAGCACATATTAGAGGAAGTCAATATTTAGGCAGACAATGGTATGAAGATGGAAAATTATTAAATAAAATGAATACGTTTACAGATTTTGTAGATTGTAGCAAGTATTTGATAGAAAAAAATTATACCTCTGCGAATCATTTATACGCAATGGGCGGATCGGCCGGTGGTCTATTGATGGGAGCTGTAATTAATATGAATCCTGAATTATTTAATGGGGTTGTAGCAGCAGTACCTTTTGTAGACGTAATGACTACTATGCTAGACGAATCAATACCATTAACTACTTTTGAATATGACGAATGGGGCAATCCTAATGAAAAAAAGTATTATGATTATATGTTGTCTTATTCGCCATATGACAATGTTGAAAAGAAAGCCTATCCAAATCTATTAGTTACTACCGGGTTATTTGATTCTCAAGTACAATATTATGAACCGGCAAAGTGGGTGGCAAAATTAAGAGCACATAAAACAGATAATAATATAATGCTTATGCATACAAATATGGAAGCGGGTCATGGTGGAGCTTCCGGAAGATTTAATGCACTTAAAGAAAGGGCTAGAGATTATGTTTTTATTTTGGATTTGGAAGGGGTTGAAGAGTAAAAGGTAAAATTAAATACTATTTATTTAGATTATAAATAAGATTAAAAAGGAATACTTTTATAGTTTTTTGGCAGAAATTTAATAAGGAATAAAAAAAAAATAGTAAATTTGCCCGTTAATTAATATTTATCAGAACTGATTTTTATGAGTCACAATTTAGGTATTAACCAAAATGTTCTAGAGCTTATTGGTAACACTCCAATGATCAAGTTAAACAAAATCACCCAAAATTTAAAGGGTAAGTTCTACACAAAATTTGAAGGTTACAACCCTGGGCATTCAACCAAAGATAGAATAGCACTTCATATTATTGAACAAGCAGAGCAACAGGGTATATTAAAAAAAGGTACAACCATTATAGAAACCACATCTGGTAATACAGGTTTTAGTTTGGCTATGGTTAGTATTATCAAAGGCTATGAATGTATACTAGCAGTATCTTCAAAATCTTCTAATGATAAGATTGATATGCTTAAAGCCATGGGGGCAAAGGTATATGTATGTCCTGCCCACGTTAGTGCAGATGACCCTAGATCTTATTATAATGTTGCTAAAAAATTACATGCAGAGATAGCAGATTCAGTCTATATAAATCAATATTTCAATCAATTAAATATTGATGCCCATTATAATTCTACTGGTCCTGAAATTTGGGAGCAAACCAATGGTGAAATTACACATTTGGTAGCGGCTAGTGGTACAGGAGGTACAATCTCAGGTACTGCAAAGTATTTAAAAGAGCAAAATCCGGCAATTAAAATTATTGGTGTAGATGCTTTTGGCTCTGTATTGAAGAAGTTCCATGAAACAGGAGAGTTAGACCCTAAAGAAAGTTATCCTTATCGAATTGAAGGTTTGGGTAAAAATTTAATTCCAACGGCTACAGATTTTGATATTATTGATAAGTTTGAGAAGGTAAGTGATGAAGATAGTGCACATAGAGCTAGAGAAATAGCCTTAACAGAAGGTATTTTTGCAGGTTATACAAGTGGTGCGGCTTTACAAGCGGTTTTTCAATTAGCGGCAAGTGGTGAATTTGATAAAAATAGTAAAGTTGTTGTTATTTTTCCTGACCATGGCTCTAGATATATGAGTAAAGTATTTAGTGATACTTGGATGCGTGAACAAGGCTTTTTTGATACTCAAAAATTGGCTCAAGCCGAGATAGAAGTTATCAAATAGAATAATTTATACAATAGTTAGAAAAGGAGGTTTTGAAATAAAGCCTCCTTTTTTTTATCATTTAACCCTCATTATAAAGTTTAATGCATATTGCGAGTTAAATTTTATAGTCCGTATACATAAAAAATAGTTCAATTTTTGAAACGGTCATTTTGAAATTCATATAGTATTACTTAATAAACTTATTAAAAAAGAGTAGCTTAGTATTATAAAAACACTAAAAATTTAGTTACTTTGCACAATAAAATTTATGCAGATGAAAGATTTATTTGAAAGAATAATAAAAGATAAAGGACCATTAGGTAAATGGGCAGAGCAGGCAGAGGGGTATTATGTATTTCCTAAATTGGAAGGTGCTATATCTAATAGAATGGGTTTTAATGGTAAAAAAGTAATTACTTGGAGTATTAATGATTATTTAGGATTGGCCAATCATCCTGAAGTTATAAAAGCGGATGCTGCTGCTGCTGCTGAACATGGTATGGCTTATCCTATGGGTGCTAGAATGATGTCTGGTCATACTGCTTTTCATGAGCAATTAGAACAAGAATGTGCAGATTTTGTAAGTAAAGAAGCGGCTTATTTGGTTAATTTTGGCTATCAAGGAATGGTTTCTGCTATAGATGCATTGGTTACCAAACATGATGTCATTGTTTATGATATGGATACCCATGCATGTATAATTGATGGAGTTAGATTGCATGCAGGAAAACGTTTTGTATATAAGCATAATGATGTTGAAAGTTTAGAGAAAAACTTACAAAGAGCTACAAAGATGGCTACAGAAAATAACGGAGGAATCTTGGTAATTTCTGAAGGAGTATTTGGTATGAGAGGTGAGCAAGGTAAATTGAAAGAAATTGTAGCTTTAAAGAAAAAATTCAATTTTAGATTATTGGTTGATGATGCACATGGTTTTGGAACTTTAGGTAAAACAGGAGCAGGAGCAGGAGAGGAGCAAGGCGTACAAAATGATATAGATGTGTATTTTGCTACGTTTGCAAAATCTATGGCAGGTTTTGGAGCTTTTTTTGCTGCCGACAAAGATATTATTCAGTATTTAAAATATAATATGCGTTCTCAAATGTTTGCAAAATCATTGCCAATGGCAATGGTTAAAGGTGCTTTGAAACGTTTAGATATGTTGCGTACTATGCCGGAGCTAAAAGAAAAGCTTTGGGAAAACGTAAATGCTTTACAATCTGGATTAAAAGAAAACGGATTTAATATAGGTAATACCAATACTTGTGTAACCCCTGTATTCTTAGAAGGAGATATTCCAGAAGCTATGGCTATGGTACAAGATTTACGTGAAAATTACGGTATTTTTTGTTCAATTGTTGTGTATCCTGTTATTCCTAAAGGAATGATCTTATTAAGATTGATTCCAACAGCGGCACACACTTTAGAAGATGTAAGCGAAACGATTATTGCTTTCTCTGCCATTAGAGACAAACTTAAAGAAGGAGTTTATAAACGTATTGCTGCCACGATGATGTAAGCAGGATGCCGTTGAATCAAGACGAAGTTGTAGA
>DEIV01000151.1:5828-6303 GCA_002352665.1 Flavobacteriaceae bacterium UBA2765
ATTTACATATGTAGTTTAGGATGCCGTTGAATCAAGACGAAGTTGAAGATGAAACGTGCATATCGCTTATCCCGCAGAGGAACGAATGCGGGATCTTGTTGATTTACATATATAGTTTAGGATGCCGTTGAATCAAGACGAAGTTGTAGATGAAACGTGCATATCGCTTATCCCGCAGAAGAACGAATGCGGGATCTTGTTGATTTACATATAAAGTTTTTAGAATGCCATTGAATCAAGACGAAGTTGCAGATGAAACGTGCATATCGCTTATCCCACAGAGGAACGAAAGTATAATCTTAAGAATAACAGTTCTAGTTAAAGAGAACCATTTTTCAAAACATAAAAATCCAAACTTCTATTTTTATTGAGTTTGGATTTTTATGCATATTGTTTTGATGAAAATATTTAACTTGCAATTTAACAGGTGTAAATGCAATGTGTCTATACAACTTAAGTTTGCTTTTTAAAGGTT
>DEIV01000030.1:0-20493 GCA_002352665.1 Flavobacteriaceae bacterium UBA2765
AACCGGCCTTAACAGGGAGCCATTTACAAAGATACACTCGTTAGCCAAAAAACTCAACTCGATTTTTTAGTAGGGGGATTGTGGCTAACATAAGCATAACCCTATTGTGGTTATATCCATTATAGTTTTAAGTTTCCACTAAACAAAATTCAATGACTAAATGAAAGGTAATTGGGGCAATGAAGTCTTCTTTAGCGACAACCAAACAAAGTTAACCTATTCGGTTTAAATAACATAATAAACTTTTACACAATGCTATTATTTTTGTTCACAAAAATATAGGGTACTTTGAATTCTTAATTTTCCTTGCAAATTTTTTCTCTCAATTTTTAATCTTAATTTAGCCATCTTATTTGTTGAATGCATGATTCCTGAAATAGAGACCCAATCCATAGCCGAAATACAAGAATTTCAAGTAGAGAAATTAAAAACCTTATTAATTTATCTTCAAAAGAATTCAAAATACTATCAAAATGTTTTCAAGCAACATAGCTTTGATATTACCTCTATAAATACACTATCAGATCTAACTAAAATTCCCGTTACCACAAAAGACGATTTGCAATTACATAATAATGATTTTCTATGTGTGCCTAAAAACAAAATAGTTGATTATGTAACTACATCCGGTACGCTAGGTAAACCCGTTACTTTTGCATTGACCGATGACGATCTAAACAGATTGGCTTATAATGAAGCCATTTCATTTGCCTGTTCAGGAATTGGTGAAAACGATATTGTTCAGTTAATGACTACCATGGATAGAAGATTTATGGCTGGCTTGGCCTATTTTTTAGGGATAAGAAAGTTAGGGGCAAGTATCATTAGGGTAGGTGCAGGGGTGCCAGAAATGCAATGGGATTCTATCTTAAAATTTAAACCGACTTATTTAATTGCAGTACCTTCTTTTTTATTAAAACTGATAGCGTATGCAGAAGCCAATAATATAGATTATAACGCGTCAAGCATAAAAGGAGTTATTTGTATTGGAGAATCTTTAAGAAATAATGATTTTTCTTTTAATCTTTTAGCGAATAAAATTACTTCAAAATGGCAAATTGAATTATTCTCAACCTATGCTTCTACGGAAATGAGTACTGCTTTTACTGAATGTAGTCAACAACAAGGTGGTCATCATCATCCTGAATTAATTATTGTAGAAATTTTAGACGACAATGACCGTCCGGTAAGAGAAGGAGCGTATGGAGAATTGACTATTACCACTTTAGGTGTTGAAGCCATGCCATTATTGCGTTTTAAAACAGGAGATATTGTTAAAGCCCATACTTCTCCATGTGATTGTGGTAGAAATTCATTGAGATTAAGTCCGGTAATAGGTCGTAAAAAGCAAATGGTTAAATACAAAGGCACTACCTTGTACCCGCCTGCACTTTATGACCTGTTAAATGATTTTGACGAAATAGAAAATTACATTATAGAAATTTCACATAATGCCATTGGTACTGATGAAATTCTCATTAAAATTAGTACAAAAGTTAATTCTCAGGAATTTTTACATCAAATAAAAGATCATTGTCGAGCAAAATTAAGAGTGCTTCCTAATATTGAAATCCATGACATTGAAGAGATTAACAAATTGAAGTTCCCAAAAATGAGTAGGAAACCTGTTTTATTTATAGACAAGAGATAATTTTATGTTTGGAAATTGTCAAAGGATAGTGTATTTTTAAAAGATTTATGAGTATGACCAAAGAAATATTAAACATATTTGAAACTATTGCCCCTTATAATCAAATGCAAATTGAAGAAGCTTTGCAATGGTTAACAACAAATAATCAATTTAAGCAGGGCGTGCAATATTTTTACCCTTCTTGGTCAAATGATACTATTGTAGAAAAATTAAGATCTTGCCATAATTGTGCTGATTTTCAAGTCAATTTTATTGAACCGATGATTAAATCGCTCATAGATAATTCTATTAGTAATTTAGAAATTAAGGGTTTAGAAGATGTTTGTAAAGATGGCAATCATTTATTTATTTCTAATCATAGAGATATATTCTTAGATTCCGGTTTATTGCAATATACATTATACCATAGAGGTTATCCATTTACTGAAATATCATTAGGCGATAATCTAATAGTTGATGAAGTAATGGAAAGAGTAGCTAAACTAAATAATATGTTTACCGTTTTTAGAACCGGTACCAAATTTGAATTGTTACAAAATGCCAAAAATTTATCTGCTTATTTGAGGTATTCGTTAATTCATAAAAATGTCTCATCATGGATTGCTCAAGGTAATGGAAGAACAAAAGACGGTAATGACAGAACTTTCCCCGGTTTGGTAAGAATGCTGTTGATGAGTGGAGGAGAAGATGTAAAACAATCATTACAAGACCTGCAAATAGTAATATCTTCAGTTTCATATGAGTTTGAGCCCTGTGCAATGGAAAAAGCAATTGAGCTGCAAACGAGAGAAAAAACAGGGACGTATAAAAAATCTAAATATGAAAATATAAATAGTATTATTAGAGGAATAGAAGAGCCTAAAGGTGATGTTTGCTTGCATTTTGAACAGCTAAACGTTGAAAATATTGATTTTTCAGGCGATTTCAAATCAACCATAAAAGCTATAGCGAAAGAAATGGATAGATTGGTGTATAAGAATTATCATTTGTATAAAACAAATTATATGAGTTATGATCTGTTATACGAAACGGATGAATACAGTGATTTTTATACCAGTGGGGATAAATTATCATTTTCTAATTATATAAAGTCACAAAGTGATTGTTTTGATATTCAGCACAGATTGCTAAAGATATACGCCAATCCGGTATTAAATAAAAAGAACAGATGCTAACAAAGGTATATGGTAGTTCTGTTTTTGGTGTAGAAGCCACAACTATTACTGTTGAAGTCAATATCTTTAAAGGTGTTGGTTATCATTTGGTTGGTTTGCCCGATAATGCTGTTAAAGAAAGTAATTTTAGAATTGCTGCTGCATTACAGAATAATGGTTATGCCATTCCGGGTAAAAAAATTACCATCAACATGGCTCCGGCCGATTTACGTAAAGAAGGTTCTGCTTACGATTTAACCTTGGCTATTGGTATATTAAAAGCTTCATCTCAAATTAAAGGAGATGATATCTCTGATTATCTCATTATGGGCGAATTGTCGCTAGACGGCAGTCTACAGCCAATTAAAGGGGTTTTACCAATTGCTATAAAAGCAAAAGAAGAGGGGTTTAAGGGGTTTATTTTACCTGAACAAAATGCTAAAGAAGCGGCTATTGTAAGTGGTTTGCAGGTGTACGGTGTAGAGAATATCAAACAAGTAATTGATTTTTTTGAAGGGAATTCTACCTTAACTCCAACTATTGTAGATACCAAAAAAGAGTTTTATGATAATTTAGAAAATCCAGATCATGATTTCTCTGATGTAAGAGGGCAAGAATCTATTAAAAGATGTATGGAAATTGCCGCTGCAGGTGGTCATAATATTATTTTGATTGGTCCTCCCGGATCCGGGAAAACAATGTTAGCCAAAAGGCTACCCAGTATTTTACCTCCAATGACATTGCAGGAGGCTTTAGAGACTACCAAAATACACTCTGTGGTGGGTAGGGTTAAAGAAAATTCAGGACTTATGGGGCAAAGACCTTTTAGATCTCCGCACCATACCATAAGTGATGTGGCATTGGTAGGTGGTGGTGCTTATCCTCAACCAGGAGAAATTTCCTTATCACATAACGGGGTATTATTCTTAGATGAATTACCGGAATTTAAAAGAACGGTTTTAGAAGTAATGCGTCAACCATTAGAGGATAGAGAAGTAACCATTTCTAGGGCAAAATTCACGGTAACCTACCCCAGTAGTTTTATGTTGGTGGCGAGTATGAATCCTAGTCCGAGTGGTTATTTTAACGATACTCCCGGGCATGTTACGTCATCGCCAACAGAAATGCAGCGTTATTTAAGTAAAGTATCAGGACCATTATTAGACAGGATAGATATACATATAGAAGTGCAACCCGTGCCTTTTGAAAAATTATCAGAAAGGAGTAAAGGAGAAGCAAGTAAAATAATAAGAGAACGCGTAACAAAGGCGAGAGAACTGCAAACCAATCGTTTTTCTGATACTAAAATAGTGCATTATAATGCCCAAATGAATGTCAAGCAAATAAGAAAATTCTGTAAGCTAGATGAGGCATCTATGACCTTGTTAAAATCTGCCATGGAAGCCTTGAATTTATCGGCCAGAGCTTACGATAGAATTTTAAAGGTATCTCGCACCATTGCTGATTTAGATGATTCTAATGACATAAAACCCGATCATATTTCTGAAGCGATTCAGTACAGAAGTTTAGATAGAGAGGGCTGGTTAGGATAATTTTTATTAAATTTGAGCTTGAATTAAAGCAACCCCCTATCATGAGAAATTTGTTATTTACACTAGTTTTGTTGACCGCCATATTTAGTTTCGCTCAATCAAGTGATAGTAGTAAAGACTTACTTACTAATACTGAGTGGATTAATAAAGATTTAGATTATTTAAGATTTGATAATGATGCCGTAATCTATAATTTTGATAATAATAAGCAAGAAGTATTTTTTGATTTAGAAAACAAAAAATTATCTTTTAAGGTAAATTATAGAGTTGGTGGTGTCGATTTTAGAACTGAAGAATTTAAATTTAAAATTAAAGAACTTAAAAAGGATAAATTGATCCTTGAGCCTATTGTAAATAAGGAAAAAAAGGATAATAGTGACTATAAAAAATTAGATTATAATCTTTTTGCAAAGGAAAAACAGTACGTTTTTTATAATAGAGGGAGTCTGTTATCCAAAGTAAATTTTAAAAAGTTAACTTTTCATTCTTCTACTTGTTTTGGTACATGTCCGTCTATGTCTGTTCAAATTAATATTGATGGAACCGTTTATTTTCAAGGAGGAGCGTATATAGATGATTTTAAGGGTAATTTTGAAGGAAAGCTATCTAAAAATGATATTTATGAATTAAAAAAGATATTGAATAGAAGTCAGTTACAAGCAATAAATAAAAGGTGGGAGCAAAAATCCAAACCTAATGACACACCCAGATATACTTATATTATAGAAGTTTTTGATGGAGAGACTATCGAAATCAATACGAATGACCAGCACCCAATATTAGATAAGCTTTCTGATTATTTGCTTAACATTCCTGATAAAGCCGATTTAAATGAAGTTCCAAGCAAACATCAATTTGACAAATCTAGGATAGATCTTTATAGATCTGCTCAGGATTAATTTCTCCTTATAAGCATCAACGAAAAATTTGGAATATTTTATAGATTAAACCTTATGGAAGTAGGGCATTTAAATCAATCTAAAAAAGTGTTATCAAACGAAAAAGGATTCTCTAATTCTGTATTTATCATTACTTTTAGAGCATCAGCACCTCCATTAATTTGTACACGTATAATGTTTTGTTCTGGCCATGGTTTATTGTTTAGCCAAAAATGGCCGTCACCATGTATATAAAGTACCGGCTTATTAAAGTTAAGAGCAGCATTTCTAAAGATATCTGTAAAAGGTTTAAATTTATCTGCACCATTTTCGGTCATATTTGCATGTCCAAAAATTACCGTTGCCAATACATTATTTTTTTGATTTTCTAATAATTGCTCAACCCAGATTCCGTTATCGGTTAAACGAGTTTGCCATTCGTCAGCATCATGAACCGAGCTTCCCACTATATTTAGACCAATAAATAACACTTTGTCTTGAATCTAGCTAAAGTTTTCATTACGGTTGTTTTGATAACTAATTTGATGATTAAATGTCCAATGTTCATTAAAATGTAAGAAATTAGTATTCCAAAAATGTAAAGCTTGGGTAGGATTGTCGCAGTCATTATACTCATTATCACCTAATACGATAAATGTGGGCTTCTTAAATTTTTGTAATAAAGTACTAACATCTTGATAAACACTTTCATTACAAGGATCTTTTCCGGGTTTAATATCACCGACATGCACTATAAATTCAGAAGCATTTTGTGCATTGTGTTTTGAAATTAAATCTACTAATCCCTCTCGTTGTGTAAGGTCATAAGGCACATCTCCAATAACCGTAAAAACTATGGTTGTAGCCTTCGGATTGTCAATTACATCATTATCTTTTTTACAAGAAAGTAGTGCGAATACCGCTATACACAAAAAGATTAACTTTTTCATTTGATTTTTTAAGGCAAGTTAAGCATTTCATTGCGTTAGATTATTGTAATAATTAAAAAAGTATTTGAGAAGATACCTAAAATAAGTATTAATTTTCCGATGATCCTCTCCTTGGGAGAGATCAGAATTACTTTTTAGTATTTCCGGGTGAGGCAATTCGATCTTCAATCCAATCTTTAAAACTATAAAAATTTTGAGGGGAGACGCCATGGCCTACCGGATATTCCAGATAAGAATTTTTGATGTCTAATGCATTTAAAAAAGGTGATGCTTTACGGGCCCACGCTATTGGTAATACCTGATCTACAGTGCCATGAGAAATATAGACATCTAAATTTTTATACTTATCTGTTTCTAATTGCTCAGGATTCAAATCGGTATTTATATATCCGCTTAAGGCAACGACATGTTGTACTTTATCGGGATAATTTAAGGCTACAGCATAACTTAAAATAGTACCTTGGCTAAAACCCAGTAAAAAGACATTTTGGGTATCAACTTCAAAACTGCTAATTACTTCATCAATAAAATGTGCAATGGTATCTCTGGCTTTTATGGCTTCGGGTAAGTCAGAAAACTTCCCATCGCTAGAATCAAAATGTATGGTATACCATGCATAACTGCCAAAACCCATAGATAAGGGTGCTCTGGCACTAATGATCAATAAATCATCAGGTAATTCGTCTGCGAAAGAAAAGAGATCTTCTTCATTACTGCCATAACCATGTAGCATGATCAGTAAAGGTGGTTTTGCAATGTTAGTTTTAGGTTTTCTAACGATGTATTGTAAAGATAATTCCATATAGTTTCTAAATAAAAAAGTCACGCCAAAAGCGTGACTTCAAAAATAATAAATTAATATGTTTATCCAATAGTTTTAAACCATTCTTGGAACTGTTCTCCTAATAGAGGTACTTTTTTCTCTTCACCTTGGATGGCACCTATAAGACCTATTACCCATAGTACTAATGGAAATAAACCTAAGAGACCGATAAAAGGTACAGGGACAAACCTAGCGATTAAATTAATAACCACTGCCAACATTAAAATACCTACATTTTGACGAATGTGAAATGCTGCAAAAGGATTCTTTTTGTCGTTATTCATTACAAAAGCTACAATTATACCAATTAAGGTTATATAACTTATAATGGCCATTGTTTTTCCTTCTTCGATTGTGTTTTGTTCCATAATTTTTAAATTTGGTTTTAGTTAATTTTGTAAATGTATTAAAATTTAATTGAGTATCAATTTGTTACTTGCAAAAATTCCATATGCTTTTCCCTTTAGTGTTTTACCTAAAAAAGCTGAATTCTTTGAAGTTGATACTATTTGTTCTTCTTTGAATTCATATTCAATATCAGGATTAAACAATGTAATATTTGCTGTTTCTCCAATTGAAATTGTTGAATTTTCAATACTAAAACGTTTTCTTGGCCTATTTGTTATACAATCTATAATAATTTCTAGAGGTAAAACTTTGTTTATAGCTCCAAAAAAACTCTCTAAGCCTATAGACCCATTCATGGCATTTTCAAATTCTACTTTTTTATGTTCAATATCAATTGGATTATGATCTGATGTAATGATATCAATAGTCCTATTCTTCACTCCTTTTATTAGTGCATTGACATCTTTTTGAGATCGTAATGGTGGGTGTACTTTAGAATTGGTATTGAATTGATCCAATTCACTATCAGTTAAAAATAAGTGATGAGCACTTACACTGCAAGTCACATCTAATCCTTTTTTCTTGGCATCACTTATCAATTGAACAGATTTGGTGGTTGTTATGGTGGGTATATGTAATTTACCGCCTGTGTATTCTAATAAAAATAAATCCCTCACAATTTGTATTTCTTCTGCAAGGGCCGGATTACCTTTTAGTCCTAATTTAGTACTTTGCTCACCTTCATTTGCCGCACCTTGGTTACTTAATGCATTATTCTGAGGAAAACTCAATACCAATCCATTAAAGTTTTGAGCATATAAAAGTGCTAATTTCATAAGGTTTGCATTACTGACCGCAGTATTGTAATCTCCAAAGGCTATAGCTCCGGAATTATTCATGTCATATAATTCAGCCAATTCTTGTCCCTTAGCGTGCTGGGTTAAGTTTGCAATAGGGTATAAGGTTGTTGGTTGGCCTTTTGCTTTATTAATTAAAAATGCTACTGCTGATTTATTATCAATAAAAGGATGTGTATTCGGATTTAAAGCTACAGCCGTAAACCCACTCTTAGCAGCTGTTTTTAATCCGTTCTCTAAAGTTTCTCGTTCTTCATAACCAGGTTCTCCGAATGAGACACTAGTATCAAACCATCCTACAGAAACATGTAAATTATCTTTAATTATTTCTTTATATTTTTTAGTATTTTTAATAACAGAAGCAATCTTAGAAATTTTTCCATTTTCAATTAGAATATCCTGAGTTTTAAGATGAAAGGGACACTGAATATCAATAATTTTAGCAGATTTAATAAGTACATTCATGATTTTAAAAATTTAAGTAACAGTATTTCAATTATTAAAAAACTCAGAGCCAATAGTATAAACCATTGCCATAAATCAGTGGTTTTATATTTGTCTGATAATGCTGTAAAGGCTTCACTTACATTATTAGTGTAGCTTATGTTAGAAGTATTGTTAAAATATGTTTTGCCATTGATATAGCTTAGATCACTCTCTTTTCTGTTATAATTATATGCCAAATTCTTCACTATATGTTTATTATTGACAACTTGTACAAATCCACTATGATTAGGATTGGCGTCCGTAGTAATAGTAACTTTATTGGCAGCTATCTGTTGCATGGGAATATAATCTTCATTGACATTAGTTACATGTAATACTTCATCTTTTTTAAGCTGCACCGGTACATCAATATTATTTGTATTTCCAATAGTATAATATAATCGATTCGGTTGATAGCTGTACAATCCGAAATTGTAAAAAATAGGCACTATCAATGGTGAATTTTTAAAATTGGAATTTTGGCTGTCAATAGAGGCAGAAAGCCAGTATACTTTACCATTTTCAACCGGAATCTGAGAAATAAAGCTTTTGCCGTTTTCAAAGCTTAAAATAGAAGACGCATTATTAAAAACACTTAAAAAACTACTTTTTACCGTTGGATATTGAAAATTTTTAATTTGTTTTTCAAATACGCCTTTTAATAAAGGATGAGAAAAATTAATAGTTGTTGCTGATAATTCCGTATTGGCTACTGTAGAGATGCTACCTAATTTTAGATTTTTTAATAGTGTGTTATATGTATTTATATTGGCATTTTTGGGAGGGATAATAACCAAGCTGCCTCCTTTTTTAGTAAAATCACTTAAGGTTGAACCAAATGTTGGTGGAACATGTTCTATTTCATTTAGAATCAGTAAATGTTGATGATTCAATATATTATAATCTAGATTACTTAGCGTAGTGCTTGCATAATTAAACTCATCATTGGTATATATTTTTGATAGATAGTCATTATTATTACCTATGGCAGTAACATTTATCTTTTTTGGTTTTTCTATTAAAAAATACAATTCGTTATCAAAATTTAATAAATTATCTTCTATTTTTATTTTACCCGAAAAATTTGATGACGCAGGTATATTAAATTGAACCTTTTCACTGGAATTTCCCGCCAAATTTATAGAAGATTTTCCTGTCAAAATATTTTCATTATAAAGGGTAATAGAAATGTTTTCTTCACTACCGGAAACTTTTTTTATTATTGATGTGAGCTGAATAGATTCATTATTTTGCTCTGAAATATAGACACTATCAACACTTATATTTGATTTCTTCAATGGAGCCAATTGCGTGATAAAATAATGATTTAAACTATCTATCTTTATTTTATTATTTGTATTAATATTTTGAAAATCAGAGATTAATATGATATTATTTAAAGTTTTTATTTTATTATTTTTATTACTAAGAATATTATTATCAATTTTAAGTAAAATAGATTTTAAATTTGATTTTATGGGATCATAAGCTAAAGACAATAATGTGTTTTTTAAATCTTTTGAAGACAGATTTTCATAGATTTTATTATTGGTATATAGATTTATATTTTCTTGAGATGAAGTGCCTTCAATAATATTTTGAATGGCTCTTTTTAACAATTCTCCTTCTTTTCCTTTGGCTTGCATACTAAAAGAATTGTCTAAATAAATATGAGTTTTAGTGGGTGTATTCGATTTAGTATTGCTAAGAAAAGGTTGAGCAAAAGCTAAAATTAACATAGCGAACAACAATAATCTGCTACAAAGAATTAAGAACTTCTTTAATCTAGAGCTTTTTCTGGTTTGTAGTGCAACCTCTTTTAAAAATTTAATATTGGTAAAAGCAACTTTTTGAAAACGACGGAGTTGAAATAAATGAATTAGAATAGGGATAATCAGCAAAAATAAAGCGTAAAGAATTTCGGGATGCTTAAATTGCATTGTTCAAAAAGATTTGTCAAAAATAGTAAATTACACTAAGATAAAAGCCAAAAATAATAGGAAAATAATATAGTATATTTGGTAAGGATTCGTTGTTATATTGGACATACTTAAAATAACCTTAATTTGAAAAGATGAAAAAATTACATTTATTATTATTATTATCATTATTTGCGGTCACATTTTCTGTACAATCTCAAAAAATGACCAATAATGATCTTGAGAAAATTATTTATGTAATAGCAGATAGTATAAGAGGTGATACCGGTAATTGGCAATTTATGATCAAAGATCGAATTTTGGTGTGTATAACTGATGAAAAGAACAACAGAATGCGTATCATGTCTCCTATAATTGAACAAAAAAAATTGGCCTATGTTGATATGCTTAAATTAATGGAGGCTAATTTTCACACGGCTTTAGATGTTAAATACGCCATTTCTGATGACCTATTATGGTCTGTTTTTATTCATCCATTAAAGGAACTCGAAAAGGAAGAAGTGTTAAGTGCAATCAATCAGGTTTATGCGGCTGCAATAACATATGGCACAACATATAGCAGTACTAGTTTGTCCTTTCCGGATAAGAAGGTGGAAGAGGAAAAAGAAAAGAAGAAAAAAATCTAGGTTTTAGTAATCAGTTTTAACACGCTTGTCAACAGGTACCTAAATTAAATTTTACTTAGAGTTAAAATTGATGTTGAAGTTTTACTTAAATTGATTTAATATTTGTGTGCTTATCCAATAAATATCTTGATTACTAGTGTAAAGTAAATATTTACCATCTTTTGTAACAAAAGGACAAAGTTCATGATTTTTGGTGTTTACAATTGCTCCCATATTTTTTGCATTTTGCCATTCTCCATTTTTATTTTTAAAACTAATGTACAAATCACCTTTGCCAAATCCTTCTTTTCTTGCTGAAGAAAATATCAAATAAGATTCGTTTGGAGAAACAAATACATCTGCTTCGTATCGTTTTGAATTAATAGCATTATTTAACTTCTCAGGTTCATTAAATTCATTATTTATTCTAGTGGCTGAATAAATGTCATAATCATGTAATCTATTTTTTTCAGCGTTCTTATTTGATGCAAAATACATAGTACCATTGGAGGCGAAGGAAATATAATATTCGTTGTTATCTGAATTTATCTTATTACCAGCGTTAATTGGTTTGGACCATTCGTTATTAATTTTTTTAGAGTACCAAATATCATAGTCGGGGATAGTGTCTTTTTCATTTTTCGGCATATTAGAAATATAGAATAACTCTTTTTCATTTGTCGACAAAAAAGGGTCATTGTATCCGTACTTTTCATGTGAAATGATAGTTTTTGGGATGCTCCATCTGTTGTTTTTAAGTCTAGTATATCTAATCTCTGCTTTTCCATTGATATCTATAGCATAATAAAATTCTGTACCTTTCTCTGAAAATATTGATCCAAATTCAGATTCATGTTCTTTGGAAATAAAATCTGGTGCAAATATTTTTGTAGTTAATGAGGGTATATTTGGGTCGATATAATTTAATAAAATTGATTTTTGAGAGGTGCAACTAATTATAAAAGTAAGTGCAATAAATGATAAAAAGAATTTATTAAAAGAATTCATAACTACCACATTTAATTAGAATTATATTTAATAGTCAGTCTTAATACGCTTGTCAAAAGGTACTTTTAGTTGATAAAGTAGGTCTTCATCCAATTTACCATCTAAAACATCAAGTCCGTAAATTATTTTTTCAGGATTGTCGTATACAAAAGTACCAAAAATTCTATCCCAAATAGAAAAAATATTTCCGAAGTTAGTATCTGTCCAAGGTCGTTCAAAATGATGATGAAATTTGTGTGTATAAGGTGTTACAAATACATAGCTTAATGATTTGTCAAGCCAATTTGGCATCATTATATTGGCATGTGTAAGGTAAGTGAAAAATATAGTTACAATTCTATAAACTATATAGAATGCGAATGGTGCACCAAGTAAAATAACGGCAATTAAAGCAAAAACTTCACGCATTATATAATCCCCCGGATGGTGTCTTGTTCCTGTAGTAGCATCAACTTTAGTATCACTATGATGGATCATATGGAATCTCCACATCCAAGATATTTTATGCAATAGAAAATGCACTACATATTGTGCTATTAAGTCTAAGAAAAGTATGGCTATAAATAATTCTGCCCATATTGGCAATTCAATCAAATGTAAGATGCCTATCTCTTGGAGAGTGATATAACTGAATATACTCACGGTAGCAATTCCAAAAAGAATATTAATAATTAAAGTAGTTGCTAAAAATATGAGATTAACACCGGCATGTTTCCATTTTCTATACTTAAAATTAAATAGCGGAATAAAATGCTCTAATGACCAACTTAATAAAAGGCAAGTAATTATCCATATTAACTTTTGCCAGGAAGGCATCTGTTCAAAAAAAGTAAGGAAGTTATCCAAGGAAATAAAGATTAGTTTCTACAAATATATGATAAAATATTTTTGCTTCTTTTTAATGATAGATGATGAATATTGTAACAGTATTTTCTGTAATTTAAAAATGTTAAAATAATTATTTTCAAGAAGTTGTATCAAATAATATTTTTATTATATTTAGACATATTAATTTAAACGTTAAAACTAAACATTTATGAAACTAAACTTACCTTTTAAAAAATTAATGTGTACAGTTGTTGTGATTTTATGCTCTACTTTCTTTAGTATAGCTGTTAGTCAGCAACTTAAGTCCACTCATGATCCGAATGCTAATAAAGGACATCAACTTTACAAGCAAAATAAAATTTATGATAACAATGCCAAATCTGGTTCTGAAAAAGTGCCTAGACCTGTTGGAGATAAGGCATCTGACAGATTTGAATACGAATTCAATATGTTAAAAAACCCATATACAGGTGAAATTCCGGAAAGTATTCTAAGGCTCGAAACAGAATTTTCTAAAAATATAGAAATTTCAACTGAATCTAAAACTAAATCTGCAAAAAAGGGATATTCGTATTGGAAAAACAGAGGGCCTTTTAATGTAGGTGGGCGTACAAGGGCTCTAGCCATTGATCGTTATAATGAAAATATCATTTTTGCTGGAGGTGTGTCCGGAGGCTTGTGGAGATCCGGAAATGCAGGAGAAACATGGAGAAAAGTTACGAATCGTAGACAGTCTCCAAGTATAACTAGCATTGTACAACATCCAAAACGTAGAAATATTTGGTACTATACTACAGGTGAACGTTCAGGAAATTCTGCATCTGGTGGTGGAGCATTCTACACTGGTACTGGTGTTTACAGATCAACAAATTACGGGTATAGTTGGAGATTGTTAAAAGGAACAGCTGATGATGATATTACCAGAACTTCTCCTTTTGAAGTTACAAATTCAATAGCGATTAACCCTGTTAATAATGATGTATACATTGCTACTTTTAATGGGGTTCATAGATCAAAAGATGCAGGGAGAACATTCGACGAAGTTTTAGCAGGTGGGTTTGATAGTTGGACAGAAGTAATTATTACACCCAGTGGACAAATATATGCAACGGTAGATTTCTTTGGAGATCCTAATTTTGGTTTTTTCACCTCAACAGATGGTGATAATTGGATAAATATAACGCCAACAACCTTACCTGTTTTTAATGGAAGAACCGTAATGGCATATGATCCTTCTGATGAAAATATAGTGTATTTCTTTGCTGAGAATCTTTTATCTTCTGCTTCACCAATCTTAATGAAGTTTGATGCAGCCGCTGACCCTGCACAGCAATGGACAGACCTAAGTGCCAATTTACCTATTAATATTGGTGGTTTTGTAGGGAATTTAAACCTTCAAGGGCGTTATAATATGTTTATCAAGGTAAAACCCGATGATTCAAATTTTATTGTTTTAGGCGGAACAAACCTCTATAGATCTACAACAGGATTTACAACACCGGCCGGACAAGAAAGTTGGATTGGGGGCTATTCTTCATTTAATGATGTAAGCGTTTATACCAATCATCATCCAGACCAACATAATTTTATATTTATACCTTCAAATCCTAATAAAGCATTGTCTGCTAATGATGGAGGAGTACAGATAACAGAAGATATAACGGTTTCATCAGATAATGTAGAGCAAGTAGAATGGGTGTCACTAAACAATGGTTATTTGACAACACAGTCTTATGCGGTTGCTTATGATCCTAATGCTAACAGTGATGATTTGGTTTCAGGTTTTCAAGATAATGGTACCTGGTATACCAACTCAACTAATGGTAAAGAACCTTGGGAAGAAGATTTTGGTGGAGATGGGTCTTATAATGCTATAGCGGATAATGGAAATACCAGATATGTTTCTTCTCAATTTGCAAATATTTATCGCCTCAATTTTGATGATTCGGGTGATTTTGTATCCTTTGCAAGAATTCGTCCGGCTATTGCTACTAATCCAGGTTTTATTGCACCTTTTATTTTAGATCCCAATAACGATAATATTATGTATTTACCGGATGGTAACAGAATATTAAGAAATAATAATTTGGATGAAGTACCAGGCGGTACTTTTGCTTTTGCGACAAAAAATTGGGTGGCTATTCCACAAACCGCTACGCCTGATAATAGTACCGTTACGGCCTTAGATGTGTCGAGGTTTCCTGAAGCAAACCAATTGTATTTTGGTACCAATAGTGGTGCTATTTTCAAAATGAAGAATGCAAATTTAGACAATCAGCAAGTTGAAGATATTTCAACAGGAAAAGGGATGCCACCGGGTTATGTTAGTAATATAACAGTTGACCCTTCTAATAATAATAAAGTTATGGTGGCCTTTTCAAATTATGGCATTCCAAGTTTATTTTTTACTGAAGATGGAGGTGAATCATGGACAGACATAAGTGGTAATTTAGAGGATAATGCTGATGGTACAGGTAATGGACCTTCGGTAAGATGGGCCTCTTTCTTTGGTAATGGTTATCGTTATTTTGTAGCGACAAGTACTGGATTATACCAGGCGTATAGATTGAGAGGTAATAAGACCAGATGGTTTAGAGAACCATTTCGTGTTGGAAATGCAGTCGTAGCACAAGTAAAATCAAGAAAAGATGGTTTTATAGCTTTAGCCACACATGGTAATGGTCTGTTTAGTGCTAAATTCCCTATTTATGGTAGGTATAAAGTACCAAACCCTACACTAAGTGTTGCTTATCTTTTAGACGATTTGCTTATTGATGAGAATAGTGCAGATACAACTATTGATATTACAGGATTATTTGTGAGCTCTAGTAACGCTGCTATCGATTTAGCTTTGACAAACTCAAATCCTAATTTGGTTACGGCTACTTTAATCGGAAATACCCTAACCTTAAATTATACTCCAGATGCTACTGGTGTTGCTACTATAGGGATTATTGCTACTTCGGGTGGCGAAACTGTGTCAGAAGGATTTACAGTTACAGTAAAAGAACCGGCTATTTATGAACAAGTTGATGCTATTGTAGCTTCTGCTCCTTCACAACTATTTTTAGACTTTAATGGACTGGCACAATCGTCAGATGATTTTATTATACCGGAAGGAAGTGTGTGGACAATCAACAGAGTATTAGCCTTAGGTGGTGCCAATGGCACCCCTAGCTTAGACGATGCTACCATTGTAATATATACCGATAATAATGGATCTCCAGGGGAAGAAATATTTAACAGTGGATCAATTGTGCCAATTTCAGCGACTGATGATGCCAATTTAAATTTACCAATTGCTCAACCTGTGCAGTTAGAAAGTGGAACCTATTGGATTTCTGTATATGCTAATTTAGCATTTAATCCTAATGGGGACCAATGGTTTTGGTCAACACAGGCGTATTTAAATGGACAAGAAAGTCATTTTAAAGACAATATAGATCTATTTGGTACAGGAGCCATAGATTGGGCACCTACGTCCTTGGCATTTGGCAGAGTACCCGCAGATCAGGTATTTCAAATTTTTGGAGTAACTGCAGATGCCGCATCCGATAATAATCAAAATGAGACCGTATTAGCTACTTTAGATAGCAGTCTTTCTACAGTGGCGTGGCCTAATCCTTCTACAGACCAATTTAATTTTAATATTCCGATATTAGGGAAAGGGAAATCGACTATCAGAATCTATAATTTAAGTGGACAATTGGTATATCAAAAAGATGATTTAGCTCCAAATAAAAATTTTATATGGAATGCATCTAATGTATCTACAGGTATATATTTAGTGAACATTAAAGGTGAAGATTTTAACTATAAAGGAAAATTAATTAAAAAATAATTTTCAAATCATAAAAGAGGGAACTGTTTTCTTTACAGTTCCTTCTTTTTTTTAATTAAAAATTAAATTTATGAAGCAAATCATATGTATTGGTATTATTATTCTTTGTTTTTCATGTAAATCGACTACTTCTGCACAAGAAAAAGAAGCTGAAAAACCATCAATAACGAATCCTAAACCTAAATTTACCCAAAAAGATCAAGTTCAAATTAGCCCTAATACCATTCGTTTTTTAGGAAAAATTATAAAAATAGAAAAGGAAGTAACCGCTATCTGCGGAACGAATCATGAAAATGTAGCTACGATTGAAATTATGGATAACCTAGCTTCAGGTTCAGGTATAATTAATCTATGCAATAAAGGAGATCAATTAAAAATGGTTTTTATTCAGGGGTTTTCTGCCAGTTCCAATAAAAATGACAATCATACAAATGAAATCAAAGAAGGGCACATCTTTTTGGCTGAAGCCATTGAAAAATTATGCCCTGATACTGATAAAACTTTGTATTATGTATCAACTTATAGCATACCATAATTTACTACTTTACCTTCTGTTTCAGTAAAGCAATTTTAATGACTTCATTCATGGTATCAACATAGTGAAATTTTAAACCTTTTACATATTTCTCTTTAATTTCATCTATATCTTTTTGGTTGTCTTTACATAAAATAATTTCTTTAATATTAGCCCTTTTGGCGGCCAATATCTTTTCTTTAATTCCCCCCACCGGTAATACCTTACCACGTAATGTAATTTCACCAGTCATGGCTAAGTTAGATTTTACTTTACGTCTGGTAAAAGAAGATACTAGTGAAGTTAACATGGTTATTCCCGCACTTGGTCCATCTTTAGGTGTTGCTCCTTCAGGAACATGAATATGTACATTTTTGTTCTCTAAATCTTCTGCATTAACACCAAACTCATCAGCATTGGCTTTGATAAACTCCATAGCAATAGTAGCAGATTCTTTCATTACTTTACCTAAATTACCGGTAATAGTAAGATTACCTTTACCTTTTGAGAGAATTGATTCTATGAATAAAATGTCACCACCAACACTTGTCCATGCTAAGCCTGTTACTACACCCGGAACAGCATTAGATTCATACTTATCGCGTTCTAATCTTGCTGGACCTAAAATATTTACAATATCTTCATTAGTGATTTTAACATCATATTGTTGCTCCATAGCGATTGATTTTGCCGCATATCTAACCACTTTTGCAATCATTTTATCAAGACTTCTAACTCCGGACTCACGAGTATAACCTACAACAATTTTTTCTAATTGAGCTTTGCCAATTTTAATATCCTTAGTGGTTAAACCATGAGCAGCCAATTGTTTTGGTAATAAATGCTTCTTAGCAATTTCAATTTTTTCTTCAATAATATAACCGGAGACATTGATAATTTCCATTCTATCCCTAAGTGCCCAAGGAATATTACCTAAGTTATTGGCTGTGGCAATAAATAGAACTTTAGACAAATCGTAGCCTACTTCTAAATAGTTGTCATAAAATGAAGTATTTTGCTCAGGATCTAACACTTCTAGCATCGCAGACGACGGATCTCCACTATGGCTACTTACCAATTTGTCAATTTCGTCTAATACAAAGACAGGATTTGAAGTACCGGCTTTTTTAATATTTTGAACAATTCTACCCGGCATAGCACCAATATATGTTTTTCTATGACCACGTATTTCTGCTTCATCACGTAAACCACCTAAAGACATACGTACATATTTTCTTCCTATAGATTCGGCTACTGATTTGCCTAAGGAAGTTTTACCAACACCAGGAGGGCCATATAGACAAATTATGGGTGATTTCATATCACCTTTTAATTTCAATACTGCTAAATGTTCTATAATACGTTCTTTGACCTTTTCTAAACCAAAATGATCTCTATCTAATATTTTTTGAGCTCGTTGTAAATCAAACTTATCTTTAGAATATTGTTGCCATGGTAAATCTAATAGCAAATCTAAATAATTACGTTGCACTGAATATTCTGCTACCTGAGGATTCATACGTTGTAATCTTGCTAATTCTTTATCAAATGTTTCTGATACTTCCTTACCCCATTTTTTCTTTTTGGCTTTTTTACGCATCTCTTCCAGTTCCTCATCATAAGAAACACCACCCAATTCTTCTTGGATAGTTTTCATTTGTTGATGCAAATAATATTCACGTTGCTGCTGATCCATATCTTCTCGAACTTTAGAATGAATAACATTCTTTAATTCAAGATGTTGCAGTTCCGCATCCATTTTCTTTAACGTCTCTAATGCTCTCTTTTTCAAACTATTAGTAGTGAGTAAGTTTTGTTTTTCTTTAACATTTAAATTCATGTTTGAGGAAACAAAATTTACTAAAAAAGAGTTACTCTGAATATTTTTTATGGCAAAAGAAGCTTCCGTCGGAAGGTTCGGATTTTCTTTAATTATTTTTAATGAAACATCTTTAATAGATTCAATAATAGCATCAAACTCAGTATCATCAGATTCGGGTATGGTTTCTATTAATTCCCTTGCTTTAGCAATGATATATGGTTCTGATTGGACAAATTCTCCAAGTTCAAAACGCTTTTTACCTTGTATTACTACCATAGTATTACCATCTGGCATTTTTAATACCCGTAAAATTCTAGCTACAGTACCTATATTATAAAGGTCTTTACGTTGTGGATTTTCAACAGACTCATTGTTTTGCGATACTACACCAATAGTTTTATTTCCTGCATTAGCTTCTTTGATCAATTTAATAGATTGATCTCTTCCTGCAGTAATTGGAATAACAACACCAGGAAACAATACCGTATTACGTAATGGAAGAATAGGCAATACCTCAGGAATGGCTTCATTTTTTATTTCCTCTTCATCTTCAGGAGTCATTAAAGGGATCAATTCAGAATCTTCATCAAGCATATGTTGTAGTGACAAACTGTCAATATTTAAAAATTTTGTATTACTCATAAGTATAATTAGGTCAATATGACATTAAACGTATTTTTTCTATTATTAATATGTATTGCCTTATATATAATTAACTGATAATTAATAATATATAAATTGTTACATAAAATTCTACTAGTAAAGTTCAATAGTTGTGCCAAGACGCAAGAGGATAGCTTTTATCTCAAGTGTACAAATAATTAGTTTTTCTTAAATTGTACTTACTTAATGTTGTTGAAATATAAACCGCTAAACATTTTTATTAATAACTGTAACAATTATAATTTTATATTGTCTTTATAACAGAAACGATTCATTGTATAAGAATAATCAACATATCATCAACCTATTACAGAAATGTAAAAAAGGAGAACAAAGTGCTCAATGTGAAATCTATAAATTGTATTACAAAGCTATGTACAATACATCTTTAAGGATTTTAAAGAACAGTTTTGAAGCAGAAGATGTAATGCAAGAATCGTTTCTGATTGCGTTCACAAAATTGAGCACTTTTAAAGGAGAGGTCACTTTTGGATCTTGGTTAAAAAGAATAGTAATCAATAAAAGTATTACGCAAATAAGAAAACATAACAAATTTCAAGAAGTGCCTTTAG
>DEIV01000030.1:20538-27515 GCA_002352665.1 Flavobacteriaceae bacterium UBA2765
TAAAGGATAATTATAGATTGGCTCTGACCTTAAATTTAATTGAAGGTTATGATAATGAAGAGATTGCAGAAATAATGCATATCAGTTATCAAAATACTAGAACTACAATTTCTAGAGCAAAAAATAAATTACGACAATTATTAGTAGCGAATTATGAAGGATAAATTAGAAGATAAGTTTAAAGCATTAGCAGGTCAATTTGATACTGAGGAGCCTAAATTAGGTCATTTTAATAGATTTGAAGTTAAGTTGGCCAGACAGCCTGTTAAAAAGAAAACATGGAATCCTAATACATGGAAATGGCTAGCTATTGCAGCTTCAATTGCCTTATTGATTAGTGTCAGCATTGGAAATTATCCGACAAAACAAGGATTAGAATTGGCTGATGTTTCCCCTAAAATGGAAGAAACTCAAAACTTTTTTGTGTCTACCATTCAAAATGAAGTAAAACAAATCAATTTAAAGCGTAATGATAATAATAAAAAAGTTATAGATGACGCTATGATACAACTTAAAAAATTGGAAATTAATTATGAACTTCTAACCGTTGAACTTGAAGCAACTAATAAAGATAATCGTATAATTTATGCCATGATCTCCAATTTTCAACAACGTATAGAAGTGCTAAAATATTTATTAGTACAATTAGATGAAATAGAACAATTAAAAAACGCTCAAAATGAAAAAACAATTACGTAACACAGTATTATTTTTAATGTGTATTCCATTAGCAGTTCATGCTTATGAAGATGTTAAATTAAAACATGAAAAGTCAAAATCTATTAAAAAAGAATTTACGGTTAATGCTGATGCCCTATTAAAAATAAATAATAGATATGGAAATGTAGATGTAATCTCTTGGAATGGGAATAAAGTGCTAATTGAAGTGAAAATTACAGTTTCGGGTAATAATGAAGACAAGGTTATTAAAAGGCTTGGTATGATTGACGTTTCATTTGAAGCTCGTGACAATATGGTTTCTGCAAAAACCATTATTGAAAAAAAATCATCTTCATGGTCATGGTCTTGGGGCAATAATAGCAATGTACATTATCAAATTGATTATAAAATAAAAGTACCAATTACCAATCGGGTTGATCTAAATAATGACTACGGAAATATAACATTAAATGAATTAGAAGGTGATGCTTCCATAAATTGCGATTATGGTAAAATTATTATAGGTGATCTACTTAGTCATAATAATAAAATTAACATAGACTATACGAATGACTCATCAATAAGTTTAATGAATGGTGGTTCAATAAATGCAGATTATTCGAAATTTACTGTTGAAAATGCTGGGAATATCAGTTTAAACGCAGATTATACTACTACTGTCTTTGAAAATATTAAAACACTTAACTTTAATTGTGATTATGGAAGCCTTAAAATTATAAAGGGAACTACTGTTAAAGGAGATGGTAGCTATTTAACTACTAAAGTAGGAACTATTACTGAAAATTTTATTATAAAATCAGGTTATGGCTCTATTAAAATTGAAAATTTATCTGATGGTTTTAAAGAACTGGCTATCAATAGTAATTATACAGGTATAAAAATTGGAGTACCTAAAAATGATGGTTTTAACTTTGAACTGAAGTTAAGTTATGGTAGTTTTAAACGAGGTGATGATAATAATTATGAATTGACCAAACAAATTGTAAAATCTACTTCTAAATATTATGAAGGGTATCTCACAAAACAAAATAACAATTCTACGATTAAAATAGATTCACGCTACGGATCAGTAAGTTTTTATTGAATTCATTTTCGATTAAAAACCTAAAGTCAATAGGAGTTCATTAATAAACGTATCAGAAATTATAAACATAAAACAAAATCTAATGAAAAAAATTATCATCTTATTAGTAGTATTTGCTTTTGGTTTTCAGGCAAATGCACAATGGAAAAAAATAAAAGGAAATGGCAATGTAATCAATAGCTCTAGAACAGTTTCATCATATGATAAAATTGGAGTATCGGGTTCATTTGATGTTAAATTAATTTCAGGAAAGGAAGGTAAACTGACCATTGAAGCAGAAGAAAATTTAATAGAATATTTATTAACTGAAGTCAAAGAAGGTCATTTAAAGATCAAGTGGAAAAAGGGAATAAATATTAAAACTTCAAAAAAAATACTAATTACAGTTCCGTTTGAAACTATTGAAGAAGTAGCCTTATCAGGTTCAGGTGATATATTTTCTGACGATTTGATCGACGCTAATAGTTTTAAGGTAGTTTTATCCGGTGCAGGAGATTTTAATTTAAAGTTAAAAGTAAATACATTAAAATCTGCAATTTCTGGTTCAGGAGATATAAATTTAAGCGGTTCATCGGCTGATTTTGAATGTAGAATTTCAGGTTCAGGTGATGTCAAAGCATATGATTTAGTTTCAGCAACAGCAGATATTCATATTGCAGGTTCGGGTGGAGTAGAGGTTGATGTCACAGAGAATTTAAAGGTACGTATTTCCGGTTCTGGTAATGTAAAGTATAAGAGCAATCCTAAAAAACAAGATGTAAAAATAAGTGGCTCTGGCAGTGTAAGATCATTGTAAGTAATTTTTAACTTCTGTATATAATTAGTGTTTATATATGTGAAAATAAAAAAGGGATAAACCAATTGGTTTATCCCTTTTTTTGTAAGAAGATTTGTTAGTGTTGAATGTTTTAGTGGCTATAACCTCTATGTTCTGTCCAAATTATTCTTTTGCTATTTCTATAGTTTGAAAATATTGAATATCTTCTTGATTCTGATGGTGTTTTGGTAAAAGTTTTCATAATTATAAGTTTAAAAGTGATAGGTTTAGTTTGTTTAGTCTAACTGTAACGTCTTCTAGTGTTCCAGATACATCTATTTGAATGTCCTAATGTTAATTTTACTTCATTTTTTGTTGTTCTCATGATAGTTATATTTAATTGATTTATACTTAATAGACGAGGATATTTATATTTTGTTACAGTACTATGTAATAAATAGTACTATTTTAAGGAAACATTAACATACATAAAAGATAACTAACTGATAGATAAGATAGTAGTAGAAATAGAAAATATAAGAATTATTCTTGAAAGTACTAAATACCTAAGAATATAATTCTATTAGATAGAAAATTTAATATGTAAAACATTGCAAGGCGAAATTGTTTTACATTTTTTAAAGGGTTTAATAAGAGCCATGTCTTAAATTTCAAAAACATGTGGTAAAAATTTGATCTTCTTGATTAATGTATTCAATATGTTTTCTTTTGATGACGATAGTTGCAAATCAAATCATTTACTTTATTCATTTTATAGATGGTAAAATTTGCTTTTGATTTTTAGGCTAAGGCATAATGAAAGAAAGGAATAAACATTAGAACTTCAAAAAAAATACTAATTACAATTCTGTTCGAGACTATAGAAGAAGTAGCATTATCAGGTTCAGGTGATGTCAAAGCATTTGAGTTAGTTTCTGCAACTACAGATATCCATATGGAGGGTTCGGGTGGAGTAGAGGTTGATGTCACAGAGAATTTAAAAGTCCGTATTTCCGGTTCTGGTAATGTAAAGTATAAGAGCAATCCTCAATAACAAGATGTAAAAATAAGTGGCTCAGGCAGTCTAAGGTCATTGTAAGTAATTTTTAACCCACAAAACAAAGTATATTTAAGTAAAAAGGGATAAACCAATTGGTTTATCCCTTTTTTGTAAGAAGATTTGTTAGTGTTGAATGTTTTAGTGGCTATAACCTCTATGTTCTGTCCAAATTATTCTTTTACTATTTCTATAGTTTGAAAATATTGAATATCTTCTTGATTCTGATGGTGTTTTGATAAAAGTTTTCATAATTATAAGTTTAAAAGTGATAGGTTTAGTTTGTTTAGTCTAACTGTAACGTCTTCTAGTGTTCCAGATACATCTATTTGAATGTCCTATTGTTAATTTTACTTCATTTTTTATTGTTCTCATGATAGTTATATTTAATTGATTTATACTTAATAGACGAGGATATTCATATATTGTTACAGTACTATGTAATAAATAGTACTATTTTAAGAAAATATTAACACAAAATTTAGATAAATAACTGTTATACAAGTGAATGAAGTAATACAAAAAAATATTATAATTATTAAAAAGGGAATAAATACTTAAAATAAAGATGCTATTAAATAGAAAAGTACCGATTTAATTCATGGTAACAGTAAATTGTTTTACTTGCTTTTAAGACATATAATGGAGTGTCATATCTTAGTAATTTCTATACTTCTCAGTAATTTCAAAAACATGTGCTAAAATTTGTTCTTCTTGATTGGTGTATTCAATATGTTTTCTTTTCATAACCACAGTTGCAACTTCATTTACTTTATCCATTTTATAGGTTGTAAAACCTGCAGCACCGCCCCATGAAAATGAGGGGATAAAGTTTCTAGGAAAATTACTACCATAAATATTTGCACTAACCCCAACAATTGTTCCGGTATTAAACATGGTATTGATACCACATTTTGAATGGTCTCCCATCATTAATCCACAAAATTGTAAGCCAGTCTTTGCAAAACGTTCCGTTTCGTAGCTCCATAGTTTTACTTCTGCATAGTTGTTTTTAAGGTTTGAGTTATTAGTGTCAGCACCTAAGTTACACCATTCTCCTAGTACAGCGTTTCCTAAATAACCATCATGCCCTTTACTGGAATACCCAAAAATGACAACATTATTTATTTCACCTCCAACTTTTGACAATGGCCCAATAGTAGTTGCACCATATATTTTAGCACCCATTTTTATAACAGAATCATGACATAAGGCAAAAGGACCTCTTAGTAAAGATCCTTCCATAATAATAGCATCTTTGCCAATATAAATAGGCCCTGTAGATGCATTTAAAGTAGCAAAAGAAATTTCAACTCCCTCTTCAAAAAATATTTGTTCTTTATTGATACAATTTACGGTATCCGGTATGGGTTCAGATTTTCTTCCGGTGGTTAGCAATTCAAAATCAGCTTTGATAACTTTATCATTTAATGAGAATATATCCCAAGTATTCTTTAATTGTAATAATTCATTTTCAAAAGAAATTGAGGTATAATCATCAAAATTTACCTCGTCTTGCGTGTTTTTTGTGTAAAATGCAACAATCTCATCTTTATAATAAATCACCTGGTTTTCTTGCATATTTTTTACAAGTGCAACTAGTTTGTCACTAGGTAAAAAAGAGGCATTTAACATGATGTTCTCATCCATTTCCACCATAGGATATTTATCTTCCAAATATTCCTCGGTCAAGGTGGTTGTCGTTGCACCCAAATATTTTTCCCACTTTTCTCTAATGGTTAAAATACCTATTCTAATATCGGCTACAGGTCGAGTATAGGTAAAAGGCAATAAACTATTACGCACAGTTCCATCAAATAAAATATAATTCATGCAATTTATTTTTTTGCAAAGATAAGTAACTGATTTATTTTCACAAATAGAATATTCATAGATAATAATTTAATTTGTGTTTAATAAAATCAATGAAAATACAACAAAAGAAGTAATTCTTTAGATTTTCTTTAGATTATTGAGATATATTTAAGCTCCTTTATAATAAAAATCAATTTTAAATATGAAGAAAATAATTACGCTAGGAATTAAAAAAAATGATTTAACAGGACTAAAGGTAGTTTTATTAACATGCTTCTTTTCTTTTTTTTCAACTACAATTTCGGCTCAGATCATTTTTGATAATGGCTTTGAAAATGGAATTTCTGATTGGGACGATTCCGGAGTTTGGAAACAAGTACCTGCAAATGCAGTTTCTTCTTCTGATGGTCGCGAAGGAAATAAATCGGTACGTTTTCTTCCTGTTGGTGATGAAAAGAGAAGTGAATTTACAATTAGAAATGGTGAGGGTACTTTTGGCTGGGGTGATGAATTTTGGGTAGGGTTTAGTATAAAGTTAATACAACATCCAACAGGTTTTAAAATAATTAGTCAACATCATTCAACTCCCCACTTACTACCTGATGGAAGTGGCAACGCTGATTGGAGTTGTTCAGCCGGTCCAAATTCTTTTATAGTATTAGCAAAAGATAATAATTTTTTAATAAGAACATCTACAAACCCTAATAATGTTAATACTGTACCTCCTATAGGTTCTGCTTCTTGGGGATTACTGGAAGTATCAAAACCTTATCAACTGAATCAATGGTATGATTTTGTTCTTCATTATAAGTATACACTAAATAATACAGGATTTATAGAAATTTGGCTTGATGGAAATAAAATTGTCGATAAACACAATACGCCAACTGTTTATAAATTTGATTTATGTGGTGAACCGAGGGTACCTCGCCAATATCAGAAAATTGGTATGTATTATGGTACTGGTAATCAAGGAGGAGAAATACTATATGATGCCTTTCGTATAGGCAATGAGAATTCTAATTATGAAGAGGTTGCACCAGGTGGTGAAACCTTAACGACTAGTGAGTTCCAAAACGTCAATATCAGAATTTATCCAAATCCTATAAAAGATCGTAAGATTCATATTCAACTACCTGAAATAATTTTCATTAACTCTATTAAAATCTATAATATTTTAGGGAAAGAGGTTTTTTTTAAGAACATTGAATCTTCTGAAAACAATATTTTATTAAAACCAAATCTTTCAGAAGGGATATATATTATCAAATTGAATACTTCAGAAAAAGGGTTGATAAGTAAGAAGATTATAATAGAATGAAAGTACATTCATTAACAATTGATAAATTAAATACTTAAGTATGAAAACAAAAGCCATCCAAACAAAAAAGACTTTTTGGGTCCTTACTGAAATTATTTTGACAACGCTTTGTTTTGCATTTATATCTATAACTGTAACTGCTCAACTTTCGTATGCTGAAGGTGGTCCCGCTGTTGAAGATCCGGGAGCGAACCTTAATTCAAATCTAAAACGTTATATTGATATTGTTAACGGAAATGATGGCAACAACGGAAAATCTCCT
>DEIV01000030.1:27664-53660 GCA_002352665.1 Flavobacteriaceae bacterium UBA2765
ACAGTAAACCTATCTACCAGTTCTCATTTGATGATGAGAGAAATTGACTGTATCAAGATCAATTTATCGGATGATGGTACATCTATTGCTACGCATCATATTATAGTTTATAATAATATTGTGCATGGTCAAAATGGTGATTATCCCAGTAATGGTATAAGAGTTTGGGCATTGTCACATCATATTTCGGTAGTAGGGAATCTAATTTATGATATAGGTGCCAATGACGCTATTGCTATTCATCCTGATGGTGCCGGAGTTGGTGCTGGAACTTCGCATTGGGTTTTAGATAATATTATTATAGGTAATTCAGGTATGGAAGATGGAATAGATATGGCTTATGCTACAGATTTAAATGCGATAGCGGATGTAAAAGTAGTTGCCAATCGTGTACAAATGCTAGCACTTTCTGGTTTATCAACTAAAACCGGTAGAGGTCAGAAATGTGCAGGCGGAGGTCATGAGGGAAACTATTTTTGGTATGTAGGAAATATTTTTACAGGAAGTTCGCATATCGGCGTGAATCTGTACGGTCCAAAAACCAATAGCTATACCAGTGGAAATATTGCTTATGACAACGCCTTAAACGCTCAAAATCCAAAAAATCAATGGGAAATGGGTTGGGCCGATACTAAAATGGATCATAATACTATAATTCAAACTGTAAGTTATCGTCTTCCAATAAATATAAGAAATGGTGCAAATTCAGCTTTTACAGACAATCTTTTAATTCGTTCGGTTGACGGAACATATATTGGAGGTAGTGTGGGTGAACAAAGCAATAATGCACAGGTATTGAGCGTTTCTGGTATTAATGTTCCTTCAAATACTGCGTACAATAATGACCCACGTAATTGGAGAAATGTTGATTTTGTAAATAATTTTACACCTGATAATACTTGGTCAGAAATAAATGGGAATGATACACCGGGTGCTTTTGGTCCAAATAATAATTGGCTTGGACTAAATATCAAGGCTTTTGATAATTCACCACTTGAAAATAGTGGTTGCGGTTGGGAAGGGCCTGCTTTGGTACAACAACGTTTGAACGAATTGGATATCAATTTTTGTAATTCTACGCTATCAACTAATGAGCTTGATCAAGCTGATTTAACTATATTTCCAAACCCTGTTATAAATAATGAAATAGTAATTAGAGTGCCAACAACAATAACAGTTGATAATATTAATATTTATAATATACTAGGAAATAAAGTGTTATCTAAACATAATGTTAGTGATAAAAATAAGATTATATTAAAACCAAATCTTTCGGAAGGGATATATATTATAAAATTGAATACTTCAGAAAAAGGGTTGATAAGTAAGAAGATTATAATAGAATAAATTAATACCTTTTAACTATATGGATATTAAAAAAAATATGAAGACAATTAATGAAGAACTATATATATTTTTTTCAAAATATAAACTAACATTATTTTTTAGTTTGTTTCTTTTGACAGTAGCATCAGCACAATTTGACGTCTCATACACACCGCCAACACTTACTAATCCAACAAAAATAATACTCTCTAAAGGCTATCAAACAACACAAACATCTTCATCAGAAGTGTATTGTGGCTCAGGCAAAATATATGAATTAAGTTTTGCAGATGATGAAGATGCATTGATAACTTTTGATGGAGGTGATGCATTACCTTATCCTGTAATTATCCGCGGAGGTAGAAATGTAATTTTACGTGGTTTAGAGATGGTAATGGAAACACAACCAGGGCAAGAACCAGGGACAAGAAATGTAGGTGGAAAAACAAATCCACACGCCATAGTACCCACATGTAGAGGTTTAGGACTTGATACAAAAAATGCAAAAGTGCATTGGGTAGAAGGATTGCATTTAGATATGAAAGGTCATGATGCAGATGGAATAGTATTAAATGGAAGGCAAAGCAATACGGGTATTACTCAAGTAGTGATTCAAAATTCGTTAATAGAGGGAATAGAAGGAAGCGAAATTCTTCATGGTGATGTGTTACAGTTGCAAACGGGTACCATAAAAGATTTGATTTTTGAAAATATTACCATGAAACAATCTTCTGAAGGAATAACCATATCCTATCCAGTTCCCGTACCTTCAGGCATCGACGCCTCTAAATTAATCCTTGTAGATAATGTTGTTTTAAGAAATATGGATTACCATGTAGATACAAGATATATTGCAGATGATGATGAAGATGAAACCATTTACGGACATTTTTTTGCTGGTTTTAATAATATGGACAAGAATCCACCTTGGATTATGGTAAAAAATTTCTCAATTGAAGGAGGTATTTATATAAATCATAGTAATCCTGCTAATCAATATTGGTTTATGATAAAAGATAAACATTTTACATCTCCTGAACAGGCAGGTAAGATTATTTATGGAGTTACTTTAGAATCACACCCTGATGTTCATTATAATCAATCTCCATCACAGGGTAATTTTGCTATAACAGCTGAAGTAGGAAGAAATTACAACAGTACTTTGGCAACAAATGAATTTGAAAATGATATTGATGTGTCGGTTTACCCTAATCCCGTTGAAAATAATCAAATTAGAATTAGATTTTCAACGACCATCAAAATTGACCATGTCATTATTCATGATATTTTAGGAAAGGAAGTTTATAGTAAGAGGGTTAAACCGCTGGAAAACATGCTCATTCTTAAACCGAATCTATCATCAGGTATTTATCATATCAGGATAAATACAGAAGATAAAAGATCAATAATAAAAAAGTTTATTATAGATTAATAGATAACAGTATAAGATTGATGCATTTGTAATTTTATATGACAAAATACGACTTATTTATAGTGAATATAATAAAATATTGTATATTTATCTAAAATAACACATTAAAAATAGTAATTTAATAATATAAAAATAATTTATATGAAAGTCTTAAAGAAAAATCAAAAACACACTAAGTTTAATGTAAATAAAAAAGTGTCAATAGTACTGATGCTATTTACATTTATTATGTTTTCTTGTTCTTCTGATGATAGTAATCCTGACCCAGATCTGGATCCGGATGTAACGTATGCTAAATCTATTAAATCTATTATAGATGGTAGTTGTTTAGATTGTCATGGCAGTTCCGTTGCAAATGGTGCTCCTATGTCTTTAACTACATTTGATGAGGTTAAAGAGGCGGTACAAAATAGAGGATTAATAGGACGGGTAGAAAATGGCTCAATGCCTCCTGCAGGAACTGATTTAACTGCTGCACAAGTAGCTTTAATTAAAGCTTGGGAAACTGCAAATTTTCCTCAGTAATATAATTATCCTAACTTAAGAGTGTTTAATTAGGAACGCTCTTAAGTTATAGTACTTTCATTTTTACTACGATTTTACCAGAAAACCTGAGACTTTTAATTTTGATCTATGATCTTGATAACTCTAGCTGGGTTTCCAGCTGCAAAAACATTATCAGGTATATTTTCAGTAACCACTGATCCTGCTCCAATAACAGTACCATTACCTATGGTTACACCCGGACAAATTATAGCGGCACCACCAATCCAAACATCATTCCCAATAGTTATTGGTTTTGCAAATTCTAACCAAGAGGCTCTTGCTTTTGCTTCAAGTGGATGCGTTGCCGTATAAATTTGAACATTAGGTCCAAGCATTACACGATGGCCTATGTTTACTTCCATTACATCTAAAATACAGCAGTTGAAATTCATAAAAACCTGATTGCCTAATTTTATATTATAACCATAATCACAATAAAAAGGAGGTTCTATATAAAAGCCTTTGCCTATTTTACCAAAAAGGTCATAAAATAATTTCTTTCTTTCCTTTTGCTCATTCTCTCCTAAAATATTAATTTTTTGAAAAAGTAAACGAGCATTATGCCTTTCGCTTACTAATGCATTATCATTAGGATTATAGAGTTCTCCTAATAACATCTTTTCTTTTTCACTTTTCATTTTAAAACAAGTATTGGTTATTACATAATTATGCTATAATCTAGATTTAAGAAATAAAAAAAGCCTATCAAATTTGATAGGCCTTTGTAAGTAAAAATTTTAAAAAGTATATATTAAATCACTTTTACATTTACTGCGTTTAGTCCTTTTCTACCTTCCTGTAAATCGAATTCAACTTCATCGCCTTCACGTACTTCGTCGATTAAACCAGAAATGTGTACAAAATGTTCTTTGTTAGATCCTTCTTCAGTTATAAAACCGAATCCTTTTGATTCATTGAAGAATTTTACTGTTCCTTTACTCATTTTAAAAAAATTATTTATTAATATTAGCCACAAAGATAATGTTTTTTTAAATACAGAAGAAATTTTTTTTAACGTTTGTTATTTTAGCTAATATTTGTCCTATTTTTAAGTAGATGAGACAATTATATCCTTTTAATTACATCGATTAAAGTGTCCAAATTAATCCTTAAAAACATCTGTTTTTGCTAAATTAATTATACCTAAATCATTTGCATTTAGCATTCTTTTAGAGCGTAAATATCTGTTAAAATTATAATCGTCATAATTAGATGCATTTTTATCTACACTACTTATATGTACACGCCCGGAAGCATGTATAAATTCATTATTGCCTATCCACATACCAACATGTACAACGCGTTCCTTTTTACTTTCAGTAGCAGGAACTCCAAAAAAAAGTAAATCCCCGGGTTTTAAATTATCAAAGTTCTTTTTATCATCTGAAAGCTCTCCAACATGAATTTGTTGTGAGGCATCTCTGGGGATAACCATTCCATTTAAAAAATATATAGTTTTGGTAAATCCACTACAGTCAACACCCTTAGAAGAGGTGCCTCCCCATAAATAGGGGAGACCCATTAAAGATTTTGAGGTTTTCATCAAGCTTTCTTGAGTTGGATTTAAGTTGGCCAACCATTCATTATATTTTTTTGATTGACTTTTATTTACATAAGCTATTCTAGAATCAGGGTAATGAACTTGATAAAAATCTTTTTGCTCATCTTTGAGAACCATAACATCTCCGGCTACCAAGTCAGACACCACCTGCGTATTTTCATCAGATTGTTCATATGATAGCCCATAAGTATCTAGAAAAATAATTTTATCAGATAGCTTCCATGAAGCATAAGTTTCTTTTGTCATTAATTGAAGTCCACCAGCATCTACCCATGATAAATATTTATCAGGTGTTTGAATAAGATACCAATTATCTTTCTTCTTATAGACCAAGACTGGTGTACCTAGTGTTGCCTGAGTTGCCAATTCGGCTGAATGTGATGGTTTACTTCGTAAATTGGCCACAGAAATTTTTATAACACCTCGTGTTTGACCACCAAGAGTTACTTCTGGCAATATTTTGATACTATCTATAAAAGAGATATTTTCTTTTTTTAAATTATCTTTTAAGGTGCTAACAGCATCCATAATATTTGACTCTCCTTTGAGGACAATTTCAGTATTATTTTGAATAGCAATTATATCAAACAGAGCGACACGTTTATCAGGAGCAAATTCATTTTTAATGGCTAAGATCTGTTTTTCTAAAGGGTTTTCTGATACTTTTTCTTTGCTTGTACAAGAGGTTAAGAGTAAAAAACCTAAAAAAAGTGACAAAAATATAAGATTGGTCTTCATAATAGATGATTAAATTTACATTCAAAAAATTATTATTTTGCTTTTAGAGCAGCACCAACAATCCCTGCTTCATTTTCAAATTGAGAGGCTATTACCGGTACACTAACCGTAAGTTGATCTTTAAATTTATCTATTTTTTTACTGGCACCGCCACCTAAAATAATAAGATCTGGTGAAACCACTTGCACCACAAATTCCAAAAAATTATTAAAACGTTTGCCCCATTCTTTATAAGACAAGTCCTCACGTTTACGAGCAGAGTCAGCTGCATAATGTTCGTAATATTTATATTTTTTATATGGAATAGTACCTAATTCTATATTTGGTATAAGCTTACCGTCATGAAATAAACCGGAACCAAGACCTGTACCAATCGTAATCATTATTACAGAACCTTTATGTCCTTTACCCGAACCAAAAGTCATAGCAGCCAAGCCTGCTGCATCAGCATCATTGACTATTTTAAAATCTAGCCCTGTATGTTGTTTGAATAAATCATCGGCTTGTATGCCTATCCAACTTTTATGAATATTACTTGCAGACATTACTTTACCGTGAGATATAATTGATGGGAAACCACATCCTACCTTGCCTTTCCAATTAAAATGATTAACCATTTCAGCTATTTCTTCTGCCACATCACTGGGCATAGCACCCTTAGGCGTTGGAATTCTATGTTTTTCTGAGACTAATTCTCCGGTTTCAATATTTACAATCGCTCCTTTAATTCCGGTGCCACCCACATCTATTCCTAAAATTTCCATATGTAATTGTTATTTAAGTATTTAACCCTCATTATGCGTTAAAACCATATATTATTTCCAGTACTTATCGAGATAAAACTACTGCAAAATATATCTTCGCCTCAGAAGTACATTTTTAACTTACGAATAGCGATACCAGACCAAAATTAGAAAATGTTTTTTTATGGTGCTTTTAGCTCTCATACGAATTCCTAAAGCATAATATAGGTTTAATTATTAAAAGTTTAAAATTGCTAATAATAGTTGGGATAAACAAATCATGCACAGACTTAATTTATTATTTTTGCGGTAATATGAAATTAGTTTTTGCTACACATAATTTGAATAAACTTAATGAAGTACAACAATTAATGCCTAAACATATTATTTTGTTGAGTCTAGAAGATATTGGTTGTACAGAAGAAATTTTAGAAACAGCTGGCACCTTATTAGGTAATGCCATGCTAAAAGCTAATTTTATTACACAACAATATGGTTTTGATTGTTTTGCAGACGATACAGGATTAGAAGTTAATGCTTTAAATGGTGAGCCTGGCGTATATTCTGCTCGGTATGCGGGGCAAGAAAATAATGCCGCTTCAAATATGAAAAAATTACTCTCAAATCTTGAACATGTTGAAAGTCGACAGGCACAATTTAAAACGGTAATTGTATTAAATTTAAAAGAAAAACAATATGTTTTTGAAGGAAATTGTAAGGGGGAAATTCTAAAGAATAAACAAGGGGAAAATGGTTTTGGATATGATCCTATTTTTAAACCAAAAGGTTATCATAGATCATTTGCCGAGTTAACAATTAAGGAAAAAGGTAATATTAGCCATAGAGGAAAAGCTATTCAAAAGTTAGTGGCATTTTTAAGTACGTGATTTACTTGTTTTAAGCGATGAGTATTTTGAATAAAATTTGTGAATTTGAAGCGTACCTTATGATTGTAGCTAAGGTGTAAATATCATCTTAAAAAGATATGGTTTTTAACCACAGTTCTTGGTTCTATAGTATTATTTATTCCAATTTATTGTATTCATATCGATATTTTCGGGTTTGTCCATCTAAAAAAATAAAAATCAAAAAAGCACCAGATCTATGATTTGCTATATCAAAAATCAGATTTCCGTTTTTTGATGTTGTCAATCGCGTTTTCTTGATATCAATAGCACCAGCAATATATGGCACAAATAAAAAGCCAACATTTTTATTCTTTAGATATAAATATCCATCACTTTTCAGTTTGGTTTTAATAATTCTTTCTCTAAAGATTATACTATTTTCAAGGTAACTGATTTTAAGCTTTTTCTTATTCAGAACTTTTAATTCAACATGGTAGGTTTTTAGTGTGTCAAATTGTAACGTGTCTTTTAGTAATTTCCTATCGATTTCGGTTAGAAAATTATTGTACACCCAATAGTTATTGCTAACGCTATCTGCCTTACTATTTGATATTCCATATTTTCCATTTAAATCAGTTAACGTTTTTTCCGTTAAAGGATTCTGATTTATAAGATTCTTTTTAAATGAAGCACAACTTTGAAAGTACAAAGTAGAAATGATTATAGTTATAAGTAAAATTTGTTTTTTCAAGTTGTTTTAAATGAAATGTACAATTATATAAACCAACCTAAGTCCGGTAGGCATATTGCACTTATATACCTTTCATATATATATATATAGAATTAAAATATTTTTCCTACCTCACTTTTTATATAAGACAATGCAATATGAGTAGGAGATTCTTTATCAGCTGTTTTTGTCAATATGGCTTCACGCATAGCATTGGCATCTTTTATTTCTGTATTCACCATAACATTCCTTATTGTGTTTACGGTAGCATTTTTTGCCGTTACAATTACATTCCAACAGGCATCTGTTACATAAATTTGTTGAGATAAATTATGGTCAAATTCTTGGTCTATAGTAGCTAATAATTTTTTATGATAGGCAACTTTATCATCACCATTTGGACTAATTCTTACAATAATATTATGTGGTGAAATGCGTTCTAAGAACAAGCTCATTCTTTCGTAAGCCTGTAACCTTAAAGGTAATGCCACACTTTGTTTTTCTTTTCTGAGCAAGTAATTTCTTCGATTGTTTTCATTTTTAATATGTTGTTTAAAAAAGAAATAGGCCACCAAACCTGTAATTATTGCTGGAATGGTGTAACTTAAAAGCTCAATAAATTTTGTAGTATTCATAAATTAGGTTAAAAATTGAGTTTCAAATTTACATATTTTTTTTATTCTATTGATGTGAATATTTCTGTAGATTATACTAAAAAAGAAACTTAATAATTTTTTAATATTTTTTTGATAAAGTGACAATTATCATCCTTTTCAGGTGTAAGTATATATAATTTAGCCTTAAATTAATAAATCATCTGTAACATTTGATACACAAGTATCTGTTTACTTTTTATAGGTTTGAAGGTATCAATTGTTACATAAAACTTATACACATGAAAAAAAGTATTTTAAAATTATTCGCATTGTTGTTTACTACAGCAATATTTTCTCAAACAGGACATATTATGCAAGGGGTTGGTGCCTTTAACATGTCAATGGGTGGTGCTTCTACAGCCCAACCTTTAGATATTTCAGGTGCCTTACAATGGAATCCTGCTTCAATTTCAACTTTTGAAGGGAAAATACTTAAATTAGATATTGGATTATTTTCTGGGTCACCAAAATTATATTCAACAGTAACAGATCCAGGAAGTGGTTTTACTTTTAGTGGTTCTACTGAAGATGATAAAGGGCTTTCTCTTATGCCAGCAATAGCCTTTGTTTGGGGAAAAGAAGATAGTAAACATACCTTTGGTATTTCTGCCTTTGGTATAAGCGGTTTTGGTGTTGATTTCCCTGCTGAAAGTAACAATCCAGGGAGCCCAAATTTTAATCCAATGGAACCAGCAAATCCAATTAATTTCCCACAAGAATTTAATGGTTTTGGTAATTTAGCTTCAGATTATATGCTATTACAAGTTGGTTTTACTTGGGCATATCAAGTTTCTGAAAAATTTTCTATTGGTATTGAGCCAACTATAAATTATGGAGCGTTAGAAATAGGCCCAAACCCTTTAGCAAGGCCTGATTTTACTGGAAAAGGATATCCAATAAGTGACAAGGCTGGGTCAATTGGTTTTGGTGCTCAATTAGGTATGTTCTATGATACACAAAATGGTTTTAAAGTTGGAGCTTCTTATAAAACTCAACAATATTTTGGAGACATGAAATTTGACAGTAAATATTTAGATGGAAGTGAAGCTCCTGAAGTTAAATTTACTATGAATTATCCTGCTGTATATTCTATTGGTATAGGATATTCTAAATCAAAATTTGATTTAGCCTTAGATTATCGTTATGTTGATTATGAGAATGCAGATGGCTTTGAAAAGTCTGGTTGGGAAGTTGGAGATAATGGATTTCCTACTGGAGCTGTAAATGGATTTGGGTGGAAAAGTATAAATGTTATTTCAGCAGGTATTCAATATAAAGGGATTGATAAATTGCCTTTAAGAGTTGGGTATACTTATAGTAGCAATCCAATTAATGAAGATGAAAATTTAACATTCTTCTCTATGCCAGCTACTGCAATAATAGCACATGCCTTCCAATTTGGATTTAGTTATCCTATTAATGACAACTTTAATTTAGATGCTGTGTATCATCATGGTATAAGTGATGGTAAAACAGAGGGGACTATGTTGAACCCGACTCCAGATGTAATGGGAGGTCCATGGAATGCAGAGACAAATCCTCTTGGAGCATTCCCAAGTTCTGTTAGTTATGATATGAAAACAGATTTAGTTATGGTCGGGATTACTTATACTTTTAATAAAAAAGAAGTAAAGGTAAATGAAGTCAATTAGGGTAAAACTTAAATATTTAATAAAAAAGCGTTTCAATATTGAAACGCTTTTTTATATCTATTATTTACTAATTAGATAAAAAACATTTTCAATTACTTTCTAATTGAAATAATTGTGATATGCTTTTGTAATTACAAACAACTGAGGCATACAAAGACTCTACGATTAAAAATAAATTGATATTACAAAACCATCTTTAAAGTAGTCATTCAAATATCAAAAAGAATTAGAAATGAAATATTTTGTAATCTAGTTGACATCTCAAGGTTTAAGTATACTAATAATCTATTTTTAAAAGAGGTATTAATCTCCTACTTTTTATTTTTAGATTTATGGTTTATAAACATTTTCAAACTCTAAATATTCTGATAAGGAATCACGAACATAAGATGATAACCTTTTAGTACTCCTCAATACTGAACTGTTAAACTTTGTAATTTTCTTAATTTCTTCAATTACTTCACCTAAATAATCATTTTCTGGTACAATTTTCTTAATTAATCCCAATTCTAATGCCTGTTTGGATGAGATTTTATCAGAAAACAATAATTCTATTGCCTTATTGTATCCTAATTTTTGGACCAAGAAAAATGGTAATCCACCACTTGGATGCAATCCATATTTATTATGAGCCAAAGAAAAATAAGTATTAGTTGTTCCATAAAGAATATCTATAGCTTGGGACAAACCAAAAAATGGAGTTACAATACTACCTGAAAGGACTGCAAAACATATTTTACTATAATTTGAAATATATTCTACAAAACGGTTTAAAATAACTATTTCTTTAATTCTCAATTTTCTTTCATGAAAATTTAAACTTTCAGATTCTTTGCTTTTAGTCTCTGAATACATTACTGTACTCAAAAAAATATCATATGCTTTTTCACTAAAACAATCAGGTTCATTTAAGAATAACAATGCTTTGATTTTTTGATCCTTTTCTAAGCTGCCAAGAGTATTAAAAAGTAAATCACTATTATTTCTATTGCATAATAAATCAAACACATCATTTTTAAATAGTAGAATAGCTATTTCATCTTTAATATTAACTTCATAAAAATTTGTTGTTAGATTTTTCATTTGTTTATTTAATATAAAAAGTGATTATTGGATGAGGTTTTTAATTTAAAAAAAATAATATAAATATAATGTTAAAGTTAAATTATTAGTACAGCTTATAATATGATTTAGATCAGTTTGATTATGAAATTTCTTTCGATAATATCATTTAAGGTTATTAAAAGAACCATAAAATTTCCAAATTCTACAGAAATTACATTTGAACAATTATTTTCTTTTACACGAAATTCTTTATCGGATTACTTAAAATTTGATGGAGCTTAATAATTTATCTAAAACATAATTATATCTACATTTAAAAAAAATAATTAGTATAATATTATAATTAGTAACTAAAGAGGTTTCTTAATTTGAGAACTCTCTTTTTTTGTGCATAAAAAACGAATAAATTTATTGTTTCAATAGAATAAGCATTGTATTTTTGGAATTCTTAAAATGATATTGTGAATAATTACCTCGATCAATTAAATGAATCTCAAAAAGAAGCCGTTTTACAAAAAAACGGAGCTATGATTATTATAGCCGGTGCCGGTTCTGGTAAAACACGTGTATTGACCTACCGTATTGCACATTTAATGAATCAAGGTGTAGACGCCTTTAGCATTTTAGCCCTAACTTTTACCAATAAAGCAGCCCGTGAAATGAAAATTAGGATTGCCAAGATGGTTGGAGAAAGTGAAGCCAAGAATTTATGGATGGGCACTTTTCACTCTGTTTTTGCTAGAATTTTACGCTCTGAGGCGGATAAATTAGGCTATCCAAGGAATTTTACAATTTATGATACTCAAGATTCGGTTCGCTTGCTGACCTCAATTATAAAAGAAATGAATTTAGAGAAGGATAGATATAAACCTAAACAGGTTTTGAGTCGTATATCTTCTTTTAAAAATAGCTTGATTACCGTTAAAGCATATTATCAAACACCGGAATTGCAAGAGGCAGATGTTATGGCAAATAGACCTAAGATAGGTGATATTTACCATCAATATGTTGAGCGTTGCTTTAAAGCAGGTGCAATGGATTTTGATGATTTATTGTTGAGAACCAATGAATTGCTTACGCGTTTTCCAGAAGTATTGGCAAAATATCAGGATAGATTTCGATATATTTTAGTAGATGAGTATCAAGATACCAATCACTCTCAATATTTGATAGTTAGAGCATTGGCAGATAAATTCCAGAATATTTGTGTAGTGGGTGATGATTCACAAAGTATTTATGCCTTTAGAGGTGCCAATATTCAGAATATTCTTAATTTTCAAAGGGATTATGATGAAGTGAAAATTTATAAATTAGAGCAAAATTATCGTTCTACAAGTAATATTGTTCAGGCGGCTAATAGTGTTATCGAAAAAAATAAAACCAAACTTGATAAAGAAATTTGGACAGCTAATGATAAAGGTGAAAAGGTAAAAATAATGAGAACACACTCAGAGGGAGAAGAAGGCCGGTTTGTAGCCAATTCAATTTTTGAGAACAAAATGAATCACCAACTCAAAAATGAATCCTTTGCTGTTTTATATAGGACCAATGCTCAATCTAGAGCAATTGAAGACGCCTTGCGAAAAAAAGATATTGCCTATAGTATTTATGGAGGTTTGTCTTTTTATCAGCGTAAAGAAATTAAAGATGTATTGTCCTATTTGCGATTGATCGTAAACCCAAATGATGAAGAAGCTTTAAAAAGAGTAGTCAATTATCCCGCTCGAGGTATTGGCCAAACTACTGTGGAACGATTAGTGGTAGCCGCCAATCATTATAAAAAATCTTTGTTCGAAATATTAGAAAATTTAGATCAGATAGACGTAAAGATTAATGGAGGCACAAAGATGAAGTTGCAAAATTTTGTGACTATGATTAAGAGTTTTCAAATTGAAGCAGAACGGAAAAATGCTTTTGAAGTAGCTGATTTTGTTGTCAAACAAACCAGGATCATTAAAGAATTAGAAAAAGATGCGGCTCCTGAAGCAGTCAGTAGAGTTGAAAATGTACAGGAATTATTAAATGGGATTAAAGATTTTATTGAAGAACAAAAAGAAAATGATGGAGAGGCTTCACTTTCCTTTTTTCTTGAAGATGTGGCTTTAGCTAGTAGTTTTGACAATGAAAAAAATAAAAATATAGATAGCGTTTCTTTAATGACTATTCATCTAGCCAAAGGCTTAGAATTTCAATATGTGTATATTGTTGGTTTAGAAGAAAATTTATTTCCTTCAGCCATGAGCATGAATACTAGAAGCGAATTAGAAGAAGAACGTCGTTTATTTTATGTGGCATTGACCAGGGCAGAAAAACAAGCCTATTTGTCTTATGCACATTCAAGATATAGGTGGGGTAAACTAATAGACTGTGAACCCAGTCGCTTTTTAGAAGAAATAGAAGATAAATTTGTTGATCATATAAGTCCTAAAGTATCTCCTCAGATTAATAAATTTATTGATGAAGATATTTTTGCTAGCGTACCTCAGGATAAAATTAGATTCAAAAAACCTGTAAATAGAGAAGTTTACAAACCTAAATCAAAGAAAAAAGCAGTACCGGAAACTATAAAGATTAGTACACCTAAAAATTTAAAGAAGGTAAGCAACGTACGGGAAAATTTATTTGATAGTAATATAACGGTAGGTAATGTAGTTGAGCATTCTAAATTTGGAAAAGGTGAAGTTATAAAACTTGAGGGTCTAGGATCTAATAAAAAAGCAGAAATAAAATTTGATTCCGCTGGAAGTAAAAATTTATTATTGCAATTTGCTAAACTTAAAATTTTAGGGTAATTAATTAGTAAATAACAAATTGGTTATGTGTAAATATAATTGTTTCTTTGCCCTAAATAATATTTAAAACTATATGATTGAATTTGATTTAGAATATAATTCAGAAAGAGAACTTTTAATTATACCTGAATATGGTAGACATGTTCAAAAATTGGTAAATCATTGTATAAAACTTGAGACGAAAGAAGAGCGTAATAAAATGGCTAATGCCATTATAGATGTAATGGGTAATTTACAACCGCATTTGAGAGATGTACCTGATTTTAAACATAAATTATGGGATCAACTTTTTATCATGTCAGATTTTAAACTGGATGCAGATTCTCCTTATAAAACACTTACAAAGGAAGAGCTTAAGGCTAAACCGGAAAAATTGCAGTATCCTAAATCTGCTTCTAAGTATAAGTTTTACGGGCATAATATCCAAACAATGATTGACACCGCCTTAACCTGGGAAGAAGGAGAGCTTAAGGAGGCATTGATTTTTACCATTGCCAATCATATGAAAAAATGTTATTTGAACTGGAACAAAGATACCGTAGAAGATGATATTATTTTCAAGCATTTGTCAGAACTCTCAAACAATAAAATAAATCTTACTTCTAAAGATGAAACTTTATCTGAAAGTAAGAATTTATTAAGAAAAAAAGTTACCAATAAAGGTAAAAATGTTTCTAAAGGGAAAGGCAAATACGGTTCAGGTTCAAAATCTAATAAGCCTCAAAGAAAAAGATAATTCGATAAATTTATTCTAAGCATGGGTACTTTTAAAATAGAAGGCGGTCATCAATTAAAAGGTGCAATTACTCCTCAAGGAGCAAAAAATGAAGCTTTACAAATATTATGTGCAGTTTTATTAACACCCGAAAAAGTAACAATTTCTAATATACCAGATATTAGGGATGTTAATAAATTAATCAATCTATTAGAAAATTTAGGTGTAAAAATTCAAAAAAACGGATTGAATTCTTTTACATTCCAGGCGGATGATATCAATCTTGATTATTTAGAGACCCCAAAATTTAGAGAAGATGGTAGTGGTTTACGTGGTTCTATTATGATTGTAGGTCCTATGTTGGCTCGTTTTGGCAAAGGATATATTCCTAAACCCGGAGGTGATAAAATAGGAAGAAGAAGGTTAGATACCCATTTTGAAGGTTTTATGAAATTGGGTGCTGCATTTAGATATAATAAAGAAGATCATTTTTATGGTGTAGAAGCTAAAACATTAAAAGGTACATATATGCTTTTAGATGAAGCTTCTGTTACAGGTACTGCAAATATTGTAATGGCTTCGGTTTTAGCAGAAGGAAAAACGACCATTTATAATGCTGCTTGCGAACCTTATTTACAGCAATTATGTAAAATGTTAAATAGAATGGGTGCTAAAATAACTGGCATAGGTTCTAATATGATACATATTGATGGTGTAAAATCTTTAATGGGTACCACACATAAAATGTTACCTGATATGATTGAAATTGGTAGTTGGATAGGTCTTGCTGCTATGACAAAAAGTGAATTGACTATTAAAGATGTTAGTTGGAATGATTTAGGTGTAATACCTAATGTTTTTAGAAAATTAGGAATTACAGTTGAACAACAAGGTGATGATATTCACATACCCGAACATAAGGATGGTTATGATATTCAAAGTTTTATAGATGGTTCTATTTTAACTATTGCAGATGCTCCATGGCCCGGATTTACGCCAGATTTGTTGAGTATTATTTTGGTGGTAGCCACCCAAGCTAAAGGGAGTTTGTTAATACACCAAAAAATGTTTGAAAGTCGCTTGTTTTTTGTAGATAAATTAATTGATATGGGAGCAAAAATTATTTTGTGCGATCCACATAGAGCTACCGTTATAGGGCATGACTTTGAATCTAATCTTAAAGCAACCACCATGACATCTCCCGATATTAGAGCAGGTGTTTCTTTATTAATAGCAGCACTCTCTGCAAAAGGCACTTCTACTATTCATAATATTGAACAAATTGATAGAGGTTATGAACGCATTGATGAACGTTTAAGAGCCATTGGTGCTAAAATCATGCGTGTGGATTAATTCCAGAAATTTAATCTAAAATTATATTTCCTAAATTAAATCTATAAACATGTTTATAGATTTAATTTAGGATTTTTTATGGTTGATCCTAATAACAAATTTCTAATACCTAATTCAGTTAAAATTTATCCTATGCCATTTTGACATTTTTAAATAATTGGCAGTACTTTTGCATGCTAATAAATTAATGTAAAATATTCATAAATATGAGTAAAGAAGAAAACGCTAATCAAGAAGATATAAAAGACACTGAGCATGCACAAACAGAACACGTTGAAAATGTTGAGAATTCTGAGGTAGAGGTTGATACACCAACTTCAGAAGAGTTAATTCAACAAGAAAAGGATAAATTTTTGCGTTTGTTTGCAGAGTTTGAAAATTATAAAAAAAGAACCAATAAAGAACGTTTAGAACTTTTTAAAACTGCCAATCAAGAATTAATGACAGTTTTGTTACCAATTATGGACGATTTTGACAGGGGTTTGTTAGAAATAAAAAAAGTAAAAGATAAAAATTTACTTAAGGGGATGGAATTGATCAATGATAAACTAAAAAATACATTGAAACAAAAAGGATTAGCCTTAATAGAAGTGAAAAATGGAGATGTTTTTGATGCTGAAATGCATGAGGCTATTACCCAAATTCCGGCTCCTTCTGATAAATTAAAGGGCAAAATAATTGATGTAATAGAAAAGGGATATAAGTTAGGAGATAAAATCATTCGTTTTCCTAAAGTTGTAATTGGTCAATAATACAATATTATAGAAAGAATTATTCATTTATAAATTTTTTAATTTGAAAGAAGATTACTACAAAATATTAGGCATATCTAAAAGTGCTTCTGAGTCCGAAATAAAAAAGGCTTATCGAAAGATGGCTATAAAATACCATCCTGATAAAAACCCTGATGATCCAACAGCTGAGGATAAATTTAAAAAAGCAGCTGAAGCATACGAAATATTAAGCCATACTGATAAAAGAGCTAAATATGATCAATATGGTCATGCAGCATTTGAAGGAGGTGCTGGAGGTTTCGGTGGCGGCGGAATGAATATGGAAGATATATTTAGCCAGTTTGGAGATATTTTTGGAGGTGCTTTTGGAGGTGGAGGGTTCTCTGGTTTTGGCGGAGGTGGTAGCAATAGAGGTAGTGCTAGAGTAAAAGGTAGTAATCTGAGAATTAGGGTAAAATTAACATTAGAAGAAATAGTAAATGGTGTTGAAAAGAAAGTAAAAGTAAAACGTTTAATACAGGCAAAAGGGGTTACTTATAAGTCGTGTAGTACTTGTAACGGTCAAGGTCAAGTTACCAGAGTTACCAATACTATTTTAGGAAGAATGCAGACGGCCACTACTTGTCCAACATGCCATGGTGCTGGTGAGGTTATGGACCATAGACCTAGTGGTGCCAATGCCCAAGGTTTAGTTGAAAAGGAAGAAAGTGTTTCAATAAAAATACCACCAGGAGTTGTAGATGGCGTACAATTAAAAGTTACAGGCAAAGGTAATGAGGCACCCGGGAATAGTATTTCAGGTGATTTATTGGTAGTTATTCAAGAAATACCACATGATAAATTAAAAAGAGAAGGTAATAATTTACATTATGATATGTATGTAAGTATACCTGAAGCCATATTAGGAGAGAGTAAAGAGATTGATACTTTAACAGGAAAAGTTAGAATTAAAATAGATGCTGGTACTCAATCTGGTAAAATATTACGTCTTCGAGGAAAAGGATTACCAAGCCTAGAAGGTTATGGAAAAGGTGATTTATTGATACATGTAAATGTGTGGACACCTAAAGATTTGTCTAAAGATCAAAAAGCGTTTTTTGAAGAAATGAAGAATGATGATTATTTTAAACCTATTCCTACCCATTCTGATAAATCATTTTTTGAAAAAGTAAAAGATATGTTTTCTTAAGAATTAATAAAATATTATTTATTTGTTATATTTAATTATTATTATTATAAAAATGCATATATTTGTACCGTTGAATTATTAGATTCAACACTTTTTCTTTTTCATAGCAATTTTCCCACTCTTTTTGAGTGGGTTTTTTTATGATTATTTTTAAATTTAACATTCTTAAAATAATGATATACAATTTGTTATAAATTAATTTTTATAAGTAACAATAAAAGAATATAGCTTGCGTTATTATATTGTATTGCTGAGCAATAGTTCAGTAATATTTCTTTTTCATAGCAATTTTCCCACTCTTTTTAATTAAGGAGTGGGATTTTTTATGATAATTTTATATTTTTTTATTGTTAATTACTTTATTTTTGCGATAAAGTAGATCACCTTATCGCTCCGACTATTCGGGGAGGAAAGTCCGGACACCATAGAGTATCATAGCGGATAACATCCGTCATCATGCAATAGCGTGAGAGGACAAGTGCAACAGAAAGCAAGTACAGTTAGGCTGTAGTGAAACCAGGTAAACTCTATGAGGTGCAATGTTACGTATATTGGAGTCCCGAAAGGGTAAGGGTTACTCGCCCAATTCCAAGGGGTAAACAGCTAAAGTTATACAGTAATGTATAATGCAGATAAATGATAAGGATATCTTAATTTTTAAGATAAACAGAATCCGGCTTATGGTCTACTTTTTTAATTCAAACAAGTATATTTCTATACTTTCAAATCCAATTATTGTATTTGGAATTGTGCATCATTCTTAAATAAATAATAACCTTTTTCTGACTTGGGAACTGTTGCAGTAATTTTTCAAAGATGAAAATGTCTTGTAAGTACCAATTATCATAAAATAATCTTAAATTTTTGTTTTTGTCTAATAATTGAGAATTTCTAAAGAATTCACTTCTATTTTAGGCAAAAGTTAAATATTAATAAATTAAAAAAAAGATTATTATGACAAAAAAGATTGTAATTCTAGCTCTAGCGGCTTTTGGTTTAATTTTCACATCTTGTAATAACGATGATGATGATAATAACGGATTAGCTACGAAAAATTTAACACTTAATATTAGTGGATTAGAAGACTTAGGAGCCGATTATGTTTATGAAGGATGGATTATTGTAAATAACGCTCCCATAAGTACTGGTACATTCAAAAGTACAGACCTGGACCAAAATTTTGCAATAGATTCTGTACAACTTAATGCGGCTACAAGTTTTGTATTAAGTATTGAGCCCGTTGGTGAAACGGGTACAGATGCCACAACACCATCTGATACAAAATTAGCGATGGGAGATTTTTCAGGAAATAGTGCTACAGTTTCTATAGGTGCAATAGCTGATTTCACTACAAATGCACCTTCTGGAAAATTCTTTTTACGTTCTCCAACGGACGAAGCTACTGATAATAATGGTAATGATGAAAATGGTATATGGTTTGGTACACCTGGAGCACCACCTACCGCCGGTTTGGTTTTGCCAACTTTAGCATCAGGATGGAAATATGAAGGATGGGTGGTTGATGCAACAGGACCTTTAACCACAGGTACTTTTACAGCTTTTGATGTTGCAGATGAAAATGCTGGTGCAACTACATCATTTAGCGGAACAGAAAATTCAGGACCTGCAATTCCCGGTGAAGACTTCTTTAATAATGCACCAACCGGATTTACTTTTCCGTTAGATGTAAGAGGAAAAACAGTTGTGATATCTATAGAGCCTTCTCCGGATAATTCACCTGCCCCGTTTTTATTGAAACCATTAACAGGAACAGCAGGAGATGACCTTGCTCCAGAGATGTATGACTTAACATTTGCAGATACCACTTTTCCAACAGGAACAGTAAGCAGATAATTAATTGATTGTTTGAATTAGGTCAAAACAAAACTAGTGAATCTTCTTGCAGTTTTGTATTGGAGATAAAACTTTAAAATTATACTATATTTAAGGTACAACAACTGTTGTACCTTTTTTTTGATTAATTTTGTAAGCTAATAATGCAGTTTACAACTAAGTTTAAAACTAGAGTAGTTTATGAAATTCAATAAAAAAACCATATATAATATCCTGTTTTTTGGGTTTTTAATTTTTCTTTTTACACCTTTTGGATTGGGTACAAGAGCAAAATTAACACAAGGAGTTACCTATATTAAGACTATGGTAATGCCACCAAAAACTGAAGCTGTTGACAATAGGAAAGGATTCAACTCAAACTTTCCACTAAAAGGAATAGTCAATGCAACAGATGTAAATTTAAAGGATTTAAAAGGCAAAGTAGTTTTTATAAATTATTGGGCAACTTGGTGCCCTCCATGTAGAGCAGAAATGCCTTCAATACAATTGTTATATGATGAGTATAAAGATAAAATTGAGTTTATATTTATCACTTCTGATGATAAGCCAAAAGTGGATAAATTTTATGCAAATAACAATTATAAGTTACCTACCTATAATATTTTGTCAAACCCACCTAAAGAAATTGATACCCAAAGTATTCCCGCAACTTTTATCATAGATAAGAATGGTAAGGTAGCATTGTCTGAATATGGTCCGGCAAACTGGAATAGTAGTAAGGTTAAAAAATTATTAGACGAATTATTGACGCAATAAAAAAGCCCATTTGGGCTTTTTTATTTTACAAGATGATTATAGATCATCCTTTAACAATGCGTAACGGCATTTTGTAAATTTTACCTATGCTTAATGCATCTACACTGACTTTTTTATAATTTAAATGATTCTTTATATAACTATCAAGTATTTGATGGTCAGAACTCACTGAAATAATAACGAGTTCAGAGTTTTCGTTTAAGGTAAAAGAAACTTCTCCTACCAATTCGTCTGTAGTCAATTCAATATCAGCTTTATTTAATATTGTAATAATTTGTTTACGCAATTCATCTTTTGTATCAATAGATGAACTTGTGGCAAATGAAAAGGAGCTAAGTAAAAGGGCAAATGAAAGGGCAATTAATTTTAAATTTTTCATAATGAAAGGATTTAAGTTAAACATATATATCTAAAAGACAAGGTTTTATAATAATTGTTACCAAAAGATGTTTAGTTTAACGATACTTTAACTAGTATTAACATATTTTAACTTGAATAAGAATATAGAGTTTATGTCAGTTTAACTAGCACTAATTCTCAGTAGGATAGAGAATATCTTTTTAAGAAAAATAGCTATTACCGCTGTAAAGGTTTTGAATTTTTAACAATTTCATCAATTACATTTAGTAGGGTGTCACATCCTTTTTTAATTTCTTCTTTAGTAATTATTAATGGCGGTGTTATTCTAATGGCTTTATCTTCAAATAATAACCAAAATAGCAACAGGCCTTTATCCAAAGATTTTAAAATAATTTTACTGGCCATTTCGGAAGATTCCACCATAACGGCTAACATTAATCCTTTACCTCTAATCGATAATATAGCAGGGTGTTGTAAGTATTGACGAAATAACTTTTCCTTTTGCGAAACAGTTGCCAATAAATGAGATGACGTAATTTCTTTTACTGTTGCCAAAGCGGTTGCGGCTATAACTGGATGTCCACCAAATGTTGTAATATGACCTAGTTTAGGTTTTTCTTTTAAACTTGACATTATATTACTTGAGGCTATAAAAGTTCCTATTGGCATACCACCACCTAAACCTTTTCCACTTATAATTATATCAGGGCTAGTATTATAATTTTCAAATCCAAAAAATTTTCCTGTTCTACCTGTTCCACTTTGAATTTCATCCAAAATCAATAAAGCTCCTACATCTTCACAACGTTTTTTTACTTTTGCTAAATAGTCATTTTCAGGTACAATAAATCCGGCAGCTCCTTGTATCGTTTCTAGAATTACAGCAGCAGTCTTATCAGTTATTTTTTGAAGATGCTTAAAATTATTAAATTCAATGAATTTAATTCCTGGAATTAGTGGCCTAAACGACCTATTTTGATTTTCATTACCACAAACACTCATGGCTCCTTGAGTATTACCATGATAGGCATTACGGGCCGCAATAATTTCAGATCTTTCCGTAAAGCGTTTGGCTAGTTTTAAAGCACCTTCTGTAGCTTCGGTACCAGAGTTTGTCAAATAAACCGACCAGTTTTGAAGTGGTGATAATTGAGCCGTTAAAAGCTTGCAAAGTTCAACTGTAGGTTGTTGAATAAACTCTCCATACACCATGACATGTGTATACTTTTCAACTTGTTCAACAATTGACTTTTTTAATTTTGGATGATTGTGACCAAGACTATTTGCAGAGACACCAGCTATAAAATCTAAATATGCCTTACCATTGGTATCATATACATAACAACCATCAGCATGAGAAATTTCAATAGCCAATGGATGAACTGTCGTTTGTGCCTGATATTTAAAAAAATCTGATTCGATTGTTTTATATTTTAGATTATTCCTTATTTATATTTTCAATAGTAATAGATTTTTTTGATTTCTTGATAGGTACAGAGCTGTTTACTTGCCGCTGAGTTTTAATCGGAATTTTATCAGATTCTTTTATTTCCGAACGGTTTTTTTTAGAAGTTGGAATGCTGTTTTTTGTTACAGAAGCATTCTCTTTTTTTACAAGCGTAATATTACCATCATCTTTAAAAATATCATCTTTATGCAAAGGTTTTTCTTTAATTCGCCAATTAAATCCCTTAAATTGTCTAGCATTTTCAGGTAATTTAGAAAGTGGATATAAATCTCCTTCCGGTGCTGTAAAATAAGTAACATCCTGAATTTTCTTATTTTTAATTTTAAAATTAATATAACTGCAGGTGCTTTTATCTATCCCGATAAGGCTATCCAGCTCATTTCTTGCATAAAAAATACTTTCAGAATTACCAATTACATTTACATCTTCTAATTCATTTTCGATGAACTTTCCTAAAATATCTCTACCTTTTATTTGATTATAACCTGCAGAATCTTTCTGGATAATAAAGGCATTTTTTAATATTTTCAAACTGTCTAATTGTTCTGTTTCTGTATTTGAAAGTAGGTGAATTATATCTCCTGTCATTTGATTTTCTTGAGACCATAATACCGGATTTTTAAACATTTGGGTTAGGCCGGTTTTTTGATTAGAATGGATTGAATCGCACTTACCACTTAAATTACTTTTAAAAATTTTGACTCCATTAAAAGCCCTAATAATCCTATTTTCTGGCTTACCGGTAACTAATAAAGTATCACCATGCACATACATAGAATCTTTATCAATTTCTGTTATGGCAACTGCACGATTGACCACAAAAGCAGAATCTAATTTTTGATAGAACTCACCGTAATTACCTCGTATCATCATGTTATTTACAGTATCTTTTAACCTGATATTTTTTGTAGCAGAGGCAAAACCTTCATTTCTATTATAGAAAAGACTATCAGCAATTAAAACTCTGTCTTTATGCTCGAGACGTGAATTTTTTGTAAAGTGTGAAATACCGTTTTGCGTATCGTAAAAACCTTGTTCAGTATAAATAAAGCTATCTTTTCCTGTTATGGTAGATGGCCCATGCAAAAATGCCTGACCGTTATTGGTATAATAATTTAAGTGATCTGATTCTAAGACATAATCAGGATTGGTAAGCACTACTTCAGAAAGAGCCTCAAACTTTGAAGTTTCCAAATAATAATTACCTTTTTTACTTACCAAAACATTGGCAGTATCTTTAATGGTAGCTCCATTTTTATAATAGAGTAACTGCTTGAGTCTGTCAAAATCTAAAGTATCTGTAGTTAAGGTCATTACAGGATCTGTTAAGACCACTTTTCCCCAAGACTTTGCTTTTTTGGTATTGCCATTATATTTTACAAAATGGCTAGTTTGAGTAATGGTATCTCCTTGGTTAATGACCACATTACCATAAGCTTTAATGATATTGTCATTTTTATAATAGATAGCTTTTTTACTACGTAGCGTAAAACCTTCATGTTCTACAAACACATCGCCAAGTAAAACGGTAGCACCTGGATATTTTTCTTCGTCAATTGTAGAATTATCAGCATGTAATATTTCAATACGCTTTTGCTGTGCTTGTACCGTAAATGTGAAAATTATTATGAATAGATAAAGTAATTTCTTCAAATTGTTTTATTTGCTACAAAACTAATCAAAAAGAGTTTAGCAAATTTTAAATTCTTGTTAAACCCGCAATACATATTTCTTATGCAAAATGTGAGTTAAAGAAAAGCTATGCTCAATTTAAGGTTATCATAGCTTACCTTGCCATGTAAAGCGTCGTACATAGCCTTTAAACTAATTGGTTTTCCCTTAGCTTGTTGGTCATATACTTTTTTCACCTTTTGAAGTATGGCCTTTTCCGGTTTATAAAAACTTAAATCTTCTTTAGGATAATCCTTACAAATTTTAATGAGGTGGCTGGAAATTGTACCAGGTGAAAAGCCGCGTTCTTCAGCAATTTCTTTGATAGATTTTTTTCTTTTAAATATGATAAGGTAATGGCATAAGTTGATTGCTTGGTAGATTTCTTTTCCTTATTTTTTTTCTTATTTTTTTTGATCTCATTTGTATTTGTAATCCCTCCACATTGCTTAATAAAAATGGGAGCTACAATTTCTAATTCTTCTAATGAAAAATCTTCATCTACTTCATTAGAAAGTTCTTGAAAACGAATATCAGCTTTATATGCTAAACCATCCACCAATAAAGCCATATCGTTTAGTCCTTTAAGCTGTAAGCTTTCTATATTTTTTAATCTAGACAAGGCAACATAGCCTTGACCTCTTTCAAATGTTTTAGAGAGGTCAATTTCTGCTTCATCAAGCGTCATGCCTTGGCATTTATGTACGGTTATTGCCCATGCCAATCTAAGTGGGAATTGATTAAAACTAGCCAATACTTTACTATGATCATCTTGTATGGTCCAACTTTCTTGTGCTACTGTAATAGTTCTATTATATGCCATTTTAACCCTAGGAAAACCCTCATCATTAAAACCTATCACTTGACCTAAGGTACCATTTACATAACCTTTTTCTACATTATTCTTTACAAACATGACTTTAGCTCCAACTTTTAACGCCAAATTTTCTCCTGCTAAAACAGCATTTTTTAATGTTTCAATCAATTTTAAGTTTCCTTTAGTTGTTGCTTTGAATGTTTTTGTGCGACCTTCTAAAGTTGACAAATGTTGAGAATTGATGGTATCAACATCAATATTATGGGTAAACAACTTGGTTATATCTTCTTTATTTTTGAGTTTGTTATTTGTTGCTTTTTTTAATAATTCTATACTCTGTTCAGAAATTTTTCTTTTTCTAATTTCATTTAGAATATGATTTAGGTCAGAATCGTTTTGCCTGTATTGCTCTGTTAAATAACACACTTTCAAATTTGCATTTACCCATGCCTCAGACATAAATGAAAATTTGTCTCTACTTTGTTCAGTCCGCTTACCAATAGGAGGGAGTTGAAAAAAATCACCACTTAGAACAACTTGAATTCCACCAAATGATTCGTTGTTATTTTTAAAATATTGTAAAACAGTATTGACCAGGTTTAACTGATTTTTATGCAACATTGAAATTTCATCAATAATTAAAATTTTGGCTTTTTCAAGATGCTTTTTGAGGTATTTTTTGGTTTTCATGGTTGCCAAATTACCTTGTGTAAGATGTTCTTTTACGCCAATACCTGCCCATGAATGAATGGTCATACCATTCATATGTGTTGCCGCTATACCTGTTGAAGCTGTAATAGCTACAGGTACTTTTCTTGCCTTTAAATAGTCTATATACAGATTAAGCACATGTGTTTTACCCGTACCGGCAGAACCGGTTAAAAATACATTTTTACCGGATTTTAATATGGCTAATGCTTTTTCTTGTTGCATGGCACGAAGATAAGAAAAACTGTTAATGTTAAGTTTAATTGGTAAAAGACACTTTTT
>DEIV01000086.1 GCA_002352665.1 Flavobacteriaceae bacterium UBA2765
TATGTCGAACTCACGTTATTTAAATTTTGTAAATGATTTAACAAACCAAGCTTTTGAAGAGTTAAAAAAATCATTATTAGAGAAAGGCTCTGAATTACAAAAATATATTGATTTGTTGCCTGACGTTTCAGATGTCAAACAAAAATTAATTGAGTTTCAAAAGGGCAATGTTGAAGTAAATAAAATATGGGATTGGCTAAAAGATAATTTATCTGTTGGTAAAATTGATGTAAATATCATGACCAAATTAGACAAACCTAATTTTATAGGTAAAGAACAATTACCACAAAAATTTAATGATGCCCATGCTGCACTAAGAGGTTTTGCCAATAGCAATTTAGATTCTTCTATTGTATTATCTGCAGGTTTAAACCCTAGACTTTATGGGTATTTTGAAGAGTTTGAAGAGTTTTATCCTGATGCCAATAACTATTTAAAAAAGAAAATTGTAATTAAAGTTAGTGATTATAGATCTGCTTTAATTCAAGGTAAATTCTTTGCTAAAAAAGGTTTATGGGTTTCAGAATATAGAATTGAATCAGGTTTAAATTGCGGTGGTCATGCCTTTGCAACAGACGGACATTTATTAGGCCTCATATTAGATGAATTTAATAAAGGTAAAGAAGAGTTAAAATCGACCATTCATGAATTATTTATAACTGCATTAAAAGAAAAAAACAAAACTGTTCCAAATGAAATATTGCCTATTAAATTAACGGTTCAAGGTGGTGTTGGCACACATGAAGAACATCAATTTTTATTAGAGCATTACAAGGTTGATTCTGTAGGTTGGGGTTCTCCTTTTTTACTGGTTCCAGAGGCAACAACAGTAGATAAAGATACTCGAGATCGTTTAGCTGAAGCGAAAGAAAAAGACTTATACTTAAGCAATGTCTCTCCTTTCGGAATTCCTTTTAACAGTTTAAAAATTAAAGGAAAAGAAATTTCAAAATTACCTCCGTTTAAAGGAACACCTGGTAGTTCTTGCCCTAAAAAAATTCTAATTTCTAATACTGAATTTACTAAAAAACCTATTTGTACGGCCTCAAGTAAATATATGAAGTTAAAGATTGCTCAAATTGATACTTTAAATTTAAATGACACAGAGTATAAAAAACAATATGACAATATTGTTGCAAAAGCATGCCTTTGTATTGGTTTGGGAACATCTTCATTAAAAGATCTGGGTGTTGATTTATACAAACAGATTACAACTATCTGTCCTGGACCAAATTTGGCATATTTTTCGGCCATCACTTCATTAAAAAATATGGTAGGTCATATTTACGGAAAAAAAGATAGTACTATTAAAGTTAGAGAAGATAGACCTCACGTTTTTATCAAAGAATTATCTATTTATGTGAAATTCTTAGTAGATAAATTAGAAAATCAAGTATTGCCAGTAAATAGAAAGGAAGAAAAATATTATAAAACTTTTGTTGAAAATATCAATAACGGAATTCAATATTATAAAGAGTTATTTAATTCTATGGTTGATGGGATTGAAAATTCTAGAAGCACTGTTCTCAATGAATTAGAACATTATAACAACTTAATCAATACTATTAATTTACCCGTTGTGCCTGTAAAAGTAGCGGCTGATAAATAAACAAATTGAAACTAAATTATTGTGATTTGGCTTGAAACTAGAGACCTGAATGCGGTAGTTCACTTTTTATATCATATCACGCTATAATTTTCAACGCTACATATACCGGAAAGTGATCACTATAACCTCCTTGGTGCCATTTTCCAATATAGGTTCTATACGGCCTTCCTTTATTTTTACCCTTCCACTCTTTTAAATATTCTTCGTTAAATATATTGGCATTCTGGTAGCTAATATCTTCTGTATCAACCAAATTTTTACTTAAAATAATTTGGTCAAATAAATGCCATTGTCTTTTGTATGTTAAAGTACCCAAACCATTATTAAATATGGAGGCATAAGGATTAAAAAATTCTTCTGTTACCAAATGTTCCTGAATACTAATATTGGTTGGGTTGTCATTAAAATCGCCCATGATAATTATTGCAGGATCTATCGTTTCTTTTTTAATTTTAGCGATCACTTCATGAACCAATTGAGCTGCTTGAATTCTTTTATATTCGGTTTGGTTATCTCCATTGCGTCTTGAAGGCCAATGATTGATCAGAAAATAAATCAATTTTCCTTCCAGTTTTCCTTTAACCAATAGAATATCTCGGGTCAAATCTCTTATCCCTTCTTCATTTTCTACCAACAACGTAATAGGTTGAGCATCTAATAATTCGAATACATTTTTTCTATATAAAAAAGCCACATCTACTCCTCTTTCATCCGGAGAATCAAAATGTACTATCCCATACTGTTTTTCTTGAAGGTTATTGGTCCTTAATAAATCTTCAATTACTTCTCGGTTTTCAACTTCTGCAATGCCGATCACTGCCGGAGAAAACCCTGTTTCTTTTTCACCTATTTGGGCAATTACATTACTTAGTCTCTTAAGTTTTTTTTGATACCTTTTAGTATTCCATTTGTTTCTACCTTCTGGTGTAAAATCTTTATCTAAAATCTTAGGATTCTCAGTGGTATCAAACAAATTTTCGAGATTATAAAAAGCTATGATATATAAGTTGTGTTTAGACGCTGTTTCGTTCAAAATAATTATAAATTTTATCGAATGTACAAAAATTAATAATTTTACTTGCCTAATCTTTCTACCTTTGTCATATGATAGAACAAAAAAAGTTTGAATTTGAAAAGGCTGTTCTTATTGGTATTATTAATCAAGAGCAAAATGCTGAAAAATCTAAAGAATATTTAGATGAGTTAGAGTTTTTGACATATACGGCAGGGGGTGAAGTTATAAAGCGTTTTACTCAAAAAGTTGATCTTCCAAACCCGAAAACATTTATCGGTTCAGGAAAAATAGAAGAAGTTCAAGAATTTGTAGAATCACACAGTGTTGGTACCGTTATTTTTGATGATGAATTGTCACCCGGACAACAGAGAAATATTGAACGCATGCTAAAATGTAAAATTTTAGATAGAACAGGATTAATATTAGATATTTTCGCTCAACGTGCCAAGACCAGTTATGCACGCACTCAAGTAGAACTAGCCCAATACCAATATTTATTGCCACGTTTAACCGGATTATGGACACACCTTGAAAGACAGCGTGGTGGTATAGGTATGCGTGGTCCGGGAGAGACAGAAATTGAAACGGATAGACGAATTGTACGCGACAGAATTTCTTTATTAAAAAAGAAATTGATAACCATTGACAAGCAAATGGCAGTACAACGTGGCAATAGAGGTAAAATGGTTAGAGTGGCCTTGGTGGGGTATACCAATGTTGGTAAATCTACCTTAATGAATGTGGTTAGTAAGAGTCAGGTCTTTGCAGAAAATAAACTTTTTGCTACTTTAGATACTACTGTTAGAAAAGTAGTAATTAAAAATATTCCTTTTTTATTATCTGATACCGTTGGGTTTATAAGAAAATTACCAACACAATTGGTAGAGTCATTTAAATCTACTTTAGATGAGGTAAGAGAAGCTGATTTATTATTGCATGTAGTGGATATTTCACATCCAAATTTTGAAGAGCATATAGCCTCTGTAAACAAGATTTTAGATGAAATTAAATGTACGGGTAAACCAACAATTATGGTTTTTAATAAAATTGATAATTATACTTTTGACACTATTGATGATGACGATTTGATTACTGAAAAAACCAAAGCCAATTATACCTTAGAAGATTGGAAAAAAACCTGGATAGCAACATTAGACAATAATTGTATTTTTATTTCTGCACTAGAGAAAGAAAATCTAGAAGATTTTAAGGATAAAGTTTTTGAAGAAGTTAAAAAAATTCATATTGCTCGTTTTCCCTATAATGATTTTCTGTATCAGGAGTACGAATAAATTATTTTCGGGGTAAGCACGAGAGATTTAACAGGAACTTTTTTTAGTTCCAAAGCCCGCCTGTACTATCTTCGGGGCTACTAAGCAATAGACTTAAAATCCCGCTAAAAAAACGGGATTATCCCGATGGCCATCGGAACAACTCTCTATTTTGAATGCATTACTCCGCAACTTTTCAAAATAAAGTTTCACCAATAAAATTAATCTGGTGTTTCCTTGTCGATAATACCATGTCTTTTAGCACGTTTTTTCCAATTTTTTTTGGCTAATTGTTGCATATCAGAATCGGTATCTGATTCATCCATTATTTCTAGACCCAATAAGGTTTCAAATACATCTTCCATAGTTACCAAACCACTTATTGATCCATATTCATCTACAACCAAAGCTATATGCTCCTTTTCCTGAATCAATTTTTCAAATAAATTAGGTATTGGTACATTTCTATTTACAACTAACAGTTCACGTTTTAAATCGGTTAATTTTATACTATTGTTATTTTCAGCAACATTTCTATATACATCGTCTTTTAGAATATAACCGGTAATATCATCACTATTATCTTTATAAATAGGTATTCTTGAAAATTGCAGGTCTTTATTTTCAGCAAAGAAATCTTTTATATTTTGTTCTTCTGAGGCTGTTTTTATTACAGTTCTTGGAGTCATAATATCTTTCGCCAAAATAGACTTAAAATTCAATAGGTTTTTAATTACTTTAGATTCAGATTCTTTAAAAACACCTTCTTCATGTGCTATATCGGTCATGGCATGAAAATCTTCTCTACTTAAAACACTTGCACCGTGTGCACCCTTTCCAAAAAGTTTAGTGAATAATTGAAGTACCCATATAATTCCTGTCCATTTGAATATAAATATCATTACCGTTAAAACCCTAGTAGAGACCCCTGCTAATTCCTTCCAATAAGTTGCACCTATGGTTTTAGGGATAATTTCAGAGATTACTAAAATTAAAACGGTCATAACCGCTGAAACTATACCAACAATGTTATTACCTGAGCCAAATGCCTTTTCTGCTTGTACACCTACTAAAATTGCTCCCACAGTATGTGCAATTGTGTTAAGGGTAAGTATTGCAATTAAGGGTTTGTCAACATCTTTTTTCAGTTTTTCTAAAGTATTGGCATATACTTTACCCTCCTTCTTTTTTATATTGGTAAATGTAGGAGTAACGCTCAATAAAACAGCTTCAAGAATTGAACATAAAAAAGAAAAGAAAATTGAAGCTACACCATATAAAATCAATAAAGTCATTGGTCAATCATTGAATTGCTAAAATACAAAAAAGGAACTCTCTA
>DEIV01000039.1 GCA_002352665.1 Flavobacteriaceae bacterium UBA2765
TACGTTTTCATGATGAGGAAAAATCAGGTGATTTAGTTTTTGCCGAAAAGCTTTCTAAATTAGGTGATATTTATGTAAATGATGCATTTGGTACTGCACATAGAGCACATGCTTCTACAGCTATTATTGCACAATTTTTTCATAATAAAAAGTGTTTTGGGTTGTTATTGGCTAAAGAAATTATGAGTATAAAGAAAGTATTTGACGATAGTGTTAAACCAGTTACAGCAATTCTTGGCGGATCTAAAGTTTCCTCTAAAATTACGGTCATAGAAAATATTTTAGATAAAGTAGATCATTTAATTATTGGTGGAGGCATGAGTTTTACCTTTATTAAGGCACAAGGTGGAAAAATAGGAGATTCAATATGCGAAGATGACAAACTACAACTGGCCTTAGATATTATAGAAAAGGCAAAGGCGAAAGGGGTAAAACTTCATTTACCTGTTGATGTAGTTGCTGCAGATGCTTTTAGCAATGATGCAAATACACAAGTAGTTGATATCAATCAGATTCCGGATGGCTGGCAAGGTTTAGATGCAGGGCCTAAAACCAATGTAGGTTTTTCATTCGTTATTGCACAATCCAAAACTATTTTATGGAATGGTCCTGTGGGTGTTTTTGAAATGCCAAAATTTGCAAAAGGCACTATCGAATTAGGAAATGCCATAGCAGATGCTACAGAAAATGGAGCCTTTTCGCTTGTGGGTGGTGGTGATTCTGTTGCTGCCGTAAAACAATTCGGTTTTGAGCATAAAGTAAGTTATGTATCCACTGGTGGAGGGGCAATGCTAGAAATGTTAGAAGGCAAAACTTTGCCTGGAATTGAAGCCATCTTAAAATAAACTTATTACATTCTTAGTATAACTCGTTGTTGCATTTTAAACTTAGATCCTGCACAAGGGAATATGCTGGCTAAACCTACATTTTCGATCATTTAAAGGTGTGCTCAATAACTTGTTTTAATGTATCACCATGAACATTTTTTGCAATAATTTTTCCTGTATTATCAATTAGATAATTAACAGGTAATGCAGTTACGGTAAAATCGTATGCAGCTTGAGTTTTAAACCCTTCTAAAGAGGAGACATTTGTCCATACTCTCTGATCTTTTTCAATAGCATTGAGCCATATTTGTTTTTTGGTATCTAAAGAAATACCATAAATTTCCAATCCCAAATCATGGTATTTAGCGTAAAGGTTATTTAATAATTCACTTTCTCTTCTGCAAGGACCACACCAACTTGCCCAGAAATCTATGAGTGTATATTTTTGATTAATGGATGATAAACTGATGGTGTTACCTTTAATGGTTTTCATTTTAATTTCAGGGGCTATACCTCCAACTGAAGCTTGTTGTAATCGATTTACTTTTTCTCTTAATTTTTTTGTAATACTTAGATTGGGGTATTGTTTTTCAAAATTACCTACCAGGTCGTCAAAAAAAGAAATATTGTTTTCGTCTTTCCATCGGATAGATGTTGCGTAAAGAGCAATACTATTATCCATATTTTTTTTGATAAACGCATTTAGTTCTTCTAAGTGTAAGTCGTAATTTTCTACTTCTAATTTATTTAAAGAATCAATTTTAATAGCGTTTGGATTTTTAGCGTTGGCTTCTTTTTTAATCTCTTTTCTAACCGAATTCACCACGCTATCTAAAGATAATTTTCTTAATTTTTCATAAGCCATCAAAAGTTCAGTATCTTTAGAACCTGTTATTTTTTCGTTATTTATAGTAATGTGTTGTCCTTTGTCAATGGCTAAGGGTATTTTATTATTGTCAATTATTAAAGTGTAAAGGTGAGGTTCTAAGTTGAAACCAGCTTTAAATTTCCCCTCGTTATCAAGGTAAATAGTATCAATTAAGGTTGAAATTTTTCTTTCAATATCATTTTCCTGATGTAAAATAATATAATCTGAAGTAGGATTAGCAATAGATCCTTGTAGCGTAAAGCTATCTTCATTTTGATGAGAACATGCCGTAAAAATAACTAAGATTGATATAAGTATAATTCTACTCATAAATATGGTTTTAAATAAACTAAATTCAATTCCCATTCTAAGAGAATTATAAGCCTTTATTTCTCGAATTTAATTACTGTTTTACTGGCTTTTACTTTTAATATAATATCTCTACCTAAAAGTAAAGTTCTATTATCTCTTATATGTCCCACAGGAACGTCAAAACTTACAGGAAAATCGTAATTTTTTACGGCATCTAAAATAATTTCTTCATAAGTCATTCCAAATGGTGTTGAATTTGGCTTTATATCAGAAATACCTCCTATGATTAATCCTTTACAATTTTCAAAATATCCGGCTCTTTTGAGACTGATCATCATCCTGTCTATATGATATAGTGCCTCACCAACTTCTTCTAAAAATAAAATTTTACCCTGCGTATCAATCTGAGATTTTGATCCTAACATACTATAGACCAAAGATAAATTACCTCCAACAACTTGTCCTTCTGCCACACCTTCTCTATTATAGTCAGATTCTGCTATCCTATACTTAATACGTTTGCCAAATAGGGCTTTTTTAAAAGACTTTTGTGCTTGTCTTTGCTCATCATTGTCCGGTTTATAGGTTATTGGCATAAGGGCGTGCATGGTTTGAATTCCCATCTTATTAATTTCATTATGAAATACTGTAATATCAGAAAAACCAATAATCCATTTCGGATTTTCTTTAAATTTGGTAAAATCTATAGCATCGATAATTCTTATAGCTCCATATCCACCTCTGGCACACCATATGGCTTTTATATTTTCATCGTCTAAGGCATTTTGAAAATCGGACAGACGTTCTTTGTCAGTTCCTGCAAAATGAAAATTCTGAGCGAATAAATTTTTGCCTAATTTGGCATTTAGTCCCCAATTATTTAACAGTTCAACAGCTTGTCCCACCGCAGTGGTGTCTTTCATAATCCCTGCCGGAGCTAAGATCATAACGGTATCTCCTTTTTGTAAGCTGGGAGGACTAATCAATGGTTTGTTTTCAATATCAATCTGCATCTGAAAAAGATTACTGGCAACAATAACTTCAGTAAAAAAAACGAGAACTAAGACACTTAAAAATTTATACATTGTATTAAAATTGATTGGGTTTTTGTAAAAATAGATAAAATACCAAATAAAAATAAGGTTATGTGTGCTTTTTCTTACTTTTGTCTCTAGATTTTTTACCAAATGAATACAGCAAAAAAAACTGACTTGTCAGTAGAAAGATATACCATAACAGCAGCTTTGCCTTATACAAATGGTCCGGTGCATATTGGTCATTTGGCAGGAGTATACGTGCCTGCAGATATTTATGCACGTTACCAACGGTTAAAAGGGAATGATGTATTATACGTTTGTGGTTCTGACGAACATGGAGTACCTATTACTATCAAAGCAAAAAAAGAGGGTATTACACCTCAACAGGTCGTTGATAAATACCACGCAATTATTAAAAAATCTTTTGAAGATTTTGGAATATCGTTTGATAATTACTCACGTACTTCGTCAAAAATACACCATGAAACCGCTTCTGAATTTTTTAAGAAATTATATGATAACGGTAAATTTATTGAAGAAACCAACCAACAATTATATGATGAAGAGGCCAATCAGTTTTTAGCCGATAGATTTGTTTTGGGTACTTGTCCTAAATGTGGATTTGAAGAAAGTTATGGAGATCAATGTGAAAATTGTGGTACCAGCCATAATGCAACGGATTTAATTAACCCTAAATCTGCTATTACAGGTAATACACCAAGCCTTAAAGAAACCAAACATTGGTATTTACCTTTAGATCAATATCAAGATTGGCTGAGAGAATGGATAGTTGAAGGACATGCCAAAGACTGGAAGCCCAATGTGTTGGGGCAAGTTAAATCTTGGTTAGATGACGGATTAAGACCTAGAGCAGTGACCAGAGATTTAGATTGGGGTATACCCGTTCCTGTAAAAGGAGGAGAAGGCAAAGTACTTTATGTATGGTTTGATGCTCCTATAGGTTATATTTCGTCTACTAAAGAATGGGCAAGCAGAGAAGGTAAAGAATGGGAACCATATTGGAAAGACAAAAACACTAAATTATTACATTTTATCGGAAAGGATAATATCGTATTTCATTGTATTATTTTTCCGAGTATGCTCAAAGCTGAAGGATCATATATTCTACCTGAAAATGTACCTGCTAATGAATTTTTAAATCTGGAAGGCAACAAATTATCCACTTCAAAGAACTGGGCGGTTTGGTTACATGAATATTTAGAAGATTTTCCTGATAAACAGGATGTTTTGCGTTATGCTTTAACTGCAAATGCACCTGAAACTAAGGATAATGATTTTACTTGGAAAGATTTTCAAGCAAGGAATAATAATGAGTTGGTAGCAATATTTGGAAATTTTATAAATCGTGTATTGGTATTGACGCATAAATACTATGAAGGAGAGGTGCCGGCTGCTGGAGATTTAACAGAAGTAGATGAGGCTACTTTAATGATGCTGAAGAAATATCCTCAAATTATTTCTAGATCTATTGAAAGATATAGGTTTAGAGAAGCTCTGATGGAATTGATGAATTTGGCACGTTTGGGTAATAAATATTTAGCAGATGAAGAACCTTGGAAACAGATCAAGGATAACCCTGAGCGTGTTAAAACCATTATGTGTATTGCCTTACAAATTGCTACAGGCTTATCTGTTTTATCAGAACCTTTTTTACCATTTACGTCTAAGAAGCTAAAAACTATCCTCAATGTCAGTTCAAGTGATTTTTCAGAGAAAAATTTAATCGAGAACACTTGGAATGACGTTTCTACTAAAACCACTTTATTACCAGCAGGCCATCAAATTGCTAAGGCAGAATTGTTATTTGCCAAAATTGAAGATGATGAAATTCAACGTCAATTAGACAAGTTAGCCTTAACAAAAAAGGCAAATGAAACAGAACATAAAAAAATTGAACCTCAAAAAGAAACTATTGAATTTGAAGATTTTACAAAATTAGATATCAGAATTGGTACAATATTAGAAGCTGTAAAAGTGCCTAAAACCAAAAAGTTATTACAGTTAAAAGTTGATGTAGGGATAGATGTTAGAACTATTGTTTCGGGCATAGCAGAAAGTTTTTCTCCGGATGCAATTATCGGACAAAAAGTAACGGTTTTAGTAAATTTGTCACCAAGAAAATTACGTGGTGTAGAAAGCCAAGGTATGATCTTAATGACAGAAACCCCAGAGGGTAAATTGGCTTTTGTAGAGCCTGTGATAAATAACCTAGAAAATGGTTTAATTATAAGTTAGTTATCTTTACCTTATGTATTACAGAAGAAAAATAGTATTATCTCTTTTACAAGTATTTAATGACGAACTTGATAAGATTCAAGTTCAAAAGTTATTATTTCTATATAGTCGTTATAAGACCAAAAGGAAATCTTATGATTTTATTCCTTATAAATTTGGTTGTTTTTCATTTCAAGCTAATGCAGATTTAAATACATTAAAAAAATATGGTATTGTCGATGAAACTTCTACTTCTTGGAATAAACTTGATGATACAAATTATTTAATACAATTAGATAAAGAAGATAAAAAAATAATATCAGATTTTGCTGTTATTTATAAAAACAAAACGAACCAAGATTTAATTAGCTTAACATATAAGAATTATCCTTATTACGCTATAAATAGTACAATAGTTAAAGAATACTTCACTAAAAAAGAATTAAAAAATTTAGACAACTTTAGATCTAATGATGATGAAATAATATTATTTACTATTGGGTATGAGGGTATTTCTCTGGAGCGTTACCTAAACAGACTAATAAAAAATAATATCTCGTTGCTTTGTGATGTAAGAAAAAATGCACTGAGTATGAAATATGGTTTTAGTAAAAGTCAATTAAAAAATTCTTGCGAAGGTGTTGGAATTAAATACATACATATACCTGAAGTTGGAATAAACTCTAATAAACGTCAAGAATTAAACTCTCAAAAAGATTATGACAAACTATTTAAAGAATATGTCTTAAATGATTTAACTCAAACACTAGATTCTCAAAAAGAAATTCTTAGTTTATTAATTGAAAATAAAAGGATTGCTTTAACTTGTTTTGAAGCTGATAATTGTCAATGTCATAGAACACATTTAGCCGAATCTATTTCAAATTTTAAGGAGTTTAAATATGAAATTGAGCATTTGTAATGGCAATAAAAAAAATTCTAATAACAGTTACTACATACCCTCTTCCTTCAAGAAGTTATGATGAGTTAGTTTGTACAGCTGGAATGTTGGAAAACGGTTCTTGGATTAGAATATATCCCATTCCATTGAGTTTTTTAAACCAAGTGAAAAAAAATACTGGGTTTAAAAAATATACATGGATAGAACTTGATGTTAAAGAAAGAACTGATGATTTTAGACCTGAGAGTTATTCTCCAAACAATTATACTGTTAAAATTTTAGAAGTTCTCAATACGGACAATTACTGGAAAGAACGCAAGAAATTTTGTTTACAGAATGTTTATACTAATAAAGTGAAATTAATCAATGACTCTCAAAAACCTAAAAATGTATCTTTAGCAACTTTTAAACCTTCAAAAATTATTGATTTTATAGTTGAGGAAGACTCTAAAGAATGGAAAGATGAGTGGGTTGAGTTAAGAAAACAGACAGATTTATTTGCTGAAATTGATAGTGATCCAGAAAAACTTATTCCAAAGGTTCCCTATAAATTTTATTATAAATTTGAAGATGATGAAGGTGTTTCAAGTAAATTAATGATTGAAGATTGGGAAATTTTTGAATTATATAAAAATTGTTTGAGAAGAACTGGAAATGAAGAAAAAGCCATTAAATTAGTTAGAAAAAAATATTTTGATGAGTTCACTATGAAAAAAGATTTACACCTGTTTTTAGGAACAACCATGCAATGGCATAGAAGAAGAGCAAACAACCCTTTTGTAATAATCGGAATTTTTTATCCAAAAATTGAAAAGCAGTTAAGCCTAGATTTCTAATAATTTCACTCATAGAAGCCGTTAAACCTTGCACTAAACTTTTATAAAAAACAAATTTAGCTATGGATTACAATTTGCTGTTCCAATTTTATTTAGTGTAATTATAGTAGCTCTTGATAATATTCAATCTCATTTAGAAAATCCTTTTGATCAACAAAGAAAAGGTGATTTCTGTATTAATTTAGACAAGTATCTTAAGAATTTAGATAAATCAATTTTATGAATCTAAATACAGCATTAAAATAAGTTAAAAGTCTTTACTTTTTTCTATTTTTGGGTCATATTAAATTTCATAAAAAATGTCACAAGACTTATTTCAAGCACCAGATTATTATCTTTTAGATGATTTATTAGAAGATGAGCATAAATTAGTTAGAGATGCGGCCAGAGAATGGGTAAAACGAGAGGTTTCTCCTATTATTGAAGAGGCTGCTCAGAAGGCTGAATTCCCTACCCAAATTGTAAATGGGTTGGCAGAAATTGGTGCTTTTGGTCCCTATATTCCTGAGGAGTATGGTGGTGCTGGTTTAGATCAAATTTCTTATGGATTAATAATGCAAGAAATAGAAAGAGGAGATTCGGGTGTTCGTTCTACAGCATCTGTACAATCTTCTTTAGTGATGTATCCTATATATAAATATGGTAATGAAGAACAACGAAAAAAATATTTACCAAAATTAGCTTCGGGCGAGTTTATGGGTTGTTTCGGTCTTACAGAGCCAGATCATGGATCGAACCCTAGTGGTATGGTTACTAATTTTAAAGATAAAGGCGATCATTATTTGTTAAATGGAGCAAAAATGTGGATTTCAAATGCTCCCTTTGCTCATGTAGCTGTAGTGTGGGCTAAAGATGAAACTGGTAGAATTCATGGTTTAATTGTTGAGCGTGGTATGGAAGGGTTCACAACCCCTGAAACACATAACAAATGGTCTTTGAGAGCTTCGGCCACAGGTGAATTAATTTTTGATAATGTAAAAGTGCCAAAGGCCAATTTATTACCCAATAAATCAGGTTTAGGAGCCCCTTTAGGATGTCTAGACTCTGCACGATATGGAATTGCCTGGGGAGCAATTGGTGCTGCAATGGATTGTTATGATACTGCCTTGCGTTATGCTAAAGAACGCATACAATTTGGCAAACCCATTGGAGCCTTTCAATTACAGCAAAAAAAATTGGCTGAAATGATAACCGAAATTACTAAAGCTCAGTTATTGGCTTGGCGATTAGGGGTTTTGAAAAATGAAGATAGAGCTACTTCTGCACAGATCTCTATGGCGAAACGAAATAATGTAGATATGGCAATAAAAATAGCCAGAGAAGCCAGACAAATATTGGGGGGTATGGGGATAACCGGTGAATACTCGATTATGCGACATATGATGAATTTAGAATCTGTTATTACCTATGAAGGTACGCATGATATACATTTATTAATTACAGGATTAGATGTTACCGGCTTAAATGCTTTTAAATAATTTTTTATACCTTTAACAGATGAAAAAAATAGCTATTGTATTACTATTTTTTATAGCTGTTAACGTGCATGCCCAATCTATATTTTCTGATAATGGCCATCCTGAGCATTTTATAATTGGAGCCGTTGTTGGTGGTGCTACATCTTATTTTGTTTATAAAAAGACCAATAATAAATTTAAAGCCTGGATTATTGGTGCTGCCACTGCAGCAACCATAGGGTACTTAAAGGAAGTTGTTGACCCTAAATGGTTTAATGGTGAAAGGAGTGCTGATGACTTTAAATATAGCGTGTTTGGCGGTGTTATAGGAGCAAGTATAGTTATACCCCTAAAACGCAGAAAACCTAAAGAGACCCCAAATATAACGATGGCTTTTAATGGAGAATTTGATTCTATTTATTAATAGTACACATTAATCATACATTTTTTTATAATAATCTTTATAGGCTCCGGAAGTTACATTGTTGAGCCATTCTTCATTCTCTAAATACCAATCAATAGTTTTTGAAAGCCCTTCTTCAAATGTTACAGAAGGTTTCCATCCCAGTTCTCTATTGAGTTTTGTAGCATCAATAGCATAACGTTTGTCATGTCCGGCCCTGTCTTTTACAAATGTGATCAGCTTGGCAGAGGTTCCTTCCTGGAGCTTTAATTTTTCATCCATTTGTTTACATAGTAAATGAATAAGATTCAAATTTGTCCATTCATTAAATCCACCAATATTATAGGTTTCTTCTATTTTTCCTTTATGGAAAATTAAATCAATAGCCATAGCATGATCTTCAACAAAAAGCCAATCACGTGTATAATTACCATCACCATAAACGGGTAAACTTTTACGGTTTCTTATATTATGGATAAATAAGGGAATTAACTTTTCAGGAAATTGATTGGCACCATAATTATTGGAACAATTGCTTATAACAAATGGCAATTTATAGGTATTCCCGTAAGACCTTACAATATGATCAGAAGAGGCTTTAGATGCGGCATATGGCGATTGTGGATCGTAAGGCGTAGTTTCAACAAATAACCCTGTTTTTCCCAAAGAGCCATAAACTTCATCTGTAGAAACATGATAAAATAATTTACCTTCATAATTATCTTGCCATAGATCACGAAAAGCATTTAATAAATTGGCTGTACCCAAAATGTTAGTTTCAATAAAATCATTAGGGTTGGTAATTGAGCGATCAACATGACTTTCTGCAGCCAAATGAATAACGCCGTCAAATCTATGCTTTTTAAACAGATTATTAATAAAATCAATATCTTTTATATTGCCTTTGACAAAAGTGTAATTAGAGGCTTTTGAAATATCTATATTATTTTCAAGGTTACCAGCATAGGTTAAGGCATCTAAATTATAGATTTGATAGTTTGGGTATTTGTTGACGAATAATCGTACAACATGAGATCCTATAAATCCGGCTCCTCCGGTAATTAATATATTTTTCATTTTTCAAGTCCGCAAAGGCGGTTATTTTTTTAATTAAACTTCAATTTTTATTCCAATGTTTGTTGCCATTTCCAAGCCGAAGATAAAGCATCTTCCAGACTTAATTCTGCTTTCCATTTCAACTCATTTTGTGCCAAAGAAGTATCAGCATATGCTTCAATAATATCTCCTTCTCGGCGGTCAACTATTTTATAATTTAATTTTGTGTTCGTAGCATTCTCAAAAGCATGAATAACATCTAAAACTGAACTTCCTTTTCCGGTACCAATATTAAACACTTCATAAAACGATTTATTCTTTCCTTCTAACAATCTTTTCATAGCAATGATGTGTGCTTTTGCCAGATCTACAACATGAATATAATCTCTAATTGCCGTACCATCAGCTGTTGGGTAATCACCACCAAAAACAGAAAGTTGCTCTCTAATACCGGCTGCAGTTTGTGTAACATATGGAATCAGATTTTGTGGTACTCCAATAGGCAATTCACCAATTTTAGCAGTTTCATGAGCTCCAACAGGGTTAAAATATCTTAGCGCTATCGCATTTAAATCTGATGCTTTAGTAGTATCAAAAATAATTTCTTCACCCATTTTTTTGGTATTTCCGTAAGGTGACTCTGCAGGCTTAAAAGGAGCACTCTCTGTAATAGGCATACTATCAGCTTGTCCATATACCGTACAAGAGGAACTAAATATAATATTATTGATGTTATTCGCTCTCATCTCCTCTAAGAGATAAATGAGAGTGGAAATATTATTGTGATAATAATCAAGAGGTTTATCAACACTTTCTCCTACAGCCTTTGATGCTGCAAAATGAATAACTCCTGCAATAGTATTATGTTTTTTAAAAAAATTCCGAACTGCCGCTTGATCTTTTAAGTCTATG
>DEIV01000099.1 GCA_002352665.1 Flavobacteriaceae bacterium UBA2765
AAAAACGAAAAGTAAAAATACATTCTACAATATTAGTATTTGCGGCATTTGAGGTCTTTACCATTAGAAAATGACGTTGATTTGATCTCAAAATTTTAATTCTATTAATATGAAAAAGTTAATAAATAGAATTCAAAGTAATACAATTTCCACTATTGTATTTGCTTTACTAATTGGGCTATCAGTTAATTTCTTGAATAAATATCTATTAAAAATTACTTCAACCTTTTTTGATTTAGATAAAAATACTGAAGGTATTATATATAAGATTTATATGATAATATCAGCCATTATTATAATACTCATAATAAATAATGGCTCTTTAAAAAATTTCGGTTTTAGAAAACCAAATAAGACCAATTATTTAAAGATGATTGGAATTACCATAGGCATAACCTTAGCGTCCATGATGATTGGAGGTATGTTATTTATGGGTATTTTAAACACACTTTTCCCACCAGAAAACACCACGCAATTTCCTGAACCTAAATCTATAATTGATATGATTATAAAGGTTTGGATATTTTCATCAATAGCGGAAGAAGTATTTGTTAGAGGTTTGTTTCAAGGAATTTTAGATCCGCTAAAAACTAAGAAATTTCTACGTTTAAGTTTGCCTGTCATTTTATCAGGATTATTTTTTGGATTAATCCATTTGTCATTATTAAAAAGTGGATATGGACATTGGTTTGTGGGTACGATAGTTTTTTCTGCTACAGTAATGGGTTTACTCGCAGCATATTATAGAGAGAAATCAGAGAGTTTAATTCCTCCAATTATAATTCATTTTACGGCTAATGTTATTGGCTTTGTTATTCCGTCAATTCTGATGCATTTCATGTCTACGTAATTTATAGCACTACATATAGCATAAACTAACCATGTATTACTATCCCTAAAACTTCATCGTCATTTTGGATCTTATACTTGGTAATATAATTATAGAAAAATCTGCACCTTTCACTCGTCAAAGATGAACCAGATAGATTGTATTACAAGTCCCGGATACCTGATCATTCTTTTCCTAGCTCAATTCTCCATATCTCAGCCTTATGTAAAAATATATTTTGAATAGACCATTGGTACAGGCATAGAAATAAATCATAAGTACTTTTTCTAAATGAATAGATTAATTCTTTTGAGAATGTGTAATACCAACTTATTTTTGTTTTGATCAGAATAATCCGTCGGGAGTTATACCTAACCATTTAAAATAAGTCATTGCCATTACCAGAGAAGTAATCCAGGCTATAACTTGCATGGTAAAACCAAACTTAAACCCATCAGTCATACTATAGTGATTGGTAGAATATAGTAGAAGTGCAGGTTTACTGTTAAATGGCAATGTATATACATGCTCAATAAGAAGTGCTACAGGAAATGCCAAACTCATTATAGGATAATCAAAACGCATGGCAACACCAATAGCAATTGGGATAAATATCATGGCTCTCATGGTTTTAGATTGCATAAATAATGCACTAAATACCATTGCAAAAGTAAGCACTGTATATAGTACCCAAAATGGGGTATTTACACCAAATCCCATAGCATCAAAAGCAGCATTTACTGAAATTGATGGAAGATCGGTTATTTTAAATCCAGCTCCTAACGTATATGCCCCTGCAGAGAATAAGAGTAAATGCCATGGTATATCGACATCATTCCATTTTACAATTCCAATTTTAGGCATAAGAGCTACAATTGCTCCAACAAAAGCGACAGCAGTTGGGCTTACTCCATGCCATCTATCGGTCACCCATAAAGCAAGGATACTAACAAAAATTATAATGGATTTTACTTCGTTAAAAGATATTCTTCCAAGATCTTTTAAATCTTTTTTAAGACTATCCATTCCACCAACAATACTAGGTTTTCTATCTTCCTTTTTTATAGGGAATATAATTTTAACACCAATAATCCAAGCAATGATCATTAAGCCCATAGCAACAGGAAAAGAGGCAATCATCCATTCTGAAAAAAAGATATCACTTCCTAAAGCACCTGCAATTAATGAAGCAGCCAATAAATTGGCTCCAGAACCTGTCAAAAAAGAGCTGGCTCCCATATTATTTTGAAATAAATTCTGTAATAATACATTTCTACCTACATTGTTCTTTTTACCGTTTGAAGCTCCATAAATGGCAGCAACTACCATAAAAACAGGTAATAAAATAGCAGATTTAGCAGTTGTAGCTGATATAAATAAAGATAAAACGACATTGATTACTAAGAAGCTTAATATAACTGAGGAAGCATTTTTTCCAAATTTGATGATAAACCAAAGGGCGAATCGTTTGGCAACACCTGTGGCGACTAACATACTTGCCAACACAAATGACATAATGTTTAACCACATTACTTTGTGTCCAAGTTGCGCGTAAGCTTCTTGTTCAGGCAACACCTGAGTTAAAACCAACGCAATAATTAAAATTAAAGATGTTAAGTAATTAGGAATAGCTTCAGTAATCCATAAAATAAGTGAGGCTACAAAAATAGCAAGCATAGCTTTGTTCGAATGGATAAAATTTTGCAATCCAATATTCTCAAAATTGGATTTAGCATTTGTACTTAAAGCTGACGTATCTAAATTATCTAAAAAAGGAATCTTTAGAACATATAGTATTAATATAAAAGAGATAATTGCTAAAGGGCCACCAATAAACATTAAAACTCTTTCAAATTTAGATTTCTCCCTTTTTGGAAGTTTCTCCATTCTATAGTTTTTCATGTCTAAAACATCAAAACCGTTTTGTAGAATTGCACTCATTTGATCTCTCTTTTTTTTTATTATAAATTCTTAATTATTCCCAATCCTTAAATGGGTTTTTCATCAACATGGAATTATAAAAGCGTACATCACCTGTTACCTCTTTCCCCAACCATGATGGTTTTTCAAAAGTTGTTTCTTCTGATGGTAATTCAATTTCTGCTACTGTTAATCCTTCATTTTCTCCATAAAATTCATCAACTTCAAAAAACAAACCGTCATTTGCAGTTACAATAAAACGTGTTTTATCTATTACACCGGGTTCACAAATTGCCATAAGGTCTTTTGCATCTTCAACTGAGATTTCTTTTTCCCATTCGTATCTTGAAGCTCCACTTTTATTTCCAATTCCTTTTATTGTAAGAAACCCTTTGTCTCCTTTAATACGTACACGTACTGTTCGCTCAGGAACTGTAGACAGGAAACCTTGTACAATTTTTGTTTCTTTAGAAATTAATTTTTTATAATCTCCTGTTACCAGGAATTTTCTTTCTATTTCTTGTGCCATAATAGTTTAATTTGCTAATGGTTTATTGATCCAGCCTATTACTCTTTTGATCGCTTGTAAATAGTTAATGTTTTCAACACCTTCTAAACCTATATCTGAAATGGTATTTTTAATGTCTTCCACTTCTGTTGATTCTGAATTAATGGTTACAACTTTTGCCCCATTAATTAAAACGTTACCCACTTCGCATAAGGTATTATTTACCATATATCCAAAACGTTGTTTGTTGACACGCACCCCTTGTAGATCAGGATTCTCATCAATCATAACCATAAACTCATTAAAAGTATAACTATCTTTAGTTAAGGTAGGCATATTGACTTTAAATGCCGGAAAAACTTCATTTTCCAACACTTCTTTGGCAATAGGAAACTCGCCTTTCATTAAAGGGTTCCATTGTTCTAAGCCATCAACAGTTTGAACATAAGTTTTAATATCCATTTTACCATCACGTATTTTGGTATTATTGATATCGTTTGTTTTAGATAAAATATAAATTTCTTCTGATGCTCTTTCCCAAACTTTTTCTGGAATTGGAACGGATAATCTTGCCATCCTTTTAGCAGATTCTTTAAAATTCTGACCGAATGTTCTAAACTCAAATCGAGGTTTAGATATTTCTCCAATTTTCATTTCTGGTTTTGCCATACTATTTTGTTTTTTTAATTTGTTGGTTTTTTAAATATATATAATTTCTCTTCTGCATCGCTTACTACATAAATCCTATCATTTGTCACTACAATTCCTTCTAGTTTAGTAATGGAAGTTGAATAACTTTCAATTAACTCGCCCTGAAGCGTACATTTGTTTATTGTTTTATTTTGATCACTAACAATCCATAAATTATTTAAAGTACTATCGTGAAATATTCCGGAATAATCTGATGCAAAACTTAATTCATATGTTGATATAATAGTGAAATTTGCCCTTAACCTCATCAACAAGCCCGGATCTTTTTCATTCAAAATAAAAATAGTTCCATCATTAGAATTATAAGAAACCCCTTCCAGTCCATTATTTAGTTCATTATTTTCATAGTTTATTTTATGCTTGATAAAGCTACCTGAACTTATATCAAATTCAACAATTTCTTTAGTTCTTTCTTCTGCCAATATCAATTTGTTTCCTGTAAAAGTCGAAAGCCCTTCTAAATCGTTTCCCACATAGTTAAACGTTTGAGTGATATTTCCTGTAGTTGACAGTTTATAAATTTTATTTGTATTATCACTAACGGTATATAAAATAGTATCTGAATTGTTAATTGCCAAACCTGAAGGTTCAGAAACATCTATCCTATAACTTTCTATCAATTCAAGTCCATCAGCTTGTATTACGTCTTGACTTTTACGACAGGATAACAAAAAAGTCATCAAGCTAAAAATAACGATATATAGATATATTTTTAATACTTGCATTTTCTTAAAATACCGACTTGTAGCATTGACTACAAGTCGATATACATTTTAATTATTGCACATTTAATACATTCCAAAGAGAAGTGTCTGCTTTAAAATCATCTGATTGATCAGTAGTTCCACCTCCCGGAGTATCATCTAAATACATAGAACCATCACTTCCGTAATAATACTCTGCTGAAGCCGTTGCGATACGCACATAAAATGTAACTTTTGTTCCTGTAACGCTTGTATTACCAGTAAAAACTCCAACTTCGTCTTCAGCGTCAACATTTGCTATATTAATGGTTACTCCTGTTTGCGTAAATGATGCATCATCCTCTCCTTTAACTTTGTTATTCTTTACATAAGCAGGTGTATCTCTTACATCGAAATAAATTCTAGCCTCATCAATGTTTTCTGTACTTGTATAAGCTAATACAACATTAATATCAGTACCCGGTACAGGATTTGTTGGAAAAACAACACTTGTTAAAGGGCCTGCTGTATAAGTTACCGTTTGGTCAACAACATCGTTGTAAGAAATGGCTTCAACAGTATACGTTGGCCATGTTGTACCGAAGTCATGATTAAAATCGCTAATAACATTACCATCTGCATCTTCTTCTTCTAAAGGATAATAAGTTTTTGTTCCATCAACATATTCAACTCTTAAATAATAGCTAATAACATCATCTGTATTTTGAGCAGGGACAACTCCTACATGGTTATTGCCATCTTGCGTTAATACCACTTTAGTTTTATCATCATTAACATCATCTTGTAATTCACCGGGCAATAAATAATACAATCTTATTTCATCAACTTGCTCTGGGTAGTATGGAGTAGCTGTAAAAGTAACATCACCTCTAAATCCGGCTTCTTCTCCTGCAAATGTTAGTTCTTCCAAACCACCTTGAACCGTAAATTCAGCAGGATTGTTATTACCATCTTCAGTATAGTAAGAAACTAAACCTGTATTATCGGTTGCAACTACATAATATTTTACGATATCACCAACTTTAGCTCTTGGTACAGTAGTTTTATACTCATCACCAACCAACGCCATATCAATTGAATTTACACCACCATTGATCATATGCACCAATTTAACAGAAGAAATTCCATCAGCATCGGAGGCTGTTATCGCATACACATCGGTAAATTCTGTTAAAGGATCTGCTGTAACAACTGGAGGATTATTAACATTACTATTCGCTGCACCTCTTGAAGGACTTATAACTATCCAATTATTACCACCGTCAATTTCCCTACCATACGTTAGGCCCACTTGTGATGACATGTCTGGGGTAGTAATTTCATCAATCAATTCGCCGGCAGCATTAAAAAGTGTGATTTTTTCACCTCCCGAAGAAATTTTAAAATTTGTGGAAACATTCGGGATATTAGAATCATCACAATCAAAGGTCAAATATCCGCCTGCTGCTATGGTAAGATTATCTATAGTCCACTCCTGGCTACTATCCGTTAGTTTATAACCCGATATATCAACATCATCATTTGCCGAATTATAAAGTTCAAGCCAATCAGGATCTCCTGTTGACATAATTTCATTTAATTTTACCGTTGAAGTTGCTACATCGGGTCCTTTTTCATCAAATATTTCATCTTCTACACAGCCAACCGCACCAAATAAGGCGATTATCAAACTGAATACTAAATATTTATAATTTTTCATTGTCTTTAAATTTAAATTTTTATTATGTTATTAAAAGTCTATTTCAATTCTAAATTGTAATTGTCCGTAATCCTCACCTGCTTTACCTTCTGCTTCAACTACTTCTGTTGGATCTTTGGTCAGGTCACCATTAATATCAGTACCTACAAACAATTTTCCTTTACCATTGGCATATCTGTCATGATTTAAATACGAATAATCAAGCATCAATTTAATATTAGTATTAACATAATAATTTAAACCAAGCGTATAACCGTTAGCTGACCCACCATATATACCTGCATTTTCGTCATTTAAATCAATATAATCAAATCTAAATGCAACTTCCATTTCGCCTTTTTTACCTAAACCCGGTTGGGTAAATTCGCCTTCATTTTTATTGTATTGGTATTTTCCATCTCCTAATAAATAACCCATTTGAAAATAAAGGCCATTTAGGTTTACCCCTGATAAATCTTCCAATCTATTAATATCATTATTGAAATATTCTGATTGGAACATGATGTTTTTGTAAGCACCGGCTAATTCCACATTCCACAATGAATTATTATCAACATTTAAAATATCATCAGTATCTAAATATTTTTTTCTGTTAACGTTAGAAATTGAACGAGTGCTAAATCTATAGCTATTAGGCACCTCGAGATGCGTTTTGGGAGTTCTGTAAGAAGCTGCTGTACCAATATGTAATACTTTGTCATTATCATATATTGGTCTGTAAACAAATCTACCTGTTAGTGAATAACCTTCATCTGTACTAGTATCTTTGTTGGCATCCTGGGTGAATTCAGTTTCTTCAGTATCTCCTATTGTATTAAAATGGACACCACCAGACAATAAAAATTTCTCTTTCATATAATTAGCCTGAAATCCTAAATGACGTGAAGGAGAAAATTTAGAAGATAAAGAACGCTCTATAAATTGTACATACCTTGATGTTGTTGTCGTTTCCATAGAAAAACTTTCTCTAAAATGACCGGCCTTAACATTAAATACCCTTGCATCATTCGTATATTTAATATATGCATCCTTTAATTCTAGTTGAGAACCCGCAAAATCCATATCTATTTCGGCGTACCAATTTTTATGTACTATAGTTTTAAGTGCTAGACGTGCTCTTCTAATTACTAGGCCATTACCTATTCCGTTATACGTGTCATCGTCGAAAAAGTATCCACCATCGAATAAAACACGATTATCCATCCAGAACTTGTAATTTCCATCCTTAGATTCAAATGTTATAATTGCATTTCTAGCTTCTGCTTCTAGATCTAAGGACTCAACTTTTTGTCCATATTGATTTAGTTTGACACTGTCAAGTGCTTTTTGTTCGTGTTGTGCATTTGATGCTATACTTAATAACATCAATGCCATTACTAATGTGTAAAATTTAATTCTCATTTTTATTAGATTTATTTATTATTTATTTTTATTAATATTTGATTTATAATTTTCTTATTTCTTTAGATAGCTTATCATCTTTTTTAAAGTTCATTTTTTTACGTAATCGATACCTACTTACTTCAACACTTTTTGGTGTTATATTTAGTATGGATGCTATTTCTTTTGAGGATAATTTTAAACGCAACAATGAACAGAGTTTTTTCTCGCCCTCTGTTAAACCAGGGTATTTTTTCTCAAGATTTCGATAAAAACTGTTATTTATTTCTTTTATGAATTTATCAAATGATTTTCTTTCTTTATCAATACTTAGATTTTCAATGATTACTATCTTTAAATTATTTAGATCACTATATTTTATTTCGCTTTCAGATTTTAGTTTAAGATTTTCAATTCCTGCTTTTAATTTTGATAATATTTCATTCTTTCTAATCATACCCAGTGCTATTTTCTTTAGCTCATTCTCTTTGCCATCAATTTCTTTTTCTAATTTTAAGTTCGCATCATTGGTCATTCTCAGTTCATTCTCTAATATTATTTGCTGCGTATTATATCTTTCAATATTTTCTTGATATTCTTCAATTTTATCTTTTTTCTTAAGTTTACTTATGGTATACATTTGATATGCAATTAATAGCATCAGAAAAATAATTACAGTAATGGTTACAGGTTTGTATATCGTAATTGTTTTAGTGGCTTCGGTTACAGCTTCAAATTTTTTGATCACTTTGGTTTTAGTATCATCTGCTATTCCTTTCACTTCTTCTTTAACAACTACATCTCCTTTGATAAATTTTGATGTGTTTTGGGAAACCTTCAAATTGAATACATTACTCATAAAAAACAATGCAAAAAACGCAATCAAACCAGCAATAATTGGGGTTACCATCCAACCCAATCCAATTTTTCCAATTACATTTAACTGAATATTTTTACCTCCCTTTAATATTCCTATTCCTATAATTGAACCAACTATTGCCTGCGAACTGGAAACAGGCACTAATGGTATAGGAGGCAGGCCTATGTTTACAAAAAAATCAGATAAATTTTGAGAAGAGAACACAAACAACACCAATGAATGTGCTAACACCACAACTAATGCGGTTTCTGCATTTAATTTCATTAATGAATCGCCTACGGTCATCATCACTTTTTTTGAATATGTAATAATTCCAACTGCAATAGAAACTCCCCCAGCTAAGAACAATAATTGAGTACCATTCAGTACAAACAATCCAAAATCAACTGTTATATTGGGAGCTGAAGGAACAAAAACTCCAACAACATTCGCAATATTATTTGCTCCTAAACTATAGGAACCAAAAGCTCCTGCAATTAGGAGTCCATACTTTATATAACCATCTAACTTTATTAAATGTATTTTACTTTTTTGTAAAATAAATCGCAACAGTAAAAAAAGTAAAACAGCGAAAATCCCACCTAAAATTGGACCTGAAACCCAGGTAGTTACAATTTTAGTTAAAGAATTATAATCTGTTGGATTTCCGGTAAAAAAATTCCATCCAATAATTGCACCAACTATTGCTTGTGATGTAGAAACCGGTAGTTTCAATTTGGTCATCCAAAAAACAGAAACCCCGGCTGCTAAAGCAACTGTAAAAGCCCCTCCTAAAGCATCAACTGAACCAAGTTTCCCTAATGTTTGTGCCCCACCTGAACCTTGCATTACGGCTCCTAAAATCACAAAGATTGATGCAATTATTGCAGCTTGTTTAAAACGAATTAATTTTGAACCAACGGCAGACCCAAAAACATTAGAAGCATCATTGGCCCCTAATGTCCATCCTAAAAATAAGCCGCTTGATAAAAAAAATAAAAACATATAAGTTATTGTTTCAATTACATTTTTATTTTAATTACTAATGAGGATAATAGGTGTGCCACAATTTTTGCGGCGTCAGATACTTGTTCTATGTGCAAAGTAAAATAGCGTAAGTGAATTTTTTCGCTTAACTGTAATGATTCAAACTCTTGGAATATTTTACGCTTGATATTATTTGATAAAACATCAGCCTCTCTATTATAAAAAAGAACTTTTTGTATCTTATCTTTAACTTCATCAGGTGATGTGAAAAAAATTCTGGCCGCAGGAATTACATTTTCAGCTGATTTTGAAGAAAGTGAGACCAATTCTAAATAGTCTTTTTTTATCAACTCAGGCATATGAGGCGTTTCTACATCAAACTGATTTAATATATCTTTTGACTTATCAATAATATCATCAACACTTTCTATCAAATTCAAAATATCACTTGAGTAATTTGGCATTAGGGAATGTAAATAGAATTCATTCTCAATCTTTCTCTTTATGGTATCAGCTTCTATTTCTAAAATATTTATGGTTTTTAAATTCTGATCAAATTCTGCACTATTCCCATTTATATAATTGTTTGCACCTTTTTTAAAATTTAAAATTCCCAAGTCAATCTTATCAAAAAATTCGTCAATAGTTAAGGCTACAGATTTGGAGGTTTTAAGGATGTTGATCATGATATTTATTTTATCAATTAATAAACTATCACAAAATTAGAATGAAAATAAGGTTCAAAAGATGATATATATCACATGTAAGATTTACACAAAACCTAAGGTGTTTTGTGTTTTATATACTATTGATTATCAGAACCTTTTAAAACCGAAGTAGTGTTTATTTGCTGCTAAATTCAAATGTTGTAGTGGTGATGCTTGGTTCTTAAACATCAAAAACCAATATGGGGTGGTCTGAATATAAATAACAACTTTTATGCTATAGATAAAAAGTAGTGCAAAAAACATGAATGATCTATCTTCTTTTTTAAAGACACTAAAGAAGATCCATTATCAATTTTGGCATCAATATTTATCAACTTAATTAGAGAATCAATTTAAAGTTGTTATTGAGGAAGAAAAAAGAAAAACAGAAGAAGAGCCTCAATTACAACGTTGCAGTTACCGACATGGTTTTTAACTCAACTATTTGGGTCTTTAAATGTAAGCTGAGAGCTTTAGAAAATCATATGTTACCCCTGACTATTGGAATTAACTCTCTGAAGATACAAATCCACTATATTGGAAAACGAAAAATAAAATCAATAGCCTAAAAAATTTGAAATTAGAACAACAAATTATCAAGTACTAAATCGTTTAGAGAAACCATACCTATATATTCTTTATTTTCTTGTACTGGAGCAATTCTTAAACCCACGGTTATTAATAAATTGGCCACATACTTTATATCCATATCAGAAGGTACACTAATTACCGGTTTACTCATAATTTCAAAAACATTTACTTCTTCAGAATCTTTGTCAGTTATGATAACACATTTGATCAAATCGTGTACTAAAACAATTCCATAAGCGTCTTGTGGATGTCTTTTCTTTACTACTAATGCCTCAACATTTTCTGATCGCATTAATTCTACCGCTTCTTTTGCAGTCGCCATACCATCAATGAATACTATTTTTTTCTTCATTACCTCTTTGGCACTTTGAAAATTTCTTTTATGTTTCATTTTTATGAAATTTAGATTTCTGATTTAATTAAAGATCAATATTAATAAATTAATTCAAAAGAAAATAAGATGATTAAATTAAAAGTATTGATCTCTGGCTTGATCTTTAAATTTTTTCATTTGACTTTGTAAGCCAGCAACATGTTCAATAGGTAAAACAAAAGCAATACCTGTATTAGGTTTGTCAAATTCTCCGGCTTTTTCTATTACATCCATTAATTTTTCAACAACATGTTCCTCAACTAAAAATACGATTATTTCGGTTTGGTCTTCTATAGTTAGTCCGAAAAATGATTTAGCTTCATGAATACCTGTTCCCCGAGCGGCAATAATGGTTGCTCCGGTAGCACCGGCCGATTTCATAGCGTCAACAACTTTATCTGTAATGCTAGGTTTTACAAAGGCCATAATTATTTTAAATTGCATAATTTTATTATTTTAAATTAGACATTCTTTTTTTTAATACCATAAATTGTGAATATCCTAAAACGGATATTATTGGAAATAAACTGGCAAAGGCTATTAAGCCAAACCCATCTACTGCCGGATTTCTACCAGGAACTACCCCTGATAATTCTAACCCTAATGCTGTAACTAAAGGCACTGTTACCGTTGAGGTAGTTACTCCTCCAGAATCATAAGCCAAAGCAATAAGGTCTTTCGGACCAACTATAGTTTGAATTATTACAATAATATAGCCTCCCATTATAAATAAATACAAAGGGATACCCGTTACAATACGAAATGTACCAAGTGCCAATGCAAAAGCTACTCCTATAGCAACTGTTATCCGCAAACCTAGCGGACTAATTGTACCTGCAGACACTTCTTCTGCTTTTATAGCCACTGCGATTAATGACGGTTCGGCTATGGTAGTAGCAAAACCAATTGCCGCAGCAAAAATATAAATCCAATAATAGTTACTCCAATGAAGTACTTCACCATCTACATTTCCTAAAAAAGCTGGATCGGCTAATTGACTAGCCATAATTTCACCTATTGGAAATAATGCTTTTTCTAAGCCCATGATAAAAAATGACAACCCTAAAACCACAAAAACACCGCCTAAAATCACTCGCTTTAAATGAGGGATTGGTTGCTTTAAAACTACTATCTGAAAAAATAAGATCAATGACAAAATAGGAAAAACATCCCTTAAGGTGTAAAATAAAATTTTTATAAAATCAAATAATATATCTAACATCTATTGATCATATTTATTTAAACCAAAATAATCCATATGCCATTACAAAAATCATTGGCAATAACGAGGCAAACGCAATTAAACCAAATCCGTCTAATAACGGACTTCTTCCTTTTATTACATTCGCTAATCCAACACCCAAAGCTGTAACCAAAGGGACTGTAATGGTAGATGTTGTTACACCACCAGCATCATAGGCTAGCCCAATAATTTCTTTAGGGGCAATAGCCGTCATTAACATCACCAATATATAACCTCCAATAATTAAATAGTATAATGGCCAACCTTTTAATATCCGCAATACGCCTATTACAATGGCAATACCAACTGAAAATGCCACCGATAGCCTTAACCCTAAGGCATAATTATTTAATGTATCAGGATCTTGACTTATCAAACCGGCATCAGATGAAATTAAAGCGGCTTCTTTAGCTATCGCCAATAAGGCAGGTTCAGCTATTGTTGTAGAAAATCCTAAGGCAAACGCAAATATTAATAGCCAAAAAAGACTTCCTTTTTTAGCCAAGGCATAAGCCAA
>DEIV01000105.1 GCA_002352665.1 Flavobacteriaceae bacterium UBA2765
CAGAGGAACTGAAACTCTTTTTTTATACAAACTTATTTTTTATTTAATTTTTATGATTTATCATTATTATTTTAATGTGTCAACTTTTACAGTTGGCCCCGAGTACTCGGGGTAAACTGAAAATCTTAAGGTGATTATAGCAATAGGGCTCACCTCTTCCCATTCCGAACAGAGAAGTTAAGCCTATTAGCGCAGATGGTACTGCCATTGGTGGGAGAGTATGTCGTTGCCTTTCTTTTAAACCTTCATTATAATTTTTATAATGGAGGTTTTTTTATGTCCTATAGTTAGTTAAGAACTTTATAGTAATTAAACCAAAGAAAGCCTAACGACATGCCAGGCGCCAGCTGGCCTCTCGCTCAAAATGTCCACCGGACATTTTTTATATCGCTCCATCCCCTTTCTTTTAAAAAAGTCTTGATTCTTTTAGAATTAAGGCTTTTTTTATGCCTTATAGTTAGTTAAGAACTTTATAGTAATTAAACCAAAGAAAGTCTAACGACATGCCAGGTGCCAGTTGGCCTCTCGCTCAAAATGTCCACCGGACATTTTTTATGTCGCTCCATCCCCTTTCTTTTAAAAAAGTCTTGATTCTTTTAGAATTAAGGCTTTTTTTGTGCCTTATTTTTAGTTTTGATTTATAAATTTCTACATATTCCTTTTTAAAAAGAAAGACAACTCCTTTGCCCCTGCAACGACTCGCTTCTCGGGCAATAGGTCTACCAGACCTATTGAAATCCCTCGAACGCCTTTCTTTTAAACCTTCATTATTTATTTAGTGAAGGTTTTTTTATGCTTTTTTATTTTTTAAAATACTTCCCACAAAGTGGTGGTAGCAACAAAAGGAGTATTTGTAATTTTTATCATATAAATAATCCTTTTGTTGCTGAACAGAGTCACTAGTGCCTTAATTGATAATATATTTTCAGAAGACCAAGTAAACAAAGACAACTCCATGCCATGCAACGGCTGGCTTCTAGAGTAATCTTGGTTTTTTATGCTTTTTTTTAAAATTACTCTACCATAAAAGTGGTAGCCACAAAAGGATTATTTGTAATCTTCATCATATAAATAATCCTTTTATGGCTGAACAGAGCCACTAATACCTTTATTGGTATCATAATATTTTCAGAAGACCAAGTAAACAGAGACAACTCCATGCCATGCAACGGCTGGCTTCTAGCGTAATGGGTATACCAGACTTACTAATTAGAAATTTAAATACATCACAACAAAATTGCTACATAGTACCTTTCTTTATATTCATCTTTGTATTGATGAGTTACACCAATCAAATTATGCTGGTTACTTAAAATACGATTGACCATAATATAATCTTAATTGAATTTACAAAAGTATAGATTCTAGTCTCATACTTGATGTTGGTAAAATGAGTTTGTCAGTTTTGATTTGAAAATCGTAAACTTAAATCTAGCAGTGATAGGAAATAGGAACCTTGGAGTAAAAGAAGAGCATAAATTTAAGACATAATAAAAAGGGGAAAAATCCCCCTTGACAATTGGTATTCAATTGGTTACTTTTGAGAGTCGCTAGTTTATCAAGAATATTTAAATCTTAACTAAAACTAAATATTATGGAACTAAATGAAACTAAATTACATGATTTATTAGGTAAAGTTGTCACAGAAATGGGAGCGGCAGCCAATGGATCTCTCGTTACCATTAGAGATAAATTAGGACTTTACAAAACATTTTCAGAATCTGGATGCATGTCTTCGCAAGAGCTCCAGAAACTCCTTTTAATTTAATCTTGTAAGCACGTCCTTAATTTTTAATTTTATAATATTATGAAAACAAAACTGAGTATAATTTCAATTTCAATTGTTCTTTTAACATTAGTTTATTTTACCAGTAGCAAACTAACTGAAAACGAGTTAGAAGATTCACCAAAAATAGCTATGAATTTTATTAAATGTACTTCTACTAAATTTTTAATTGAGGATATTGATACTACAAAGCAGATATCTCCATTATTTGAAAATTTAGGAAATTATAATGTCACGATTAGTACAAATAATTTAATGACCCAGAAATTTTTTAATCAAGGTATTAGACTTACTTATGCTTTTAATCATGCGGAAGCACATAGGTCATTTTTAGAAGCCTCTCGATTAGATCCTAATTCTGCTATGAGCTTTTGGGGTCAGGCATATGCATTGGGTCCAAATATTAATGACCCTCTGCCTGATGATGAACGGAAAATAATATATTACAAAGCGGCTCAAAAAGCAAAAAGCTTAGCGGCAAAATCTACTCCTAAAGAACAAGCTATAATTGATGCCTTAACATATAGGTATAGTGATGATCTTACAAAAAATATTGCAACGTTGAATATGGCCTATATGAAGGCAATGGCTAAAGTTGCGGAGAAGTATCCTCAAGATGCTGATATTCTAACCTTATATGCGGCTTCAGTAATGAATACGGTTCCTTGGGATTATTGGGATGGTGATGGCAACCCTTCACCAAATATACAAGAAGCGAAGACAGCATTAGAAAGAGCCATGAACATAAATCCTAATCATCCGGGAGCACATCATTACTATATACATATGGTTGAATTGCCTAAGCCAGATTTAGCTATTGAAAGTGCTGACAAAATTGGAGCATTGATGCCTGCAGCTGGCCATATTGTACATATGGCATCGCATATATACATTCGTGTCGGTCGGTACAAAGACGCTGTTACAGTTAATCAAGCGGCAATTTTAGCAGATGAAGATTATATCTCTCAATGTTATTCACAGGGTATGTATCCATTAGGATATTATCCACATAACATTCATTTTTTATGGTCAGCAGCAAGTCTTTTGGGAGATAGTAAAATAGCAATTGACGCGGCAAAAAAAACGGCTGAAAAAGTTCCTATTGGAGAATTAGTTGCAATGCCTTTTTTACAAGATTTTTCTGCAACACCTTTATTGGCTTATACAAGATTTGGAAAATGGAATGAAATTTTAACAGTACCAAGCCCTAGTGTTGAAATTAAACATCTAAATCTTATTCGTCATTATGCTCGAGGTATAGCATTTATACGTAAAGGAAATTTAAAAGAAGCTCAAGAAGAATTAGATGCAATTGGAGTACTTAAGAATGATCCGGAATTGGAAAATTTGGTGGCAACGGCACATAATTCATCTGCTTCAGTTGCAAGGGTTGCATATGAAGTTGTGGCAGGAGAGTTAGCTGCATTGAAAGGAGACCTTTCAAGTGCTATAATGCATTTAACAAAAGCGGTTTCAAATGAAGATAAATTAACTTATACTGAACCGGCAGCATGGTATATTCCTACAAGACAAAATTTAGGTGATGTTTTATTGAAAGCTAAAAAATACGAGGCAGCAGAAAAAGTATTTAAAGAAGATTTGAATGTTTTAAGGCAGAATGGATGGTCTTTAATGGGTTTATATAACAGTCTTATGGCTCAAGGTAAAATAGAAGAAGCTAAACAAATTAAAAAAGAGTTTGATAAAGCATGGCGATATGCAGATATTGATATAAGTAGTTCGGTATTGTGATATAATACTTTTATTCATAAAGTGGGTTAAAGTAATTGCTTTTCATAAAAAACCCATTGTGTTAGACAATGGGTTTTTTAGTTTTTATGAATATGTTACTTACACCAACATGGTAACCGGATTTTCAATATATCCTTTTAAGGTTTGTAAAAATAAAGAACCTGTTGCACCATCGACAGTTCTATGATCACAAGCCAAGGTCAACTTCATAGTATTCCCCACTACTATTTGTCCGTCTTTGACAATTGGTTTTTGCACAATTGCACCTACAGATAAAATAGCTGAATTTGGTTGATTGATAATTGAAGTAAAATCAGTAATACCAAACATGCCTAAATTGGAAATGGTAAAAGTACTACCTTCCATTTCTTGAGGGGTAAGTTTTTTATTTCTTGCCCTACCTGCATACTCTTTAACTTTAGCACCAATTTGTTGTAAGCTTTGTTCATCTGCAAATTGTAATACAGGTACCAGTAATCCGTCTTCAACGGCCACGGCCACTCCCATATGTACATGGTGATTGATACGAATTTTATCATCAAACCATTGTGAATTCACAGCTGGGTGTTGCTTTAATGCTAAAGCTGTAGCTTTAACAACAATATCATTAAATGATATTTTAGTATCTGGTATGGAGTTGAATTGTTGTCTAAAGGCGATGGCATTATCCATATTAAATTCAACATTCAAATAATAATGCGGTGCGGTGAATTTAGACTCCCCTAATCTGCGTGCAATTACTTTACGCATTTGAGAGTTTGATATTTCATTAAAACCTTCTTGTCCACTAGGTACAAACGGCATAGCAGAACTACTAGATTGACTAGGTGTAAAGTTTTCTACATCATTTTTAATAATACGGCCACCTTCACCTGAACCTTTAATATGTAATAAGTTAATGCCTTTTTCTTTTGCTATTTTTTTTGCTAATGGTGAGGCAAAAATTCTTCCTCCTGAAGCAGTTGTAGCTGGTTGACTAACTGCTGTACTCGGTTCAACTGTTTTTGTCTCGTTAGCTATCTGGATTGGTTGTTCAGCCAAAGCTGTATCTTGACTTTCCGTTTTGCTAAAAGCACCATTTTTAATGGATTTGATTAGTTCAGAAACATCTATTCCTTTTTTACCAATAACAGCTAACACACTATCTACAAGAGCAGATTCACCTTCTTTAATTCCTACATAAAGTAAAGTGCCTTCATAAAAGGATTCAAACTCCATGGTAGCTTTGTCGGTTTCAATTTCAGCTAAAATATCACCTTCTTTAACACTTTCTCCTTCTTTTATTAACCAAGATGCCACGGTTCCTTCGGTCATGGTGTCGCTTAAACGAGGCATTGTTATAATTTCAACTCCCTTAGGTATATCCACATCTGCACTGGTATTATCATTTGCATCTTCTTTAACGTCATTATTTTTAGAGGTCTCTTTGGTATCGGTTTTAGCTTCCGATTTTACACTTGCTAAAACGGAAGAAATATCTTCATCTTTATCCCCAATAATTGCTAAAAGCACATCCACTTTAGCTGTTTCCCCTTCATTAATCCCTATATATAAAAGCGTACCTTCATAGAAAGACTCAAATTCCATAGTCGCTTTATCAGTTTCTATTTCTGCCAGAATATCTCCTTCAACTACCGCATCACCTACTTTTTTTAACCACTTTGCAACCACACCTTCTTCCATGGTGTCACTTAAGCGAGGCATATTAATTATTTGAGCCATATAATTTAATTTTTAAAAATTAAATAAATTCCAAACCCGAAGTTTCGAGAAAATTTCAAATAACGATGTATTTGGAATTTGATTTTTTGTCCCAATAAATATCGGGATTGTTATTTATTTACAATCTGTGTTTTAAAAACGGATAATCTTCTTGTTCATAGACCATATCATACAACTGTTGTTTGTCAGGATATGGAGATTCTTCTGCGAATTTTTCACATTCTGCAACCTTACTTTTTACTTCTTTTTCTATGGCCTTAATTTCATCAGCTGTCGCATATTTTTTATCTTTGATAACATCTAATACTTGAGTGATAGGATCAATTTTTTTATACTCTGAAACTTCATCTTTAGTTCTATAATGTTGAGCATCACTCATGGAATGCCCTCTATAACGATAGGTTTTCATTTCTAAAAAAGTAGGGCCATTTCCTTTTCTGGCATGTTCTATGGCTTCATGCATAGCTTCCGCTACTTTTACAGGATTCATTCCGTCAACGGGTCTACTTGGCATTTCATAGCCTAAGCCTAGTTTCCAAATGTCTTCATGACTTGCTGTTCGTCCTACAGATGTACCCATGGCATATCCATTATTTTCAACAATAAAAACAACAGGTAAATTCCAAAGCATTGCCATATTAAAAGTTTCATGTAAAGAACCTTGTCTTGCCGCACCATCACCAAAATAAGTTAAAGTAACAGCATCGTTACCTTTATACTTATCGCCAAAAGCAATTCCGGCACCGAGTGGAATCTGTCCACCAACAATACCGTGACCACCATAAAAACGAAATTCTTTAGAAAAAATATGCATAGAACCGCCCATACCTTGAGAAGTACCGGTTACTTTTCCAAACAACTCAGCCATCACCCGTTTTGGGTCAACACCCATACCTATAGGTTGAACGTGATTTCTATAAGCGGTTATCATTTTATCTTTGGTCAAATCCATAGCATGTAAAGCACCTGCTAATACCGCTTCTTGTCCGTTATACAAATGTAAAAAACCTCTTACTTTTTGTTGTATGTAAACGGCTGCCAGTTTATCTTCAAACTTACGCCAAAACAGCATGTCTTTATACCAATTGAGATAAATCTCTTTTGTTATTTTTTTCATAAAAAAATCTAATTAATGCAATTAACTACAAAAATACTATTTTAGTGCTATTAGAGAAGAAAAGAATGAAATTATTTACGAAAAGGTTATTTATCATAAAAATTACTTTTTTATAATTAATTTGAACACTGAACACTGAACACTGAACACTGAATTAGTCCATATAATCTTCAATAGGGTTACAAGAGCATACTAAATTTCTATCTCCATAGGCATCATCTACCCTGCGTACTGGTGGCCAAAATTTATTATCGGCCAAATATGGTAATGGAAATGCAGCTTCTTGTCTACTATAACTAAAGGTCCAATCATCTGAAGTTAACATTGCCTGTGTATGGGGTGCATTTTTCAGCACTGAATCCTGACCTTCATTATAGGCGTCAATTTCCGATTTGATGGCAATTAACGCATCACAAAATTTATCTAATTCCGGTTTACTTTCGCTTTCAGTGGGTTCAATCATTAATGTACCGGCTACTGGAAAAGAAACCGTTGGGGCATGAAAACCATAATCCATTAATCGTTTGGCTACATCAGTAACTTCAATGCCTTTAGATTTAAATGCTCTAAAATCAACAATCATTTCATGGGCTGCAAAACCTTTTTCTCCAGTATATAAAATGCTATAATGTTTTTCTAATCTGGCTTTGATATAATTGGCATTGAGTATAGCATAAATAGTAGATTTTTTAAGACCTTCTTCACCTAACATTTTTATATAACTATAAGAAATCAAATCGACCATAGCAGAACCCCATGGTGCAGCAGAAATTGCCTGAATAGCATTTTTACCTCCGGTTTGAATTACAGGATTGCTTGGTAAAAAATCTGCCAAATGTTTAGCCACACAAATTGGACCAACTCCAGGACCGCCACCACCATGTGGAATGGCAAATGTTTTATGTAAATTTAAATGACAAATATCAGCTCCAACAGTCGCTGGATTTGTTAGGCCTACTTGAGCATTCATATTAGCACCGTCCATATATACTTGTCCGCCATTACTATGAATAATATCTGTTATTTCTATTATAGCTGATTCAAAAACACCATGCGTTGATGGATAGGTAACCATAAGTGCTGCTAAATTATCTTTATGTAATTCGGCCTTTCCTTTTAAATCTGCCACATCAATATTACCATCTTCTGTAGTTTTTGTTACTACAACTTTCATACCTGCCATTACTGCAGAAGCTGGATTAGTACCATGGGCAGAAGCTGGAATCAAGCAAATATTTCTATGTGATTCTTTATTAGATTCATGATAAGCTCTTATGGTCATTAAACCTGCATATTCACCTTGAGCACCGGAATTGGGTTGTAAAGAGGTAGCGTAAAAACCAGTTATAACGTTTAAATATTCTTCTAAATTATGAAGCATTTCTTTATAGCCTAAGGCTTGATCTTCGGGTACAAACGGATGGATATTATTCCATAAACTACTGCTCAATGGGAGCATTTCACTTGCCGCATTTAATTTCATAGTGCAAGAACCAAGCGAAATCATAGAATCTGTCAAGGAAATATCTTTGCGTTCCAATTTTTTAATATATCGCATCATCTCAGTTTCTGAGTGATATTTTTTAAAGACATCATGTGTTAGGAAACCAGAAGTGCGTATCAATTCTTCAGGAATACTTATACAAAGAGAGCAATCATTAATAGTAATGATGTCTTTGTGTTCAGATTCTGAAAGTACACTTAAAATGGTATTTAAATCATTATCGGTAGTTGTTTCATTGATAGATATACCAATGGTAGTTTCATCAATATTTAAGAAATTGATTTCACTTCTCTCTGCTACAAATTTTAACTTTGCAGTATTATTGACTTTAACTTGTAGCGTATCAAAATAGGTAGCATTTAATTGTTCTAATCCCATTTCTTTTATAGCCTCATTCAATGTGTTTGTAAGTGAATGAATTCTTCTAGCAGTATATTTTATTCCTTCTGCACCATGATATACGCCATACATACCAGCCATGACGGCTAATAAAACTTGAGCGGTACATATATTTGATGTTGCCTTTTCTCTTTTAATATGCTGTTCTCTTGTTTGTAAGGCCATTCGTAGAGCCCTATTACCATCCGCATCAACGGTAACTCCAATAATTCTACCCGGAATTAAGCGTTTGTATTCTTCTTTAGTTGCAAAGTAACCGGCATGTGGTCCGCCATAACCTAACGGAATTCCAAAACGTTGTGAAGTACCAACACATACATCTGCACCCATTTCTCCGGGTGATTTTAATATGGCTAAACTCAATAAATCTGCAGCAACAACAACTTTTGCATTACTGTTATGGGCAGAGGCAATAAAATTAGAATAATCATAAATCTGTCCATGTTTAGATGGATATTGAACCATTGCACCATAGAAATGGGGTGAAAATTCAAAGGTCTCATGATTGCCAAAGATCAACTCAATTCCCAAAGGCTCAGCACGTGTTTTTAAAATGGAAACAGTTTGCGGTAATACTTCATCTGAAACGAAAAACTGATTTCGACCTGTCTTTTTTTGATCTCTTGAACGAGCATTAAATAATAGTGTCATGGCTTCAGCAGCAGCAGTACCTTCATCTAACAAAGATGAGTTTGCCAATTCCATACCCGTTAAATCTGTTATCATAGTTTGGTAATTTAGCAAAGCTTCTAATCTGCCTTGTGAAATTTCTGCTTGATAAGGAGTATATGATGTATACCAACTAGGGTTTTCGAAAACATTACGCTGAATTACTGCAGGTAATATGGCGGCGTGGTAACCCAGACCAATATAAGTTTTGTACGTTTTGTTTTTACTGGCGAGTTCTTGGATATGAGCACTGTACTCATATTCACTCATAGGTTGTGGTAAATTTAGAGCTTGTTCTAATAGAATATGTGAAGGAATTGTTTTATTTACCAATTCAGTAAGGCTATCAATACCAATAGTTTTTAGCATTTTTTTGACTTCCTCTTCCTTAGGTCCAAGGTGTCTTTCTACAAAAGAATCTGTTTTCATAGGTTTAAAATTTATACCATTAAATTGCGGTTCAAATGTACTGAAAATTGTTATTATTTATTTATAATAATATATAATTTATCACCTTATTATCAGTTGAATTAAAACATTTAGTTTAGTACTGAATCATTTGATTTCCGATTTCCTTACTTTTGTAAAATGCAAATATTCAAACGAATTTTTGATTTTTATATTTTTGGTAATATTCATGTTGCTTTAGCTGCATTTAGCCTTGCCAAACTAACTTTATTAACCTATGCTATTGATCAGAATTTAATACCCTTCTTTGTTTTTTTTTCAACCATAACAGGATATAATTTTATACGATTATACAAAATTGGTGATATTCAAGATTGGTTTTTTAAAATTATTAAAATGAATAGAAAAATCATTATAACTTTGACCTTTGTCAGTGGAATTTTTGTTGCTTACATAAGTTTTTTATTGAATGTTAAAGCCCTTGTTGCTTTAATTCCATTTGGATTGTTTACACTGTTTTATGCAATTCCAATCAAAAAAGAAAAAAAAGTAACATTGAGAAGTTTGGCTTATTTTAAGTTGTTTTTAATTGCTATTTCCTGGGCAGGTGTTACTGTTTTAATCCCATTAATAAATTATGATATAGTATTTGATAAGGATGTTGCTATCGTCTTTATACAACGATTTTTATTCGCTGTGGTAGTTGTTATCCCATTTGATATAAGAGATATGAATTTTGATAATGAACAACTTAAAACCTTACCTCAGTTTATAGGTATCCAAAAATCAAAAATACTGGGATTAGTTGTTTTAATGTTGTTTTTAGGATTGGAATTTTTAAAAAACCCAATAGAACCTCAACAATTAAGGGTACATTTTTTTATCGCTTTATTCACTTTATTATTTCTATTTAATGCCAATGAAAATCAGCATAAATATTATAGTGCTTTTTTTGTGGAGAGTATTCCAATGGTTTGGTTGGGTGCATTTGTTTTCTTGAATAGCAATTAGTAATTTATAACCTGATTTCGATAAAGAATATTTTTAAGCTATACAAAAAATTTCCCTTTATAAACTAACTCATATTAGACCCTTAGATTAAGATAGATCAGCACTTTTTTTATAGGTCAAGAAATAGTAACAAGAAATTTGTCGATAATTGTTTTTACTTTAGGAGGGATTAAATCATTCTCAACCCATGTATGGATATCACCTAAATACTGCATACCTAAATAATTGGCACTTTCAACAAAAGGCATGGTAAATCCTTCTTTTAAATCATTGGAGTTACTACAACTTATCATAGCCATATTTTTACCGCGTAATTTTCTTCCCAATACTTTATGAGTTTTTAATAAATCTGATAGTCTGTCGAAAAACACCTTTAAAATACCACTCATACTGTACCAATAAACAGGTGTGGCAAATATAATTGTATCGTATTTTTTAGTAATATTTATCATTAAATCGATAAAATCATCATCCACATTTTTAAAATCATAGTCAAAATGATTTATATTTTTATTTTTCAGATCGATAATATCATATTGACTTTTAGAATTTATATAGTTGATAATTCTATTGGTGTCACCATTACTTCTAGAGCTGGCTTGTAATATTACTATGTTGTTTTTCATAATTGCAAGTAATAATATTTTTTTTAAAATAAAATAAAATTTTCATAGATTATATTAATACCTATAAAGGTAATAGCTATTGAAGTATTAAACCCAGATTATGCATTAGAACTTTGTTATGAACAATGAAAGCACAATAAATACTGGGATTTTCTTAATTTCAGCTTAGCACCGCTACGGTTAAATTAAAAAATAAAGCGAAGCGGCAGTAGTTGAAGTGATTTCAGGGTGTAATAGATCTTCTAATGCATAATTTGGGTTAATGATTAAAATCACTATTTTTATCCCAAATTAATCTATTACATGAATATCAATGATTATAAAGTTTCAAAAGAAATAAAGTTAAAGCAAATCGCTACAAGTGAGGTAGATGTTAATGCAAAACAAAAACTTAAAAAAGTTAGAAAAAAAATAAGTAAGCTACAAGATGTAATGTATGCCCATGGCAAATATAGTATGTTGATCTGTTTGCAAGGTATGGATACATCTGGAAAAGATAGTTTAATTAGGGAAGTCTTTAAAAATGTAAATGCAAGAGGGGTAGTAGTACATAGTTTTAAAGTGCCAACTGAAAATGAATTAAAGCATGATTTTTTATGGAGGCATTATATTGCTTTACCGGAAAGAGGTAAAATAGGTGTTTTTAATCGTACACATTATGAAAATGTATTGGTAACTAGAGTCCATCCGGAATATATTTTGGGGGAACAAATTCCTTCAATAAAAACCAAAGAGGATATTAATGATGATTTTTTCCATAAAAGGATGGAACATATCAATAATTTTGAACGGCATATAACAGAAAATGGTACAATTATTTTAAAATTCTTTTTACACCTTTCTAAGGAAGAACAAAAGAATAGGCTTTTAAGAAGATTAAATCTTACGGATAAAAATTGGAAGTTTTCATCTGGAGATTTAAAAGAACGAAAATTATGGAATCAATATCAAACCTGTTACGAAGAAGCTATTAATAAAACATCTACGAATAAAGCTCCATGGTTTATTGTTCCTGCAGATGATAAAGAAACCGCCAGATATATCGTTGCACAAGCCATTTTGGAATCGTTAGCGTCTTATGAAGATATAAAATATCCTGAATTAGATAAAAAAACAACAGTACAATTAAAAGAATTTAAAAACGAATTAGAGAACGATTAATCATAAAATATGAGAACAATATTAAAGATAAGCTTACTGCTTTTGTATATCAATTTATCTGGACAAACTGTAAATAAAAATGATTCTACAATAGTTCGTAATATTTATACAGATGCCTTAACCAATGGGAAAAGTTATAATTGGTTGCATTATTTAACTAAGAGAATCGGAGCTAGACTAGCAGGTTCTGAAGCCGACAATAAGGCGGTAACTTGGGCAAAAGCGGAATTAGACAAGTTAGCATTAGATAAGGTGTGGTTGCAGCCGGTTACTATACCGCATTGGGAAAGAGGTGCCAAGGAAGAAGCTCAAATTCGAACCAAGTTTGGAAAATTTGATGTAGATATTTGTGCTTTAGGAGGCTCAATTGCTACCCCTGAGTCGGGAATCTTAGCAGAAGTTATAGAAGTGCAAAGTCTGAAAGAGGTTGAGGATTTAGGTGATAAAGTTAAAGGCAAAATAGTATTTTATAATAGAGCAATGCCTATTGATAAAATTGAGACTATGAAAGCTTATGGGGCAAGTGTAGATCAACGAGTTTATGGTGCATCTGTAGCAGGGAAGTATGGTGCATTAGGGGCTATTGTTCGTTCAATGAGTCATAAATTGGATAATGTGCCTCATACAGGAACTATGCGTTATGGTGAGATAACAGAAGATCAAAAAATACCAACTGCTGCTATTAGTACCAATGGTGCTGAGATGTTGAGTAAATTATTGGAAGAAAAAGAAAAAGTTGAACTTCGGTTTTATTTTAAACAGAATTGTAGAAGTTTACCTGATGCACAATCTTTTAATGTAATTGGAGAAATCAAGGGTGCTGAATTTCCTAATGAAATTATTCTGGTTGGAGGTCATTTAGATTCGTGGGATCTAGGGGAAGGTGCTCATGATGATGGAGCCGGAGTGGTACAATCTATGGAGGTATTACGTCAGTTTAAAAAACTTAAGATTAGACCAAAAAGAACTTTGAGAGTAGTATTATTTGCCAATGAAGAATTTGGTTTAAGCGGAGGTAAGGCTTATGCGGCCGAAGCTGAAAAAATGAATGAGAACCATATAGTAGCACTAGAATCAGATTCGGGCGGATTTTCACCACGTGGATTTGGTTTTACTTGTAATGACCAAAATTACAATCAGGTATTACAATGGAAATCTATATTTGAGCCATATAATATTCATATTTTTGCCCGTGGTGGTGGCGGTGCTGATATCGGTCCCTTAAAAAAAGATGATAATATATTATTAGGTTTGCGTCCAGACTCACAACGTTATTTTGATTATCATCATACAGATGCCGATGTTTTTGAGGCAGTAAATAAACGTGAATTAGAATTGGGAGCTGCAACAATGACCTCTATTATTTATTTATTTATTTGATAATTATGGAGTTAACAATTAGAATTAAAAATTTCCAATTGCACCTCATCGGTTGTAAAGTTATACCAAGGATATAATCATCTATTTTCAATAAATATGCTTCATTCTAACAAAGAACTTTCTCAACTTGTGGTTGCCTATTGTGATGCTTATGGTGTTGAACATGTAGTTATATCACCGGGATCACGAAATGCACCATTAATTGTCGGTTTTACTAATCATTTGCAAATTAAAACGTATAGTGTGGTTGATGAGCGTTGTGCTGCTTTTTTTGGTTTAGGGATCGCCCAACAATCAAAAAAACCAGTAGCATTGGTTTGTACATCAGGCTCTGCATTGTTGAATTATTATCCGGCTATAGCAGAAGCTTTTTATAGTAATATACCTTTAATAGTTATTTCTGCAGATAGGCCTCAGCATTTAATAGATATTGGTGATGGGCAAACTATCAGACAAGAGAATGTGTTTAAGAATCATAGTCTTTTCAATGCCAATTTAATTGAGGATAGTGACTTTCTAAACGAAAATACCAAGTTAATTTCGGATGCAATTCATGTTTCAATCCTCCATAAAGGGCCTGTGCATATTAATGTGCCTTTTGATGAACCTTTATATGATAGTACAGATATAACAACTGTTAAAAATATATTGATTAATAACAATTTTACAGTACCAGAAATTGGTTATGATTTTCAAAATTATGCAAGAATTTGGAATTCATCTTCTAAAAAAATGGTGTTGGTTGGAGCTAATTATCCTAATGAAAAATTAGAACAACAATTGATAGCGTTGGCAAAGGATGAATCGGTATTGGTCTTTACTGAAAACACCTCAAACCTTCATCATTATAAATTTATAAATAGTATAGATAAACTTATTTTTCCACTAAGCGAAAGTGATTTTTTAGCTTTAAAACCAGAGGTATTAATTACGCTAGGTGGCATGATCATATCAAAAAAAATAAAACAATATTTACGAAAACACCAACCAAAGCACCATTGGCATATTGATGATAATAGTGAAATGAATACTTATCATTGCCTATCACAATATTTTAAAATGGATCCGACCGTGTTTTTTAAAAGTTTTTTGCCAATGGTACAAGAGAATGATAGTGACTATCAAAAATATTGGCTAAAAATTAAATCAGAAAGAAATGATAGGCATGCAGAATTTGCAGAAAGCGTAATTTTTTCTGATTTTAAAGTGATCGAAATTTTGTTAAAGAATATTCCTGAAAACCTTCAAGTGCAGTTTGGAAATAGCTCTATTATTAGATATGCTCAATTATTTGATAACAATCATTCCCTAAATATTTTTTGTAACAGAGGAACGAGTGGTATAGATGGGAGTACTTCTACTGCAATAGGTGCAGCACATATTTTTAAAGGACAAACGGTTTTAGTAACGGGAGATATAAGCTTTTTTTATGATAGTAATGGCTTGTGGAATAAATATATAAAAAATAATTTTAGAATTATATTAATAAATAATAAAGGTGGAGGTATATTTAAGATCTTACCTGATCCTTCAAAGACCAATGCTTTAGATTATTTTGAAACTCAACATAATTTTACTGCTCAGCATTTGTGTGCAATGCATGAATTTCAATATGATAGTGTCTTAAATGAAAGAGACTTGATTAAGCAATTAGAAGTATTTTTTAGTAAAAGTAGTAGGCCAAAGTTGTTAGAAATATTCACACCAAATATGGAAAATGATAAAGTGTTAAAAAACTATTTTGATTTTTTATAAATCTAAATGTTTAATTCTTTATATTTGATAAAATATATTTATAAACTTCTTTACTAACCAATTATTAAATTAAAAGTTATGAGTAAAAGAGATGAATTAATTGCATTATATGCAAGTGAACTTAAGAGTAAATGCAGTGTAAGTGCTGACATGAATTTATTAACAAAAGTAACTATTGGATGTGGTCCATCAATATACAATAAGGATGCCGCTACAGTTTCATGTTCTGATGAATCAGAATTAGCTACTGTTAAGAATAATTACTTAATTAAAAAATTAGGATTAAAAGACGGTCCAAAATTAGACGAAGCTATTAAAAAGGTCTGTGGTCAATTGGGTAGTTCTAACAGAAATAAATACAGAGCAATGTTCTATTATTTATTATGTAAAGAATTTGGTAAAGAATCGGTATATAAGTAATAGTATTGGTTTATAACTGAAGATGTTCTGAGATTTTTAGATTCAAATCTAAAAATCTCAGAACATCTATATTATAACATCAAAAATTTAATTCTTTTTAAAGTATCTTTTGGGGCTTTATTTTCCCGTTTCTTCACTATCTTCAACCTCAATAATATCCTCTTCAATTACTTCTTCACCTCCATTATTATATGTTTTTTGCTTGGTTAAAACACGCTCAACATTTTGATAATATCCATCAGCATTTGGGTCTTCAGATGAAATCTTAGCATAGCCGTTTTTGTAATACTTTAATGCTCTTTTATAATCATTACCAGTTTCATAATATTGACCAATATAATAATCACCTATAGGAGATTCGGGATATAAACGATTAATCATTTTTCCAAACTCTTCTAAATATGCACCATCATCTTTATCAAGTATAATTGATTCTACTGCAAAAATATCACGTTGTCTGATTTTTAAATTGGCACCAAAAAGGTATTGAATCTCTACATATTTCTTTTCTAAGTATTCAATGGCTTCAGCCGGATTTAAATCAGCTACTTCATTATTGAATTCCTCTTTAGAAATAGATGAATACATATCGAATATATGTGCTAATGCCCCTGGAATTGCTTGTCCTAAAGATGATATTTTTGTTGAATGATCAAATTCATCATATTTATATTTAAAATTATCATTTTCAAAATTCTTTAGAATATAATATATAGTTTCTATATTTTTAGATTTATCAACGCCATTATATTTACCATTATTTAAATAATAATAGGTATGAGAATTTAATGTTGGCACTTTACCTCTAAATAAATCGGCAATTTCATTAGAATAAGAAGGGTTTACGTTAACATAAGCGTTAAAAATAGGTGTAGGTTCTACCATAAAATAATTGCTAAAATTGGCCGTAATTGTACTTCCTACAATAGTTCTAAAAGCAGATATTCTATAATTGTCTTCAATATAGCCAATCAATTCATTTTTAATGAATTTATAGAATTTTGAACTAGAACTTGTGAGCATACTATTTAAATCTATAGCACAATCTAATTTGCGTTCATTCTTTTGGTTTTGGAAAATACCTACTACAATTTGTTCAGGAGCTTTATCCTTAGCAGCAAATAACTTAGAATTTGCCACATAAACGTCAAATAAATATTCAGCATCTAAAACAATGGCTAATGGATATACCCTTGTGGAGTCTTGTTTGTATGAATCAGGCACATAAATTTTTAATGTTCTATTATTATGTATTTCACCGCTTAATTCAGACGACTTAAAAGCCTCTAAGGTAACATTCTGTCCAAATGCAAAGAAGCAGAACATTACAAAGAATAGGTTGATGTATAATTTTTTCATGATTTTTAACAATTTTCAGTTTTATAAGAACTAATTTTTTTAGTCATTTTCTTAATTCTATCTTTACAAACGAATAAAATTGTAATTTATGATACAAATAGATTGGAAAACTGCAAAAAAATACACTGACATCACATATAAAAAGTGTAATGGAGTGGCCAGAATAGCATTTAATAGGCCAAATGTACGTAACGCGTTTCGTCCAAAAACGACTAGCGAATTGTATGATGCTTTTTACGATGCACAAGAAGATACTAGTATTGGTGTGGTATTACTTTCTGCAGAAGGACCTTCAACAAAAGACGGAATTTATTCATTTTGCAGTGGTGGAGATCAAAAAGCTAGAGGCCATCAAGGTTATGTAGGCGATGATGGTATGCATAGGTTAAATATACTAGAAGTTCAAAGATTGATTCGTTTTATGCCAAAGGCTGTAATTGCTGTGGTTCCAGGGTGGGCTGTGGGTGGCGGTCATTCCTTGCATGTAGTTTGTGATTTGACTTTAGCTAGTAAAGAACACGCTATTTTTAAGCAAACTGATGCAGATGTTACCAGTTTTGACGGAGGCTATGGTTCTGCTTATTTAGCGAAAATGGTAGGGCAAAAAAAGGCCAGAGAAATCTTCTTTTTAGGACGGAGTTATTCTGCTCAAGAAGCTTTTGAAATGGGAATGGTAAATGTCGTTATTCCTCATGCCGAGCTAGAAACAACTGCTTTTCAATGGGCACAAGAAATTTTAGAAAAATCTCCTACTTCCATAAAAATGTTAAAATTTGCCATGAATTTAACTGATGACGGTATGGTGGGACAACAAGTATTTGCAGGAGAGGCCACCAGATTGGCTTATATGACTGAGGAAGCCAAAGAAGGTAGAGATGCATTTTTAGAAAAACGCAAACCAAATTTTGAAAAGAAATGGTTGCCATAATTATAAAATTTTAACTTCCAAACATTATAAAATTATTTTAAAAATGAAGGCACAAACAATAACATTTCTAATAAAATGTCCTGACAGAAAAGGGTTAGTTGCAAAGATCACCAATTTTTTTTATGAAGATGGCTTTAACATATTAAGTTGCCAACAATATGTAAATGCAATACAAAATACTTACTTCATGCGTGTACGCTTAAATGCGGAGGGAACAGAAATAAGTAAGAATGATTTGGAAAGTAGATTTACAAAGTTAGCTAAACCACTCAATATTGTTTGGTCCGTAAACTATGAAGAAAACAAGTCTAATGTTGCTATTTTGGTTTCTCATACAAGTCATTGCCTATATGATTTATTAGAGAGACAGAAAGAAGGTAATTTGAACTGTAATATTAAAATGATTATTAGTAATCATGATAAATTAAGACCGATTGCTGATATGTTTAATATACCTTATTATTATTTACCTGTTGATTCTAATTCAAAAATCACACAAGAATTACAAATCATGGAATTGTTAGATAGCAATAAAATAGATTTGATAGTTATGGCGAGATATATGCAAATATTATCTTCTGATTTTATCAATCATTATAAGGAAAGAATAATCAATATTCACCATTCATTTTTACCGGCATTTCAAGGAGCAAATCCATATAAAAGGGCATATGAAAGAGGGGTAAAGTTAATTGGTGCAACAGCACATTATGCAACAGAAGATTTAGATGAAGGTCCAATTATTGAACAAGATGTTGAACGGGTTACTCATGAAAGCACTCCACAAACATTAAAAAGAATAGGTGCTGATATAGAAAGATTAGTTTTGGCAAAAGCAGTAAAATGCCATCTTCAAAATCAAATAATTGTGGCAAATAATCGTGCTATTGTTTTTCCTGAAGCTGGTGAGTGATTCATAGAAATTTTTAATTATGAAAATAATCTGTATAGGTCGAAACTATGCCAAGCATATTGAAGAATTAGCTAATGAGAAACCTGATAATCCGGTAGTATTCTTGAAGCCTGATTCGGCTATCTTACCAAAAAAAATGCCTTTTTTTATCCCTCCTTTTTCTGATGATATACATTATGAGGTTGAAATATTAGTAAAAATTAATAAAGTAGGGAAATATATAGATGAAAAATTCGCCCCAAAGTATTATGATGAAATAGGATTAGGTATAGATCTTACAGCAAGAGATATTCAAGCTCAATGTAAAGCAAAGGGATTGCCTTGGGAAAAGGCAAAAGCTTTTGATGGGAGTGCTGTTATTGGCAATTTTTATCCTAAAGAACAATTTGATTTAGACAATTTAAAATTTCAATTGCTGCAAAACGAAGTTTTGGTACAAGATGGAAATACCAATGCCATGTTATGGAAAATAGATGAATTGATTGCCTATGTCTCTCAATATTTTACATTGAAAAAAGGAGATGTTATTTTTACAGGTACGCCGGCCGGAGTAGGAAAAGTTGCTACCAATGATATTTTGGTTGGAAAAATTGAAAATTATGAAGCTTTTAATATTAAAGTTAAGTAATTGGGATGTTTAAGATTTGGAAAAAAGTTAGTTTTCAAACTATCTAGTATAGACAATAAGTGGCACAAGAATAGGGAGGAAATTTTTTATAAAAAACATGAATAGTACAATGCTTTTATCTACTGTTTCAGAAAGATTAGAACGCATTAAAATTCAAGAAGAAGCGTTTTTTAAACCAGATTGGTTAGGTATAGAAGTTACCGGAGAGAAAAGATATTATAATGCCATGTTGTTAAAAAATCATTATAAAGTTGGGTAGTAAATGAGAGATTAACTTATAAATATTAAAAATATTGAACGCAGAAATAATTACTATTGGAGACGAAATTCTTATCGGTCAAATTGTGGATACCAATGCTACATTTATAGCCGGTGAATTGGATAAAATAGGGGTGTCTGTTTATCAAATAACCACAGTTCAAGATGATAAATCACATATTTTAAAATCTTTAAAGGAAGCAGAAGAAAATGCTGATATAATAATCATGACAGGAGGCTTAGGGCCTACGAAAGATGATATTACAAAACTTACCCTTTGCGATTATTTTAATGATGAATTGGTGATGAGTAGAGATGTTGAAGAGCACATCAAATTCCTTTTTGCAAAAATTAAATATCAATATACAGCCTTAGATTTACAGCAGGCCATGTTGCCAAGTAAAGCACATATTTTTAAAAATAATTTTGGTACAGCCTCAGGTATGTGGTTTAATAATAATGGTAAAGTTTTTGTTTCAATGCCCGGTGTGCCAAATGAAATGAAGGGATTGATGAAATATGGCGTTTTGCCAAAACTTCAAAAGACATTTGAATTGCCATTTATTATGCATAAGAATGTCATAACCTATGGTATGGGCGAAAGTAAGATTGCAGAAAGATTGGCAAAGTGGGAAAGCACATTACCCAAGGAAATTAAGTTGGCTTATTTGCCTTCTTATGGAAAAACACGTTTGCGGTTGACCGCCAAGGGAAAGCATAAAAAACAATTAGAACAAATTTTAGAGAAGGAATTAAACGCTTTAAGTCAATTGGTTAGTGATATTATGGTTGGTTTTGAGGATAATGAACCCATTGAGTTGAGTATTGGTAAAATTCTTACCAAAAAGAAATTATCATTAGCTACGGCTGAAAGTTGTACCGGTGGAGCCATAGCCAAAATGATAACATCAGTTGCCGGAGCTTCACAATATTTTATTGGTGCTGTGGTGAGTTATCATGAACGCATAAAAAAGGATGTATTGGGGGTTTTACCGGAAACTATCGCAAAACATTCAGTCGTTAGTGCCGCTGTAGCTGAAGAAATGGCAAAAGGAGTACAGCAATTATATACCACGGATTATGCTATAGCAATTACGGGAAATGCAGGCCCCTCTAAAGATAAGACAGATGCGTCTGTTGGTGTAGTTTTTATAACTATTGCAACCCCAAATTCAGTCTTTACTAAGGAATATAATTTTGGTCAACCCAGAGAAAAAGTCATTGAACGAGCTACGGTTAAATCTTTAGAATTATTAAGAAAAGAATTGATAAAATAGACAATATATATTTGATTTTGCTCTGGTTGAAAAACCAGGATAAAGGAAACCATTAAAAAGACTAAAAAAATTGTTTGTTAATAGAATAAATTTATTATTTTTGCACCTCGTTTAGAAATAACAAATTTAAAGTTTAGAAAATGTCAAGAGTTTGTGAGTTAACAGGAAAAAAAGCCATGGTGGGGAATAACGTTTCTCATTCAATGAATAAGACTAAAAGAAAATTTGACGCTAATTTAATGAAAAAGCGTTTTTATATTCCTGAAGAAGATAAATGGATTACCTTAAAAATATCTGCTTCAGCTTTAAAAAACATTAATAAAAAAGGCATTTCTGCTGTAATTAAAGAGGCCAGAGCTAATGGCTTTTTGAAAAAATAATATCAAACAATGGCAAAAGGTAATAGAATTCAGGTTATATTAGAGTGTACTGAGCATAAGGAAAGTGGCAAGCCAGGTACTTCAAGATATATTACAACAAAGAATAAGAAGAACTCTCCTGATAGAATGGAATTAAAAAAATTCAATCCTATCTTAAAGAAAATGACAATTCATAAAGAAATTAAATAATTTCCTGAACAAAATCCAGGAACTGTTTAAAAAGTATATTAATTAAAAAGAAACTGAACAAGTTCAGCTTATATTATGGCAAAGAAATCAGTAGCATCATTACAAACAGGTTCAAAAAGATTAACTAAAGCAGTTAAAATGGTAAAATCTCCTAAAACCGGAGCCTACTCATTTGTTGAATCTATTATGGATCCATCTAAAGTAAACGATTACTTTAGTAAGTAATTATTTTATTAAAAATATATAGAAAAGCTACTTTCATTAATGAAAGTAGCTTTTCTTTTTTATATTTGTTTTTAATTAATAGAATATTTCTAAATACAAAATATTAAAATTACTCAGCATCCATATCCATCTTACAGCCTTAATAGCTAAGTTCCTAATTGAGTAGTTAAAACCAATTGGAACAGATGGGGCAAATTGAAATTAGGATGCAATAGGAATGATGTTTAGTATGACTAGAAAAAATGAATTACTAATAACTCAATATCATTAAAATGAGTTTATTTAAAAGAATATTTTCAAAAGAGAAAAAAGAAACCTTAGATAAAGGATTGGAGAAAAGTAATACTACTTTTTTTTCTAAGTTGACCAAAGCCGTTGCAGGTAAATCTAAAGTTGATGATGACGTATTAGATAACCTGGAAGAAGTGTTGGTTTCTTCTGATGTAGGTGTGGCTACAACATTGAAAATTATTGATAGAATTGAAGGTCGAGTGGCCAAAGATAAATACTTAGGGACAGATGAGTTGAATAAAATTCTAAGAGAAGAAATTGCGGGGTTATTATCTGAAACCAATGTAGGTAATGAAACCGATTTTACTATTCCTCTAAGCAAAAAACCTTATGTAATTATGGTTGTTGGGGTTAACGGTGTTGGAAAAACGACTACCATTGGCAAATTGGCATCGCAATTTAAGAAGAATGGTTTAAAAGTGGTTTTAGGTGCAGGAGATACTTTTAGAGCTGCGGCAATTGACCAATTACAAGTGTGGGCAGATAGAGTAGAGGTGCCGTTGGTAAAACAAAAAATGGGCAGTGATCCGGCCTCTGTGGCTTTTGACACCGTTGAATCTGCGGTAAATCAAGGAGCTGATGTGGTTATTATTGATACTGCCGGCAGGTTGCATAACAAAGTTAATTTGATGAACGAACTTTCAAAAATTAAACGTGTTATGCAAAAAGTAATTGATGATGCTCCACATGATGTTTTACTTGTAATAGACGGGTCTACCGGACAAAATGCCTTTGAACAAGCCAAGCAATTTACCAAAGCCACAGCAATAACATCGCTAGCAGTTACTAAGTTAGACGGGACAGCCAAAGGCGGTGTTGTTATCGGTATTTCAGATCAATTTAAAATACCTGTTAAATATATTGGTGTAGGTGAAAAAATTGGCGATCTACAAGTGTTTAATAAAATTGAATTTGTAGATTCTTTTTTTAAGTGATAAAATCTTCAATCTGTACTATTCAAGTAGATTTTAAAATTTCTAATTAATTTTTAGTTAATTAAATTATTATTATAAATAATTCGATTGTACGTTAAGGCTCATAAATTTACAAGGTACGTCATTCTGAAGCGGGCGGACTAGTTTCAGCATTTCATTACGCTTTAAATCAATACTGTAATATGTAATTGGAGCCCCTGAAATATATTCAAACAGACGTGATAGAATATGACCCAAATGGAGATACACAAAAAAAAGGGGCTTGTAGGAAAGCCCCTTTCATTAAAATTCCTATACTATAATTAGAATATATAGATTTGTAAAATATCGCAAAAATAGTTTAACACCAAATTCTAATTCAAGGAACAAAAAAACCCAACCCCCCTAATGATTTCAAATGTAGTTTAGATAAAAGAGAAACATTGCTGAAGATCATTAGGTATTGGGCTTAATCTAAATTAAATGTCTAGCTATGATCTAAATCTTAATTTCTGTTGTAAAGATATGGCAACCCCATTTATATATGTTACGGTTGAACCTCGTATTTGACGTGGTTAAAACCTTTTGGATTACGGTTCAAACCGTAAATTTTACGGTTAAAACCGTAATCAACTACGGTTAGGCTATATAAATTACGTGGTTTAACCGTAATAATAATATAACTAAACACTGTAATTTAGTAGCATATAAATTTTAGGACTATGCAGCACAAATATTCTATTATTGAAAGTGAGCTAATTACTTTAGAAAAAATACAAAATTATTTTAATAAATCATCTGACTTTACCTGTGTAGGAGCTTCCAATTGTTATGACAAATCTTTAGATATCATTTTATCAAATAACCCTGATATTGTATTTATAGATGTTGATATTGCTGAAAATGATAGGAGTACGGCTTTTAACTTTGTAAACGAATTGTATAAATACAGTATAGAACTACCTCACTTTATTGCATTGTCTAATAATACTAATCAAGCCTATACTTGTATAAAAAATGGGTTTTATGACTATATTTTAAAACCTATCAACCCTTTTGAATTGAGAAAATCTATATCCAGATTAAAACTTAAGCCAAAGGAAGCTTCTAATACCCTTTGCTTAAAATCTTATAAAGATTATCGTTTTATTGAACTGGACGAGATATTATTTTTAAAAGCAGACAATACTTCTACAGATTTTTTTATGAATGATGGTAGTAAGGTAAGTGCCTATAAAACATTAAAGTATTTTGAAGGGAATTTACCTCTAAACTTTACCAGAATTCATAATAGTTATATTGTCAATCAGAATTATGTTTCCAGAATTCATTTTGGAAAGTCTAAATGTACCATTAAACAAAATAATTTTGCTATTCCTTTCTCAAAATCATATAAGGAAAATGTGGTGGTACTAGAAAAATCTTTGTCGCAAAAATCACTATTGTCTTTAAATTAGGTCTAAGTTGTTATAATATTAAACTTGCATAATGTGGCTATTAGCACCTCTTTTATTACCCAAACCATGATCTGCTTTACTATTACCCTAACCCGTATCACCGCTAAAATCAAATTGGTCAATCCATTCTGATTTCCAATCTTTGGCAAAGTGTTTGTTGGTAAGAGCAAAATTGTCATAACACTATTCATTTTTTCTTTGAAACTCTCCTCTGTTAAGAACGTGAGAGTGAGGTATAATTGGTATTACTCTTTTTATCCTTTGAATTTCAACAGAAGGTAAGCTCTTGGGCAAATCATTACAAAGTAAACAAGATATAAAAATACTACTATTTGTATTTAAAATCAATTCATAATAAAATAATTCATCCCAAAAAAACCATCTCATTCTTTTGTCAAAAAGCGGAAATGATAGGTTAACTTTTATTTTCTTCACATCAGAAAATAAAAAAGTAGTCTCAATATTTTGAAAGGAAAATGTGATTAACGAATTATCTTGATTAATAATTAATTTTGAGCTTCTATTGTTTTTGAGGTAGTTTAGATATAGTATGATAAGAGGTAGCAGGTAAAATAAAAAAGTTAAAACAAATAACACTAAAAATGTTTTTATCATAACTACAAAAGACAGGTTATAAATAAAATGCATTAATGCCGTAATCGTAATATCAATAATTAATACTAAAATTATATTATTAAAAAAATATTTTCTTCTTTTCCTATTGTCAATACTATATTTAAAAATCATTAATTACAAATTAAAATTCACCTCCAGATAGAAAATTTTCCATTGCCCCAACTGAAAAATCATTTCTATTAGGATCAATACCAGATGCCCTTAAGGCAGCATCATTTTCCTTCCAAAATTTTCTACTTGCTTCAATTGAATCATAATACTTTTCTCCAACAATAAATACCGCTGTAACAGAAAGTGATGCGGGAGCACTTACAAAATAACCTACCCCCAATGCAACACCTGTGCCTGTAATATGGTAAGTAGTTCTTGCACCTGATTGTTGTCCTGTATAATACATTCCAGCATCATTAGCAATACTCAAACCAGCAATCGTTTTTGTGAAACCAGAAGTTAGCCCCTTGTATCTATTTACTCTTTGCAAAAAGTTAAATACTGTCTTTTACATAAAAGACTCGATTACAAATAGTACGTAATTTAAGGTTTCTCATATATTCGTCAGTAGTATCTTTATTTGCTAAGAGAATATATTCTTTAATTCCTATTTTCATTTTATTTATTCCTATTTCTGAAAATTTTACTTTAAATGGAAATTCAACTTTGTCTATACTTGTAGAATCTAAAAGACCATCTTGAGCAGTGCTTACAATTTCATCCACTTCTATTACATCCTTGTCTGTGGATACAGCGAATAAAACAAATCTACTACTTACATAGTACTGTTTTAAAGTATCAATTTTCATATTATAAATTAACTTTCCATGAATAGGTTTATTAACAATAATATTTGTATCTGGAACTATAATTTTTATAACTTTTGTATCTTCTTGATTAATATTTTCAAGCCCAGTAAAATCTTTCTTTAAAGAGTCTAATTTATAATTACTCGCTTTTTTAACAAAATCTTTTTTGTCAGTTTTACATGAAGTTAAAATAAAAAAAGAGACAATATATAATAGGTATTTATTATAACTCTCATTTTCTACTTGCTTTTATAGAATTTATTTCTCGTATCACTATCAATTGATTCTGGTTTGACTCTATTAAAGAATCTTTTCTTTTAGCAGGCACATCATCATAATCGAATCTAAAATCCCAGTTTGGATTTCCATTCCAACCACTCTAGTAAGGTGGAATGGCATTAAGGATACTTTTTCTTTTATAATGGATAATCTCATTCTGAAAAACACTATCTTTTTTAATAGAATCTAATAGCATCCAACTCATATTGTGTTTTTGGTATAAACTCATCATATAAAGCTAAGCCCCATTTAATACTACCTCTTCCTAATATAAACCCTCTTACAAAATTAGACATTCTATTTACTTCTGAAAGTACAGATCTGAAACTTGCACCTGTACCACCACGGTTAATACCAATACCTTTATTATCAAAAGAGCCATAAATAGTGCTGTTTTCACCTAATGGGTTTTCTAGATAATGTCCTACCTTGCTATTGCCCCATTCATTATAACCACTAGTATTATCATCAAAATTATCTATAAAACCAATACCCGTTTTCCAATTTTTGGCAAGGTGTTTAATCGAATTCTACTGATAATAAATAATTATGATGAGTTGTCTCATTAAATTAATAATTCTTTTTTTAAACTAAATACTATCTTTAACAAAAACAGGTATTTCAAGATATGATTTATGTATAGAATCTAACGAAATATGATCTCCTAATGTGTCATTTTTACTTAACAAATATTCTATAAGTACAGCTCTTATGATTTTTTTACCAGTTAGTTTAAACTTTTTGGAAAACACAACTGAGTACCTACGTTCGACATCAAATTTTTCATTCATACCAGAAGTTTCCAAATTGTAAAAACAAACCTGTTCAATATCATTTTCATTCTTAAAACCAATATTAAAATCTAATAAATCATTACGAGGTAAGCAAACTTTGATTTTTGATTTTTGATTTTTAAAAAATGGAACAACTTGATTTACTAATATTATTGATTCCTTATTTACAATAAATGTATCTTTACATTGAATTACAAAATTAAAACCCTTATGATCCAGTAAATCACCATTTTTATTATAATACCAAACTTGATTTATATATTCTTTGTCTCTAATAAAAATAACTTTCTTTAATGAATCCAGCGTTGAAGTTTTCTCAATAGTTTTACTATTTTCTATTTTATTTTTTCTACAAGAGCCAAAAAAAATAAGTAGAGCGCTAAAAATAATACTTAAAAATTTTATCATTTATTTTTTTTAATGGCCTTTATATTTGTAAAAACCTCAATAATAATTATAGAATCTAATTCATACTCTTTAGTATATCTAATTGAATCTTTTTTTCTTAGACTCGTACCAAACTTATGAAATATTCCTTTAGAATAACCAGCATAAAATGAATGTGAAAAAATTCTATCTGGTTGCCTATTAATATTTGCTTGACTTACACTATCAATATAACTTTGAGTAAGATTAGGGGATTTATAACTATCATCAAGATGAGAGTTCATAACCTTACCTTGTTTAATACTATCCAACTCATATTGTGTTTTTGG
>DEIV01000077.1:0-6181 GCA_002352665.1 Flavobacteriaceae bacterium UBA2765
AAGAGATTTCAGAATTATTAGAAATTGCCGAAGGAACTTCGAAATCTAACTTATCGAGAGCTAGAGTAATATTAAAAGAAAAAGTAGAATTAAATCAACAACAACAAAATGTTGGGTTGTTTTAAATTAGAGATGATTTAAAATGTTAGATAGAAAAAATATAGATCGTGTATTTCAGGAAAATCTAAAGGATCTGGAAATAGAGCCTAGCAAGAAAGTCTGGAATAATATTGAACATTCCTTAACTGAAAATCGTTATAAAAAAACGATTACTTTATGGCGTCGTTTAAGTGGTGTTGCTATGTTGTTTGTTTTGGCTTTGACAGCTGGTATGTTTTTTTATAATTCAAATTCAAGTGTTGATCCATTGAATGAAGTGACAAATTCAAAAACCATAAATTCAAACAATAATAAGGTTACCCCAATAAATAAACCTACTGAAAAACAAAAAATAGAACTAGCGCAAACTGCCAATAAAAAGAGACCAACTAGTATTAAAAAAGAAGAAAGAATATTTGTAAAAAAACCTAATAATAATGTAATTGTTACCTCAGAAAATATTTCTTCAGTTTATAAGAATATCGAAAATAAATATATTATTGACAAAGATGATTTTATAGATGAATTAAAATCTGATATAAATGTCATAACTCAAAGCGAAACAAAAAAAATAATTGAAGAGCCTAAAACTAAAAATTGGTCTGTAGGTCCAACCGTAGCTCCTGTTTATTATAATACTTTGCAAAGCGGTTCTCCATTAAACGATAATTTAGCCGATAATTCAAAAACAACCGATGATGCCTTATCGGTGGGTGTAAAAGTTAATTATCAACTATCTAATAAATTATTCATCCAATCTGGTATTAATAAAGTTGAGCTAGCGTATAACACAAAAGATGTAAACGCTAATCTTTCTTCTGCAAAATTTGCTTACAATAACATAAATACAGATAAGCCAGGTGTAATATTATCTCCTATTCCAAAAAATCAAAGTGCTGATTTGCCTTCAGCAAATAACTTGAATAAATCTACTTTAAACGGAGACATTAATCAATCCATAGAATATTTTGAGTTTCCTTTGGAAATGAAATATAGCTTGTTAGATCAAAAGTTTGGTGTTAATCTTATTGGGGGTGTTAGTACTTATTTTTTAACAAAGAATAACGTTTCTATTATTTCTCAAAATGAAATAACATCTCTTGGAGAGGCTAACAACCTAAACAATATTAACTTTAGTGGTAATCTAGGTGTTGACTTAGATTATAAAATAAATAATAGCTGGTATTTGAATGTTGCGCCAATGTTTAAATATCAATTCAATACTTACTCAAATAATTCAGGTGATTTCAGACCCTATTATTTTGGAGTATATTCTGGTTTGAATTTTAAATTTTAATTGATTATTTAACCAAAATTATAATAAGCCGAACATTAAAAAGTTCGGCTTTTATTGTTAATTTTGTATTCTATTAAAACATTTAAAATGTTAATCGATAAAAAAATTCTTATTGAAGAATTAGTAGATAATTTCCCTTTTTCCGTGAATTATCTTTCCTCTCAAGGAATTAAGTGTATTGCTTGTGGAGAACCTATTTGGGGTACTTTAGAGGAAGCTTGTTTAGAAAAGAATTTTACATCAAAAGATATTCAAGAGTTTGTAAGAGAACTAAATACATTGTCAAAAAATAATTAAAATCAAAAATATGTCTATAGATATAAATAAAGTTTTGAAAACATTAGGTATTTCTGATGTAAACAAGGGTGTTTCAACAGGTCAAGAATGGTTTGAAACAAAAGGGGCTATAACTTCTTCTTCTTCACCAATCGATGGTAAAGAGATTGCAAAAGTTAAAAATGCAACTTTAGATGATTATGAAATGGTCATAAAAAAAGCTCAAGAAGCTTTTAAAGTTTGGAGGCTTGTTCCCGCTCCAGAAAGAGGTGAAATTGTTCGTCAAATAGGATTGGAGCTTCGAAAATACAAAGATGACCTAAGCGCATTAGTATCATACGAAATGGGTAAAATTTTCCAAGAAGGTAAAGGTGAAGTTCAAGAAATGATTGATATCTGTGATTTTGCAGTTGGTCAATCTCGTTTGATTAATGGTGTTTCTTTACAATCTGAAAGAAGAGAACATAGATTATTTGAACAATACCAACCTTTAGGGGTCGTTGGAATTGTAACCTCATTCAATTTTCCAGTAGCCGTTTGGGCTTGGAATTCTGCCTTAGCTGCAATTGCTGGTGATGTAGTTATCTGGAAACCTTCATCAAAAACTCCATTAACGGCTTTAGCAACTCAAAAAATTATTAGCTCTGTATTAAAAAAGAATAATGTTCCTGAAGGAGTATTCAATTTAGTAGTAGCCAAATCATCCGTAATGGGAGATAATTTTATTGCAGATAGAAGAATTCCTCTTATGTCGGTTACAGGTTCAACAGCTGTTGGTAAAAGAGTTGGTGGAATTGTAGGGAAAAGACTAGGTAAAACTATATTGGAATTAGGAGGTAACAATGCTGTTATAATAACTCCTAATGCTGATATTCCTATGGCAATTGCTTCAACTGTTTTTGGAACAGTTGGAACAGCAGGGCAACGATGTACTTCAACTCGTAGAATTATTATCCACGAAAGTGTTTATGATCAAGTAAAAAACTCTATGATAAAAGCATATAAAAGTGTTGCGTCAAAAATTGGAAGCCCTTTAGATGAAAAATTCTTAGTTGGTCCGCTAATCGATGAACATTCTGTAAATGCTTTTACTCATGCAGTAAAAAGTGTTGAAAAAGAAGGTGGTAAAATATTATTTGGTGGTGAAGTGTTAGAAGGTAAGGGTTTTGAATCTGGCAATTATGTTATGCCTTGTATTGCTGAAGCAAAAAATGAATATGAAATAGTACAAGAAGAAACTTTTGCACCAATTGTGTATTTAATTAAGTACACAGGTGATATCTATGATGCTATTGCTATCCAAAATAATGTTCCTCAAGGTTTGTCTTCTTGTGTATTTACCTTAAATATGCGTGAAGCCGAAATTTTTGTTTCATCTGCTGGTTCTGATTGCGGTATTGCAAATGTTAATGTTGGTACTTCAGGTGCAGAAATTGGTGGAGCTTTTGGTGGAGAAAAAGATACTGGAGGTGGAAGAGAATCTGGTTCTGATTCTTGGAAAATCTATATGCGCCGTCAAACAAGTACTGTAAATTATGGTACTGAACTTCCTTTGGCACAAGGAATAAATTTTGAGTTTTAGTTCAATCATTATAACTTTTACATACGAAAAAGGACTTTGAATTATCAAAGTCCTTTTTTTATTAATCTTCTTCAAAAGTATTACTATAGCAAAAAAAATCGCCCCGATCTCTCGAGGCGACGACTGGTTGAAATAAATCAACCAAAATCAACTAACCAAACCTTATTTTAAATATCTTTAAAACGTATTATAATCTCTTCTATTTAAAATTATAACGTCGTATTTTATTTTTTGTTGTTTACTAAACTTAATAATTAATTACAATCAATCAGAAACAATATCCGTGCCAATATTTCATATGACAAAGTTAAATTTTTCTTAATTTAATTGATTTAGGGGGAGTGTTTCTTTATCGAAATTCGATAATATTCGGCTAAATTAACCTTTTTTTTATAAGTACCAAAATTTACTTGAATTTTCATACTAAAAAGTGAATTAAATCGTTATAAATTAAGTTAAATTTCTTAAATATATTGCTATGAAAACTTTAAGAATTTTTATTATTATATTCTCTTTGGCTCAGATTTTACATTCACAATCTTATGATGGAAAAGGGGATCATAAAATAAATATTGGTTATGACCTTTACGGAAATGGTAATGGTATAAGAGCAACTTATGATTATGGTTTAAGTGATCTTTTTTCAATAGGGGCTGGAGCTTCCTATTTTTTCGATAATGATGATGACGATTATTATCTATTCGCCAGAACTCAATTACATCTTGCTCATTTATTAGATCTTCCATCAAAATTTGATATATATCCAGGTGTAGAAGTTGGATATTTATCAGGTAATGATATTGGTTTTGGAGCTTATGTTGGATTTAGATACTTTTTCAACAATAAATTTGGTATCTATACAGAAATAGGAAACATAGGTTCTGTAGGTGTAAGTCTAAATCTTTAAGGATAAGAAACTGATTCTAATTGTTTAAGTTCTTTTACCTTATAATAAGCTTCCTTACCGCTAATTGCATAAACAATAATTGCTTCATCTTTTTGTAAGTCAAAAGGTATTTTCTTTTCAATTATTGGTGCTTTATTACCATATTCATCAATAGAGTTGCTATACATATCATTCTCTCTTTTGGTTAATACCGTATATTTTCCTACAAGACTAAATTCTGTTCCATTAATTTCGGGGACTACATCATATTCTCTGTTTTGAAAATATATCTTTGAAAAAGATAAATTCGTGGTACTAAACGTACCAGCTATTTTAATAGTAGTACCATTGGATCCCTTTTTACCTCCTGCCCAATTAAAATAAGTTTTTTCGGTTACTTTAAAAGGAGGCGTATTTTGTGTATTTTGAGTTTTACATTTAGTAAAACTGAGTAGACCAATAAAAATTACTAGTACAATACTGATTTTGTATAAACGATTCATTTATTTTTTCTTTTTAATTAATATGCTCTTTCTTTTTTACCCTCATAAAAATTCATAAAGGCTTTATTTACAACTCTCATTCCTCCTTTTGTAGGGTAGTTTCCTGTAAAATACCAATCCCCTGGATTGTTTGGGATAGCTTCATGTAAATTATCAATAGATTGAAAAATAATTTTTAATTTAGAGTTGATATTATCTGTTTTTAAAAGTTCGGCGATTTTAGCTGAAATCTGATCTGCTGTAAATGGCTCATATACTTTTTTAACATAATTTTCAGGATTAATAGTATCAATATTAGCCTTGCATAATTTATAAACCTCATCAATAATATGATATTGATTTGTATCTTTTAACAATTCTAAAGTTGCTTTAAATGCAATAAATTCTTCCAGCCTAGCCATGTCAATTCCATAACAATCAGGATATCTAATTTGGGGAGCAGAAGAAACAACAACAATCTTTTTTGGGTTTAATCGATCTAAAATCTTTATGATACTCTTTTTCAAAGTGGTTCCTCTTACAATGCTATCGTCAATAATTACTAAATTGTCTGTTGGTTTGACAACTCCATAAGTAACATCATAAACGTGAGCAACCAAATCGTCGCGACTATTATCGTCTGCAATAAACGTTCTTAGCTTGGCATCTTTAATTGCTATTTTTTCAATTCTCGGTCTTACGGAAAGTATTTCCGTCAATTTTTTAGCAGAAATATTTTTGTTGCCATTTAGAATAACATCTAGTTTGTACTTATTCAAATACTCTTCCGCTGCTTCGGTCATTCCAAAAAAAGAAGTCTCGGCTGTATTTGGAATATAAGAAAAAACAGTATTAGTAATATCGTAATCTATATGATGTAAAACTTTTGGAAATATTAATTTCCCTAAATTCTTTCGTTCTTCATAAATAGATGCATCACTACCTCTTGAAAAATAAATCCGCTCAAATGAACAAGCTTTATTCGGCAACTGATCCATTACTTGCTCTACTTTTACCGTACCATCTTTTTTGATTATTAAAGCGTGTGCTCTTTCTATTTCTTTAACCTCATCAATTTCCACATCAAAAACAGTTTGAATAACCGGTCTTTCAGACGCTACAACTACAACTTCATCATCTTGATAATAATATGCTGGCCTGATCCCTGAAGGGTCACGTAAAATAAAGGCGTCTCCATGACCAATTAATCCTGCCATAGCATACCCACCATCCCAGTTCTTTGACGCTCTTTTTAATATTTTTTGAATGTTTAATTCTTTTGCAATTAAAGGAGAAGCATCTTTTTTACTAATTCCCTTTTGCTTGAATTTATGGTATAGGTCCAAAACTTCATCATCTAAAAAATGTCCAATTTTTTCCATGATGGTAACCGTATCCGTATTCTCTTTTGGATGTTGACCCAGTTCAATTAATTCTTGCAATAATTCACTTGAATTAGTCATGTTAAAATTACCAGCAACAATTAAGTTTTTATGTTTCCAGTTGTTTTGGCGTAAAAATGGATGAACGCTTTCAATACTATTCTTACCAAAAGTACC
>DEIV01000077.1:6227-6676 GCA_002352665.1 Flavobacteriaceae bacterium UBA2765
AGGATTTTCTTGTATAACGCCATTTAACCGTTGATTAATTTTTGCAAAAACATCTTGAATTGGTTGTTGGTCATTTGATCTAACCCGACTTATATATCTTGTGCCAGGCTTAACATCAAATTTAACACTTGCAAAACCAGCACCATCCTGACCGCGATTATGCTGTTTTTCCATCAATAAATACATTTTATTGATTCCATAAAAAGCAGTGCCGTATTTATCTTTGTAATACTGAATTGGTTTTAATAACCTCACTAAAGCAATTCCGCATTCATGTTTTAAAGCATCACTCATAGCGCTAATTATTTAATGATATAGATCTAATTTAATTCTATATCAAATTGAGTCAATTGTTTAAATTCTTGTAATCTCTTTTGAACCTCTTCTTCTTCTAAATTAATCATTCTTTCTGTTCCAAACCTTTCAACACAAAATGAAGCTAAGTTAGA
>DEIV01000077.1:6699-7325 GCA_002352665.1 Flavobacteriaceae bacterium UBA2765
CCAATAAAACCACCGGCAAATGTATCTCCTGCTCCAGTAGGATCAAAAACCTCTTCTAAAGGTAATGCAGGTGCAAAAAATACGTTGCCATTATTAAAGAGTAAAGCACCGTGTTCCCCTTTTTTTATAACAACATATTGCGGGCCCATCTTATGTATTTTTTCAGCAGCTTTTACCAATGAATATTCACCACTCAATTGTCTAGCTTCTTCATCATTTATAGTAATTACATCTACTTTTTTAATTACCTCTAGCAATTCATCTAAAGTGTTATCCATCCAAAAATTCATGGTGTCTAAAACAACTAATTTTGGCCTCTTTGGAATTTGAACTATTACCGACATTTGTACCGCCGGATGTAGGTTGCCCAACATTAAAAAATCACAATCAATAAAGTTGTCTGGTACCACAGGTCTAAAATCTGCCAACACATTTAAATCGGTTATTAAAGTATCTCTTGTGTTGAGATCGTTATGGTATTTTCCACTCCAAAAAAATGTTTTACCATTTTCTATAATTTCAATTCCTTCTGTATCAATATTTTTACTGTTAAGCATCTCTAAATATTCCTTTGGAAAATCACCACCAACTACAGAAATTATTCCGCTATTTATTCCAAATTGTGA
>DEIV01000077.1:7386-8724 GCA_002352665.1 Flavobacteriaceae bacterium UBA2765
GTACCAACAATTAAAAGTTTTCCCATGTATTGACTATTATGTATTTTTGCAAAAATAAGTTTAAAAAATGAGTATTAAAGAAATACAAGAAGAAATTATTGATGAGTTTGAGATGTTTGATGATTGGATGCAACGATATGAATATATTATTGAAAATGGTAAATCACTACAGCTCATTGATGACTCTAAAAAATCAGAAGATAATTTAATAAAAGGCTGTCAGTCAAAAGTTTGGTTGAATGCTGATTATAAGAATGATAAAATAGAATTTACTGCCGATAGTGACGCTATATTGACCAAAGGAATTATCGCATTATTATTAAGAGTTTACTCCAATCAAAGCCCTAAAAATATTCTAGATTCTAAGTTGTTTTTTATTGATAAAATCGGTTTAAAAGATCACCTTTCTCCAACAAGAGCCAATGGCTTAGTTTCTATGGTGAAACAGTTAAAATTATATGCGTTAGCCTTTCAAACTAAAAACAATTAATACAATTTTGCTATAATTAGGCATTAGAGTATATTTGCTCTTATTTAGAATGATTTTAAAGAAACAAAATGGAAACTAAAGAAAAAGAAGATTTAGGGGTGAAAATTGTTGAAATGATTAAAACTATCTTTGATCCTGAAATTCCTGTTGACATATACGAATTAGGTTTAATTTATGATGTTTTTGTAAATGAAGATAGGGATGTTAAAATTTTAATGACCTTAACAACTCCTAATTGCCCTGTTGCCGAGACCTTACCTGTTGAAGTTGAAGAAAAGGTTAAAAGTATAGACGAGGTAAAGAATGCAGAAGTTGAAATCACCTTTGATCCTGCGTGGACTCAAGACATGATGAGTGAGGAAGCAAAATTAGAACTTGGTTTTTTATAATAATTAATTCTTCATGTCAAAAGAAATTATAAATAGAGTTGCAAATAGTGAATTAATTACCATTGACTTAGAAGATTTCTATCCGGTAGGAGAACGAGTTTTGTTAGATATAAAAAAATGGCTTTTCGAAGATCAAATTCTTAAAGAAAAAGATTTTAGAGAATCTGTGAAAAATCACGAATGGATATCTTATCAAGATAAATATGTTGCTTTAACTTGTTCTTCAGATGCCATAATACCGTCTTGGGCATATTTATTATTGACCGTTAATCTGAGTTCTTTTGCTAAGAAAATTGTTGTTGGAGATTTGAATCTTTTGGAGACTTCTATTTATCAAGAGCTAATTGAAAATTTTTCTTTAGAGTTTTACAAAGGAAAACCTATAATTATTAAAGGCTGTTCCAATAAAATTATTCCGCAAACATCTTATTCACAACTCATTTCAAAATTATTACCAGT
>DEIV01000101.1 GCA_002352665.1 Flavobacteriaceae bacterium UBA2765
AAAGGAAAGTAATAAACTAAAAAGAAGAGCATATAAAAATCCGTCAACCTGAAATCCGTCAATTAATTTACCGGCCAGTAATATAATGATAGCATTAATTACAAATAAAAATAAACCTAAGGTAATAATTGTGATGGGTAAGGTTAAGATTACCAGTATTGGTTTTACAAAAACACGTAATAATGCTAAAACTACGGCTACAATGATGGCGGTGCTATAAGATGCTACACCAATGCCAGGTAAAATTTTAGCAAGAACAATTACAGCAATTGCGGTTAGTAGCATTTTTAAAATTGTTTTCATCATTTATAAATTTTTAAAGATTCAATATTAAAAGATGTCAATTTACATGCCAAATTTATACTTGTAAAAATTGAACAACATAATTGTAAAAATCATTAGGATTTTCGGCATGTAGCCAATGACCTGCATTTTTGACAGTACTAATTGTTGCTTTAGGAAAATGGGCATTTATTAATGGTAAATCTTCATCAATGATATAACCGGAATTTTCTCCTTTTAAAAATAGGGTTGCTTTATCAAATACGGTTAATGATGGCAATGCCACACCAATTTCATCAATATTTTCAATCAAACTAGTTAGGTTAAACCTAAATGCCAATTCATCTTTATTTTTCCAAAATATATTTTTGAGTAGAAATTGGCGAATACTCGACTCAGAAATAAAATTTTTTAAAACTTCTTCTGCCTCATTTCTGGTGCTAAGTTTTGAAAAATCTATTGCACTTAACCCTTCTAAAATAAGGTCATGATGCCTTGGGTAAAATTTGGGAGCAATATCTGCTACAATCAATTTTTTAACCATTTCAGGATATGTAACAGCAAATAGCATTGCTGTTTTTCCACCCATAGAATGCCCTAATAAATGAACAGCTTTGAGTTGATAATGATTGATATACTTAAAAAGGTCAGTTACTAAAACTTCATAATTAAATTCATCGGCATGAAAACTTCTCCCATGATTACGTTGGTCTATAAGATGGACTTCATATTTTTCGGCAAACTTATTTCCAAGTGTTTTCCAATTATCGCTCATGCCAAAAAAACCATGAAGTATCAATAACGGTTCTCCTTTGCCAATTATTTTAGAATAAAGTAAATCCATTATTGAAGTTTATGTAAATACATATTGATTACATTTTCCAGTCCGAGATATAAAGATTCAGCAATTAAGGCATGACCAATAGAAACTTCTAATAAGTTAGGTATGTTTTCCGCAAAGAATTTGATATTGTCTAAACTTAAATCATGTCCGGCATTAATGCCCAATCCCAAACTATTTGCCAAAGCAGCACTTTCTATATATGGTTCAATAGCTTTTTTATTACCCATTGCATATTGCGAAGCAAAATTTTCAGTATAGAGTTCAATTCTATCCGCTCCTGTTTTTGGAGTTGCTTCAATCAATGATAAGTTTGGATCTATAAATATGGATGTTCTAATATCATTTCTTTTAAATTCAGCAATTACTTCTGTTAAGAAATTTAGATGTTTTATAGTGTCCCATCCGGCATTAGACGTAATGGCGTCTATGGCATCGGGAACCAAAGTAACCTGAGTAGGTTTTACCGCTAAGACCAAATCAATAAAATTTTTAATAGGGTTGCCTTCAATATTATACTCAGTAGTGATTATAGGTTTTAAATTGAAGGCATCTTTATATTTAATATGTCTTTCATCCGGTCTGGGGTGTATGGTAATGCCTTGTGCACCAAACTCTTGAATATCTACTGCAACTTGAACTAAATCTGGAGTGTTTCCACCTCTTGAATTTCTTAAAGTGGCAATTTTATTGATATTTACGCTTAATTTTGTCATTTATTTTTTTATTTTAACAATCATTAAAATATACAAAAACAAAATTAGTGTATTTGTAGTTTAATTTTAGTTATTTTGTAGGATATTATGCAAACAACAGATTACATTTCTAAAGATATAAAACCATTATTAGCTTCTGATAAAATCAGTAAAGCAAAAGGTTTATTTAATCAACTTACTTTTACACATTTACCTGTAATTGAAAAAGGATTGTTTTTAGGTTCAATAGCCGAAAATGATCTACAAGCTATAGTTGAAAATGATAAAATGTTATCGGAGAGTAGCTATTTATTTCAATCCTTTTTTGCTTTTGATAACACCAATTGGTTTGAATTATTGAAATTATTTGCTTTAAATGATGCAAATATAATTCCGGTCATTACTAAAAAACATAAGTACTTGGGGTATTATGAATTAACGGATGTTTTACATATTTTTAATAGCACACCATTTTTAAATCAAAGCGGAGCCATGTTGGTAGTCTCAAAAGGAGTTTCTGAATATTCTTTTAGTGAAATATCTCAAATTATTGAATCTAATAATGCAAAATTGTTAGGAGCTTTTATTTCAAATAGCGATGATGAAAATGTTGAAATAACAATAAAAATTAGCGATCATGATTTAAATAATACCATTCAAACTTTTAGAAGATATAATTATACCATTTTAACTGGTTTCCATGTTGATGAATATCTAAACACCTTAAAAGAAAGGTCAGATTATCTTCAAAAATATTTAGACATATAGCCAATAAAAAATTTAAGAATGAAAGTAGGTATTTACGGACAATATTATAAAGGAGAGGCTATTAGTTATATAGAAATATTACTAAAAACACTTGCAGAAAAAGATATTGAAGTTTTTATTGAAGAAAATTTTTACGATCTTATTAAAATAAATAATTTTCCCGAAAAAGAATATCAAACTTTTGGTGATTACACTGATCTGGACAATTCATTTGAAGTTATGCTTACGGTGGGTGGTGATGGTACTTTTTTAAGAGCCGTTACATTTGTTAGAGATTTAGATATACCCATATTAGGTATAAATATTGGCCGTTTGGGATTTTTGGCAACCGTTCAAAAAGAGAATATATCTGAAGCTATTGATTTATTGATAACAAAACAATATAAAATAAATGAAAGGACCTTGTTAGCGGTTACTAGTAATAAAAAAAATGAAGACCTGTCTGAAATAAATTTTGCATTGAATGAAATTGCAGTAAGTAGAAGAAATACAACGTCTATGATTACTGTAGAAACCTATTTAAATGATGAATATTTAACTTCTTATTGGGCAGACGGTTTGATAATAGCTACGCCAACAGGTTCAACAGGATATTCTTTGAGTTGCGGAGGTCCTGTAATCACACCCAATACTAAAAGTTTGGCTATAACACCTATAGCTCCGCATAATTTGAATGCCAGACCGCTTATTATTCCTGATGATACACAAATAAAAATTAAGGTTATTGCCAGAGAAAAACAGGCCTTGTTATCATTAGACTCTCGTACAACTACAATAGAGAGTAATTCGGAAGTTTTTATTAAAAAAGCCGATTTTTCTTTAAAAACTATTCAATTGAGTCAACAAACCTTCTTTAAAACCTTACGTGAAAAATTGTTATGGGGTGAAGATAAACGTAATTAATAATACTTATTTTAACATTATATTATTATAACTTAATTGACTTTATGACAATATTTTACTATTAAAACTGTTTATCAAAAAAGAGGATGTAATCCTTTTAAAATTAATAGATTTAATTATATTTGCAAACATTTTTAAAGATGAAAAAACAGCTTTTAATTTACATATTTATTTTAGTATCAAGTTTCTCATCTGCACAGTTATATGAAGCTGGTGTTTTTCTTGGTGGTAGTAACTATATTGGCGATGTGGGTTCAGAGTTTTATATCCAACCAAACAGAATTGCTGTGGGGGCTATTGCCAAATTCAATTTTACCCCCAGAATTACTTTTAGAGCTACAGGTTTATACACAAGGCTTCATGATGATGACTCCAGATCACAGAGTAATTTTAGAAGAAATAGGGTTCCTCATATGCAATTTAGAAATTCTATTTTAGAAGGTGCCTTAGGCGTTGAGTTTAGTTTTTTTAAATATAGTCTTTCAAAAACAGGTTTTGCCCAAACTCCCTATATTATTGCACAAATTGGTGCTGTTAACTACAGTACAGTTTCGGTTGATGCTGAAAAAAAGAGAGTCACTTCACTAATTTTACCTATTGGTGTTGGGTATAAAATGAAGTTGGCAGAAAATATTGGCATTGCTTTAGAAACGTCTTTTAGGTATACTTTTAAAGATGTAATAGATGGTAATAATCATGCCATTAATGACCCAAAATTTAATTTTGGTAATCCTAATAGTAATGATTGGTATGTATTTACTGGGATTACTGTTGTTTATGCATTTGGTAGACCGGGTTGTTATAGTGGTGCTTTTTAATGAATTATGGATATAAAGACTCAAATTGATTCACATAGAATACCTAAGCATGTTGCTGTAATTATGGATGGCAATGGTCGTTGGGCCAAACAGAAAGGTATGCTAAGGATTTTTGGTCATCGTAAAGGAGTAAATGCTGTGAGAGAAACAGTAACTGCTGCTGCTGAAATAGGCGTAGAAGTACTTACTTTATATGCTTTTTCAACTGAAAATTGGAATAGGCCTAAAACGGAGATAAAAGCTTTAATGAATATTTTAGTAAGTTCTCTAAGAAACGAAATGAATCTTTTTCAAGAAAAAGATATTAATTTGCAAACAATAGGTACCACCGAGAATCTACCTAAAAAAGCTCAAAAACAATTAAAAGAAGTCATAGAATTAACAAAAAAAAACACCTCCATGGTGCTAAATTTGGCTTTAAGTTATGGTTCTAGAGAAGAAATTGTTAATACAATCAAAAATATTTCTAAAAAAGTTGTTAATAAGGAACTTTTAATAGAAGAAATTAATGAAAAAGTTATAAATAATCATTTATATACATTTACTTTGCCCGACGTTGATTTTTTGATACGTACCAGCGGTGAAAAACGCATCAGTAATTTTTTATTATGGCAAATAGCTTATGCCGAATTGTACTTTACAGATGTGCTATGGCCAGATTTTAGAAAAGAAGATTTTTTTAAAGCAATTTTAGAATATCAACATCGAGAAAGACGCTTTGGAAAAATTAGTGAACAAATTAAAAATGATAATGATTAAATTAAAGGTCAACCCCTTACTTTTGGTATTTGCGTTTATAACATTACTAAGTAACGCCCAAGATGTAACCCCTACAGCATTTAAATCGAACGATAGCATTGCTTCATCCATAGATAGTTTAATTAAACCCGTTGTTGATACAATTCCTCAAAAGAAAATAGCATTAAGTGATGTTAATTTCAGAAAAGTTGACACTTATACGCTTGGAGGTATTTCTATTGTTGGAAATCAACAATTTACTGATCAGTCTATTACTATTTTTTCAGAATTGGTAGTTGGCCAACCTATAAAAATACCCGGTGATAAATTAACAGCCTCCATTAAAAAATTATGGAATTCTAAACTATTTAGTAATGTTGATGTATACGTTACTAAGATTGATGAAAAAGTTATTTATCTTGAATTTGAAGTAAATGAGCTTTCAAAAATAAGTAATGTAACAATAGAAGGAGTAAAAAAAAATAAGGGAGAAGAACTCATAAAAGAAACTGAGTTTAAAAAAGGAGCAATGCTCACTGAAAATTTGCTTACAACTACAAAGAATTATATAAAAAAGAAGTATGTAGATAAGGGTTTTCTAAAGACAAAGGTTACTATCAATACCAAAATAGATACCACCAATAACAATGCTGAAAAGGCATTAGTTGTAATAGATAAAGGCAGTAAAATTAAAATTAAAAATTTACGCTTTCACGGTAACGAAAAATTTCAAGATAAACGTTTAAAGAAATTTCTTAAAAAAACAAAGCAAAAAAACATTTTGCATATTTTAAAACCTTCTAAATATATTGAAGAAGAATATAATAATGATCTAGAAAAATTAGTAGAAAAGTATCAAGAAAAGGGGTATAGAGATGCGCAGGTATTAAAAGATTCTATTTCATGGAATGATGACAATACAATTAACTTAGATATTACGGTTAATGAAGGCAGTAAATATTATTTTGGCGATATTGAATATCTAGGAAATACGGTCTATTCTGATACAATTTTAACTCAATTTTTAGGATTAAGCAAGGGTGATGTTTATAACGGCAAGTTATTGAATGAGCGTATAAAAGGAGATGGTTCACCTGATTCTCAGGATATTACCAACTTTTATTTAAATAACGGATATTTATTTTCTAGCGTAATACCGGTAGAGACCAAAGTAGAGAATGATACCATTAATATTCAAATAAGAATTAGAGAAGATGAACCGGCTACCATTAGAAAAATTACGTTAGTAGGGAACGAGGTTACAAATGACCACGTACTTTTAAGAGAAATGCGTACTATGCCAGGCAGTTTATTTAGTAGAGAAGATATTATTCGAACTATTAGAGAGGTTGGGCAAATGCCTTTTATTGATGCAGAAAGTATAGTACCAGATGTACAACCAAATTATGCGGATAAAACAGTAGATATTGAATATAGTATCGTTGAAAAAGGAGCGAGTCAAATTGAATTACAAGGTGGTTTTGGAGGTAATACTTTTATCGGTACTTTAGGATTGTCTTTTAGTAATTTCTCGATTAAAAACATTTTTAATGGTAAAGAGTATAAACCAGTTCCTAGAGGAGATGGACAAAGTGTATCATTAAGGGCACAAGCGAGTAGATTTTCAAATTCTTATAGCTTGTCATTTACTGAACCTTGGTTTGGCGGTAAAAAACCAAAATCTTTATCTTTTTCGGTTTTCAGTTCTAGTCAATTTAGTTTTGATTTCCAAAATAATCGGGTGGATAAAAATCAAAAATTAAATATTATTGGTGCCACTTTGGGATTGAGTCAACGTTTAAAATGGCCTGATGATTACTTTACTTTATCAACAGCTATTAGTTATCAACGTTTTAATTTAGATAATTTTTTCTTAGGTACTTTTGGTTTTAACAATGGCATTTCTAATAATTTATCTTTAAATGTGAATTTTGGTAGAAATTCAGCTGGGCACAATCCAATATTCCCTACCTTAGGGTCAACATTTAATGTTGGTGTAAAAGTAACACCGCCATATTCATTGTTTAATGATAAAGATTATACTAATCTAGATTCAAATGAAAGATTTAAATTATTAGAGTATTATAAACTTAATTTTGGAGGTAAATGGTATAGTAAAATTATGGGTAAACCTCAACACGAATTGGTGTTGATGTCTAATGTTGAATTTGGCTTTTTAGGTGCTTATAATAATGATTTGGGTATATCACCTTTTGAGCGATTTTATGTAGGAGGAGATGGATTGGCATCAGGGCAATTTGATGGCAGACAAACGGTAGGTTTACGTGGATATGATAATAACAGTTTGTCTTCTAATTCTGGAGGTACAATATATAATAAATTTGCCTTAGAATTAAGATATCCCATCACTTTAAAACCAACAGCTTCAATCTATATACTTGGGTTTTTAGAAGCAGGTAATTCTTATGATGATTTCGAAAATTTTGACCCATTTTCTTTAAAAAGATCAGCAGGAGTAGGCCTTAGAATATTTATGCCGGCATTTGGCCTGCTAGGCATTGATTTTGGTCATGGATTTGATGATATACCAGGTGTACCCGGCGTAAAATCAGGTTGGCAACCACATTTTATTATTGGTCAACAGTTCTAAACAAAATTAGTACATTTGCATAAAATTTTTACTTTGGCACGGTTTTTTCTAAATACACATTGCATTATGATACGTAAAGTAATATTCATATTAACATTATTTATAAGTACTGTATTGGTGGCTCAGAAACCACAAAAAATAGCTTATATAGATATGCAATACATTTTAGAAAATGTACCTGAATATACAGATGCTGAATCTAGGCTTAAAAGTAAAATAACAACATGGCAACAAAAGTTAGATGTTATTAAAAGTGACGTTGAAGTAATGAAGATTGATTTAAGTAATGAAAAAGCTTTACTAACTGACGATTTAATTAAAGAACGTGAAGAAGATATAGAAATTAGAGAATTGGATTTGAAAAATTTGCAAGCTGCTTATTTTGGCCCTGCAGGAGATTTGTTCATGTTACGTAAACAACTGGTAAAGCCTGTCCAAGATCAAATTTATAATGCCATTCAAGAAATTGCAGTGCAAAAAAAATATGATATTGTTTTAGATAAATCTAGCGATTTGATCATGTTATATTCTAATAATAAATATGATATCAGTGAACTGGTCTTAAATAAAATAGTTAAAGGAAGAAAAGTTAAGGCGGTTAAAGAAAAGAAAGAAGAAAGAATTATAGCAAAAGATGTAGCAGCAGATAAAGCGAAAGCGAAAGCTGAAGACAGACAGACAGCTAGGGATGCACTAAAAGAGAAAATAAGATTGCAAAATGAGGCTAAAGCCAAAAGGAGAGCAGAAATTAAAAAAGCGGCAGAAGAAAAACGCAAAAAACGTTTAGAGGAAATAGAGAATCGTAAAAAGGAGCAAGAAGAAAAAGTAAAAAAGGAACAAGAAAGTAAAAAAGAGAATAATAACAATAATTAATACTAAAACAAATGAAACTATTTAAAAATCTACTATTAGCAAGTGTACTATTTTTAGGAACTATGACGATAAATGCACAGTCAAAAGTAGCACATATTAATACAGACGAATTGGTTGCGGCTATGCCGGAAACCAAATTAATGCAAGAAGAGCTTAAAAAAGTGGTACAAGCATATGATACTGATTTTAAGACTCAGAGTAGTTCTTTACAAGCAAAAATGCAAAAGTACGATCAAGAAGCACCTACACAAACAGATGTAGAAAATCAAAAACGCTTGGTTGAGGTACAAGAATTGCAAAAAAAATTGCAAATGTATAGACAAACAGCTCAAGAGGAATTACAAAAGAAAGAGTTTGATTTATACAAACCAATTGCTGAAAGAGCTCAAAAAGCTATTAATGATGTAGCAGCGGCAAAGGGATTTGATTATGTAATTGATTCAACTCCAGGTAAAGGTCTAATCGTTTATAATGGTACAGATTTGATGGCTGATGTTAAAGCCAATTTAAATATCAAATAGGATTAAAAAAATATACCATTTAAAAAATCCCACTTTCTAATTTTAGAAAGTGGGATTTTTTTCAATATATTTTAAGCAAATAATTGTTATTTTACTTCGTTATTGATACTGATGATAATGCTTTAAGAAAGATGCTAGATTTGTAATTAACTAACAACTAATTTCGTAGCAACACCAAATCATAATCCTACGTTAGAAAGTTCTTATATAGTGCTCAAATGACAAATATTAAATTATTATAGATGAAATCAAATCAACCTATTGGCGTTTTCGATTCTGGTGTTGGAGGAATCTCTATCTGGAAAGAAATAGTTAAGTTGTTACCTATTGAGGATACCATCTATTTAGCAGATAGCAAAAATGCACCCTACGGACAAAAATCGAGACAAGAAATTATTGATCTAAGTGTGAAAAATACAGAGTTACTCCTCAGCAAGGGTTGTAAAATTATAGTAGTAGCCTGTAATACCGCAACTACTAATGCAATTGATTTTTTAAGAGATAATTATAAGGTGCCATTTATCGGAATTGAACCAGCAATTAAGCCTGCTGCATTACAAACTAAAACCAATGCCATTGGTATATTGGCTACACAAGGTACTTTAAGTAGTGAGCTCTTTCATAGTACTTCAAAAAAGTTTGCTGAGGGGATTAAAGTAGTTGAACAAGTAGGAGAAGGTTTAGTGCCTTTAGTTGAAAGTGGAAAGATGGATACACCAGAAATGCTATATTTATTAAACAAATATCTTTACCCAATGCTTGACGAGCATATTGATTATTTAGTCTTGGGCTGTAGCCATTACCCGTTTTTAATCCCTCAGATCAGAAAAATTGTTGGCGATAAAGTTACCATTATAGATTCGGGCTATGCGGTAGCCAAACAGACTAGAGCTATTTTAAAAAAGGAAAATTTATTAGTCAAAGAGAAAAGCAGTGCTTTCCATCAATTATATACAAATGCAGATGTATCCATACTAAAGGATATAGCTAAAGATTTTAACAAAAATAGTACAATTAATTATTTAGATTTCTAACAAAAAAAACAGCCAAGTAAACTTGGCTGCTAAATTTTTGGAGAATTTAATTTGTCGCTAAACACTTATATAGAACTCCAACAAAATTTGAGAAAAAGACAAAGTCTCTTTCAAGTAGACTGCTAAGATAAAACAAATATTTTTAATTACAAAAAAATTAATCAATAATTTCTAATAATATAAATTGGTTCATTTGTTGTCCTAATTTGTTAAAATTATTATCAGAAACCAACATTATTGTTTTGTTGCCATTTACTAATATTGGACCAAAAGTTATTCCCTCAATATTATCAATACTTTGGTCAGTTAATTTAGTTCTAACATCATCAAAATCAAATAACAATGTTTTTTTTATTGGTATATAATCTTTTTCTTTTAGATTACTTAGTGCTAAAGAATTGGTTGCATTTGAAGCGTCTATCTTAAAAAGTTTTATGGTATTTCCTTGTGTACCTAATCCGCTAGAATAACTTCGTTCAATAGTAATAAAATGATTGGTATTATATGCCAAGATATCTGTTAAGCCATTTACAGCAAAATTATCTAATGGTTTCTTTGCAATTTTATCTAATAAATATGCAAATTGCTTTCTAGGTTTTTTTGTATGAAGATCTATATACGTCAAACGCACAGGAGATTTTGTTTCAATTAATTGAGGTTCTGGACCATCAGCTTCTAAGGGTAATTCCATAGCAATCCAATATCCTTTTTTATCATAACTCATGCATAAGCCTTCTAACGTTCCATTGTTTCTTGGTTTTTGTAGACTTCCGGCTTTAAAAGCATTAGGAATTTCAAGATAATCAATGATACCTTTTGCATTTATACTAAAAAATGAAGGATCTTTTTGATGGTTGATACTACCCTCACTAGTCATAAAGAGATTATTGCTTTTAGCATCAAATCTAATGGCTTCTAAATCTAAATAATGGGTGCTGTCATTAAATTTAGTTACATTATTAAATTCAATATTTTCTATTTTGTTATTGCTGATGTCAATTGTTGCTTCATAATATCGTGGATTTGAAGCATCATCACAAACCAAATAATAAATACCGTTGTGATAATCTATTCCTGATAAACCACCTACTAAAGTTTCATTTATAATAATGTTATCGGGTAGGATATATTCATCTAAAAATTTCAGTTGTAAAGTTTCTGAACTAGTTTTTTTAAGACTGCCACAACTCATAAATATTAGACAACAAAGAAGGATTACTATTTTTTTCATTAATCAATTCAAGATTTTGATATTAGGTTTGTTTAAAAAGTTGGCTCTTTTTCTTCTGAAGCGTCCATATGGTCAGTAGGAGGTTGGGTTTTGTACCAACCTGCATATTTTACATAATTGTTGGCAATTCTATCAATTTCACCAGAAATTAATGCTGTAGAAATATCCTTTATTTTTTTAGCCGGTGTACCTGCATAAATACTTCCAGACTCAACTTTGGTGCCTTTGGTTACTACCGCTCCGGCGGCAATAATTGAATTTGATTCAACGATGCAATCGTCCATTATAATACTTCCCATGCCTACCAAAACATTATCATAAATAGTACAGCCATGTACAATAGCATTATGCCCAATTGAAACATTATTGCCAATATTGGTTGGGCTTTTTTTATAAGTGCAATGCACTACAGCACCGTCTTGTACATTTACTTTATTACCCATTTTTATATAATGAACATCACCACGTAATACAGCATTATACCATATACTGCATTGATTTCCCATAATAACATCACCTACAATTACAGCATTTTCGGCAATAAAACAATCAGTACCAAATTGAGGTTCTTTTCCGTTTAGTTTTTTGATAATCATTTAAAATAAGATAAGAAGTCAGCTTTTTTAGAGGCAGAAACACTTAATTCTTTACCATTTGATAAGGATATAGTACCGCCTTTCCCTTTTTTATAAGATGCAATATAAGATACATTTACCAAATATGATTTATGTATTCTGGCAAATCCGTTTTCCTTTAGAATATCTTCAAAATATTTTAGAGTTTTACTAACTAATTTTTTCTGTTTGTTCTCTAAATATATTTCAGTATAATTATCATCAGCCTTACAGTACATAATATTTTTCATTTCTAACACCTCAAACCCATCTTGTGTGGGTATTGTTATTTTTGAATCAGTAGCACTTATTTTAGGGACTAAAACGGTATTTTGCAACTCATTTTCTTTAGTTCTCAACTGTTTTACATAATCAACAGCTTTAATAAGTTCATCAATTGAAATAGGTTTGAGCAGATAATAGGAAGCATGATTGTTTAAGGCTTCGATTGCATATTGATTGTAGGCGGTGACAAATACGACTTCAAAATTAGTATTGCCTAATTTTTCAAGTAGATCAAATCCACTACCATAGGGCATTTCAACATCTAAAAACACCAAGTCTAATTCGTTATTTCTAATGAGTACTAAAGCATCATCTATATTTTCTGCCTCTCCAATTACTTCAACAGTTGGGCAGTATTTAGTCAAGTAATTCTTTAGAATTTCTCTACTGGTTTGCTCGTCTTCTACAATGATGGTTTTTAAATTCATTTTTTTTGTTGAGTTGTATAATTGTTTGGCAATCCTCTTCCCTTTGAGTACGTTTGAGAGGGTTTCTAATCTTTTTTCAATGTTAATACCACTTTAGTACCGGTAGCATCATCATATAAATCGTTTATAAAAACATCAACTTTGTCTTTATACATTTCATTTAATATAGCAACACGTTGTTTGATGTTTTGCATTCCTTTTGATTGCTGTTTTTTCTGATGATCGGTTTTTAATTCCTTCGATTTTTTTCTCCCAATACCATTGTCAGAAATCTCAATTTGGATAGTTACTTCATCAATTTTAAACAATTGAACTTTTAAAAACCCTTTTTCTTTTTTATAACGCAATCCGTGCCAAACGGCATTTTCAACATAAGGTTGTAATAACATAGGTGGAATTTGAAACTGACCTTGATCAATATTTTTATCAACGGTTAAATCGTAATCAAACTTATCTTTAAAACGCGAATGCTCTAATTTTAGATACAATTCTAGCAATTCTATTTCTTTTTCTAGGGGAATAAAATCTTCTTCAGAATTATTTAATACACTTCGCATTAAGGTAGAAAAATCTGTTAAATATCTATTGGCTGTACGCTCGTCATTTTGGGCAATAAAACTGTTAACAGAATTAAGAGCATTAAAAATAAAATGGGGATTCATTTGAGTTCTCAAAGACTTTAAGGCTAATAAATTATTTGCCAACCTACGTTGTTTATTACTTCGTAGCATCCAAAATAATGAGAATAATAGCAATGCTAATCCAACAAGTAAAGCATAAATAATTAGTTTTTGTCGTCTATCATTTTCAAGAGTTAGTCTGCCTTCTGTTTGGTATAATTGATATTTACTTTGAGAAAGTTCTCTATCTTTTTCTAAACTGGTAATTCTATTTTGCTTTTCAGATAAATCTCGATTTAAATTTACTATAGCCTTAATTTCCTCTTCTTTTTGTTGATATAATCTATCAACTAATGACACATATTTTTTATAATTACTTAATGCTTTATCATCATCACCTATAGAGGCATAGACTTCAGATAAGCGTTGCACTGCATTTTTTTGCGTAATAATGTCATCCGCAATCTCAGCTTCTGCTGCACTTTCTTCTAATATCGGAATGGCTTTTCCAAAATTATTTTGTTTTAGCAATGCATTACCAAGATCTAATTTAGCTTTTGGTTTTGTTAGTGCATCTCCATTATCTTCTACAACTATTTCATCTGATTCAACTTCTTCTAAATTATTTAGGGTTTCTTCACGCAATTGTACCTCTTTATCCACATTTTTATTTCTACTATAAAATTCTGCTGCACGTCGACTTTTAATTACTGCTTTTTTCGGACTATCTGATTTGGCATTGTTTTGAGACTGTATTAAATATCCTTCGGCTTTTGATAATTGTCCACTAGCTTCAAGAACACTTGAAATTTTAGCATTTAAATTGGCAATTTGAGAGGAATTTTGTTGATTTTTTGCAAATTTTAAAGCTGTTTCGTATTGGCTTAAAGCCGATTCGTATTGCCTCTGAGCTCTGTAAATATCACCTAAACCTTCATTGATTTCTATTTTCTGAACTAGTGATACGTCTTTTTTTATTGAGATTTTTTTAAATTGACTTTCACTATTTTTAAATTCATTATTTAGCAAATAAGCATGTGCTAATTTTAATTGAACAGCAGTGTTTTCTGTATTATCAAATGCAGTTTTATAATTACCAACTGCCAAGTCATACTGTTTCAAATTCATATACACATCACCTAATACAGAATAAGATTGTGCTAATTGACTTTTATTATTGTTATCATCAGCAATTAGTAAAGCACTTCTTATATAATCTATGCTTTTAATAGGATTTTTCTTATTAAAATTAGATGCAGAATCTAATAATTGTTGAAACTGAATTGTATTGTCTTTTCTCCTTGATTTAAATTTAGAAATTGAATTTGTTTTTTTTAACTCTTGCCTTTCCATTTGACCGGACTCATCATTAATTTCATAATAAACACTACCATCTAATTGATATGAATTGATGATTTTTCCATTTTTACTAAGTATAATGACATCTCCGTTTTTTGCATTGATTGAAAATTCGCCATTAACATCAGTAAAGGTAGAAGTAGCTTGACCTCTAACACGAATTTTTATGCCGCTAAGTGGTATGCCATCCTGATCCGTTATTCTGTCTGAATAGATTTTTGACGGGGTTGCTACCCTATTATTTTCTTGAGCAAGAACTCCTGAATTAAGAGTTATAGATAAAAATAGTATGATGTAAAATATCCTGTTCATTTCAGTTTTAAAATTGTGTAAAGCTACATAATAAATTCGCTTCAAAAAATGGCTTTATACTAAAAATAGGCTTTTTAAGCCTAAAAATAAGCCAAATTATACGGAAGACTCAATTAAAAATACAGTTTACGCATTGAAATGGCTCAATGGCTCATTTTGAATTTTTCACATTCATTTTACGCGTTACTTTTACGCTAAAATTAAAACAAAAAAATTATGAAATATTTAAAGAAAAATCACAACTTGTCCACATTTGTCACGAAACACAACAATCTCAATAGAAATGTTGTGAATAAATTTATCGGTAAAATTTTGATGATAATACTTAGCTTAAGTACTTTTATGGTGTTTGCAGAAAACAAGCATCCTGTAAAGAAAAATACAATTAAGGTAGCATTGCTTTTAGATACCAGTAATTCTATGGATGGTTTGATAAATCAGGCAAAAACGCAGCTCTGGGAAATTGTAAATGAGTTGTCTTATGCCAAATGTGATAATGAAAATCCTGATTTAGAAATTGCTCTTTATGAATATGGTAATGACAATTTATCATCAAAAGAAGGTTACATTCGCCAAGTAATTGGTTTTAGTTCTGATTTAGATGAAATTTCAGAAAAACTATTTGCACTAAAAACTAATGGGGGCAATGAGTTTTGTGGGGAAGTAATCTTAACATCTCTTAAACAATTAGATTGGGGAGAAAATAAAAACAATTTAAAGCTTCTTTTTATTGCCGGCAATGAACCTTTTACACAAGGAAAAATTAATTATAAAGATGCAGCCACACAAGCCAATGAGCAAGGTGTAACAATCAATACTATTTTTTGTGGTAATTATAAAAATGGAATTTCCGGAAAATGGCAGGATGGTGCAAGATTAACCAATGGTGAATATATGACCATTGATCATAATGAGCAAATTATCCATATTGTTTCACCTTATGATGATATTATTATTAAATTGAATACACAATTGAATGATACTTATATTTATTATGGAAGTAGGGGGAGAAGTAAAATGAGATTACAAGCTGCACAAGATAGTAATGCTGCAGAATTAGATGAGGTGGTAGTTGTAAAAAGAGCAGTGAGTAAAAGTTCAAGAGTATATAAAAATACCACATGGGACTTGGTAGACGCAGAAAAAGAGGAAGGTTTTAGTTATAGTAAATTGGATAAAAAAACCTTACCAGAGGCTTTACAAGGAAAGTCTTCAGCAGAGATAAAAAAGTACGTATCAGAACAAGGTAAAAAGAGAATAGAAATTCAAGAGAAGATTAATGATTTGAATGCCAAAAGAAATAAGTACGTGGCTGAAAAAAATAAGGACAATAGTAAGGGCTTAGAGCGTGTTATGGTCGAAGCCATTAAAAAACAAGCAAAAAAGAAAAATTATGAATGGTAAGATTAAAATAAACCTAATATTTATGATAATAGTGTTTTCAGGAATGCTATTATCATCTTGTAATCAATTTAGACAAGATAACAAAGCTATTGATCTTACTAAAGATCTTAGTGATGAGAACACAAATAGTAAAGACGAAAAGAATGAAAATAAAGAGCAACAAAGTTTTGTAGCAGATTTGCCTATAAAAATTGATAGCAGCTCTAATTATATTGTTTTTCAAATTAATGTGTTACCAGATGAAGAACGTAAGGCTAAAACAGAGTATAGCACGAGAACAGCTTATAATAACAATTATTTAAGAAATTTAATATTTCAAGATATTCAAACGGAAGAAATAAATATTTTAACAACTGATAAAATTGAAATTCTTTCTTACCAACAATTATATAAGGCCAAAGATAATGCCGAAAATGTAATTCTTTATCAGGTTGTTGATACGTTTTCTGAAGATGATGAAGTTTTGAACTTAACAAGTCTCTATTTAAGCTTTGATAACGGTAAAGGGTTTAAGAAAATTACGCTTAACAATCATCATTTATCAAGCTGGGAATATTTTCCGGAACTTAAAAAAGTATTTTATAAAACCATAGAAGATAGTGATGGAAATAACAAACATAATAACTTAGATAAACAACATATCTACTCCGTTTCTATAGAAAACTTTGAAGCTAGAGAATTATTAAATGCCGAATTTGAAAGGCTAAACTAGACTAGTTTTTAAATCATACCAAATATAGTGTTACTTTTGTATTAAATAAATATTACCATGTTAAAAATTAATATAGAAAACACCAATAATCCTACCATTATAAAGTTTGTTGCCAATAGCATTTTAACTGAAGGAAGTTTTGAATATAATAATGTAGAAGAGGTTCATAATTCAACTTTAATTCAACAATTATTTCATTTGCCTTTTGTAAAAAAGGTATTTGTAACCGCAAATTTTATGGCTATTGAACGTTTTAATATCGTTGAATGGGATGATGTACAGGAAGAGTTGAAAACAATTATAGAAAATTACCTTAAAGTTAATGATAGTTTATTTACTCAAAGTGATCAAAAACAAGTAGTTGTAGAGGTTTATGGTGAGAGTACGCCAAATCCGTCGGTTATGAAATTTGTGACGAATAAGTTATTGACTTCTCAAAATATAGAGGTTACAAATTTAGAAGATGCCAATGAAGTGCCTGTGGCAAAAGCCTTATTCGATTTTCCTTTTGTTAAAGAGGTGTTTATTTCAGAAAATTATGTTTCTATAACAAAAAATAACACGGTTGAATGGTTTGAGATTACTACTGCCTTAAGAGATTTTTTAAAAATGTATATTTCAGAATCGCAACCAATTATTACAGAAAAATTTACACCTAAGGTGCATGTAATACCAGAAGTTGAACCTGTTGCTATTGAAAATTTAGATGATATTTCACAAGAAATTGTAGCTATATTAGATGAATATATCAAACCTGCTGTTACCTCAGACGGAGGTAATATTATGTTTCAATCTTATAACACTCAAACCAAAACGGTTAATGTAATTCTACAAGGAGCATGTAGTGGTTGTCCGTCATCTACTATTACGCTTAAGAATGGAATAGAAGCTACTTTAAAACAATTATTACCTAATAAAATAGAAGAAGTAATTGCCATAAATGGTTGATTTTTTGCTTAGAATTAATTACATTTACATTTCACTGAATTGTTAAATTTAAAAATAAAATATTATGGCAGTAATGAAAGTAATTGAAGTAATGGCTAATTCTGACAAGAGTTGGGAAGAAGCTACCCGTAAAGCTGTACAGCATGCTTCAAAAAGTGTAAAACATATAAAATCTGTATTTGTGCAATCTCAAAGTGCGGTTGTAGATGGTAATGACGTTTCAGAGTTTAGAGTAAACGTAAAAATTACCTTTGAAGTAAAATAATTATTGAATACTTATTTATCTAAACAAATATCCTGAGAACCATTCTTGATTTTTTTCTCTTCCATAAAGGGATTGGAATTATCCATATTTAGTTGATTTGTTTGTATGTAATGATGCTCTATCATTCTAAAGAGACCTAATCTAGTCAATTTTCAACTCTTATACAGTTGAAACGAAAAGTCGAGATGAGTGTTAAATAAATTTAATCTAAAGCGTTTTGTAAATACTCAAAACGCTTTTTTATTGGCTTTATCAATAAGTCGAACCCAAGTTGTAAAGTTTTGATAAGGATTAATCCATATCTTTGAAAAAAAATAACATGCTCCAAAAATATTTATTAGTCCTATTAAGTACTTTCCTTTTGGTGAGTTGTAATAGTCAAAACAAAAATACAATGACAGCACATACTTATACAAATAGTTTGATAAATGAAACAAGTCCATATTTATTACAACACGCTCATAATCCGGTCGATTGGTATGCCTGGAATGATGAAACTCTAGCTTTGGCTAAAAAGGAGAATAAACTTATTTTGATTTCTATTGGCTATGCGGCTTGCCATTGGTGTCATGTAATGGAGCATGAAAGTTTTGAAGATACAGCAGTGGCAAAAATAATGAATCAAAATTTTATCAATATAAAAATTGATAGAGAAGAAAGACCAGATGTTGACCAGGTCTATATGAATGCTGTACAGTTAATGACCGGTAGAGGTGGATGGCCTCTAAATTGTGTTGCCTTACCCGATGGAAGACCGGTTTGGGGAGGCACCTATTTCCCTAAAGATAATTGGATAAGTGCCTTAGAACAATTGTCAAAAATATATAAAGAAGATCCAAAAAAATTAGAAGACAATGCCACAAAATTAACGGAAGGTGTACGACAGTCTGATTTGGTTATTTTGAATACATCAGAAAAGAACTATTCGGTAGAAGAACTGGATCTAATTGTTGATAATTGGAAAAAGTATATGGATACTGATTTGGGTGGTAGGGCAGGAGCTCCCAAATTTCCCATGCCAAATAATTATCAATTCTTGTTGAGATATGCAGTCCAAAAGGATGATAAAAAGATGTTAGATTATGTAAAAACTACATTGACGAACATGGCATTTGGAGGTTTAAATGATCAGGTTGGCGGTGGCTTTGCACGTTATTCTGTAGACGCCAAATGGCATATTCCTCATTTTGAAAAAATGCTTTATGATAATGGTCAGCTAGTAAGTTTATATGCCAATGCTTATTTGGTAACTAAAGATCCTTTTTACAAACAAGTGGTTTATGAAACTACCCGTTTTGTGGAACGTGAATTGATGGATGAAACCGGTGCATTTTACTCGTCGCTTGATGCTGATAGTGACAATGCTGAAGGTGAGTTGGAAGAAGGTGCTTTTTATGTTTGGAAAAAAGAAGAATTAAAGTCTATTCTTAATGATGATTTTGAATTGTTTGCAAAATATTATAATGTAAACAATGCTTATAAATGGGAAAATAATACATATAATTTGCATAGAACTCAGTCAAATGAGCAATTCTCAGAAGCTAATCAACTTTCAAATGATGCACTTTCTAAAAAAATAAGCCATTGGAAAGAGATTTTACTAAAAGCTAGAGTGGAGAAAAGTAGACCTAGATTAGACGATAAAATTTTAACCTCTTGGAATGCATTGATGCTTAAAGGATATATAGATGCATATCGAGTTTTTGGGGACAATCATTTTTTGGAAAAAGCATTAAAAAATGCCAATTTTATTGATAAAGTTCAGAGTAATGATGAAGGCGGCTTGTTTAGAAATTATAAAAATGGTAAAAGGAATATCAATGCTTATTTAGAAGATTATGCAACGGTAGTAGATGCTTTTATCAATTTATATGAGGTTACACTAGATGAAAAATGGCTACAGACTGCAAAAAATTTAACCAATTACTGTTTTGATCATTTTTATGATGATAAAAGCAATATGTTTTTCTTTACGTCAGATCAAGATAAAGAACTTATTAGTCGTAAAATTGAAACAGATGATAATGTGATATCATCGTCAAATTCAATTATGGCTAATAATTTATTCAAATTAGGACACTATTTTGGAAACCGAACTTATACCAAAGATGCCAATCAAATGTTGCATAATGTAAAAGAAAATGCTGTTAAATATGGAGCCGGAGCTTCAAATTGGCTGTTATTATATTCAAACTTTTTAGGAGATTTTTATGAAGTTGCTATAGTGGGTAAAGATGCCAAAGAAAGGCTAAAGGAAATCAATCAAAATTACATACCTAACAAATTAATAGTAGGTAGTATTAAAGAAAGTAAATTGCCTTTATTAGAATATAAATACAATGCCAACGAAACTACCATTTATGTTTGTATAAATGGAGCTTGTCTATTGCCGGTAAATGAATCAAATAAAGCATTGGAGCAAATCAAGGTGAAATTGAATTAAACAAAAATTCAAATTATGAAGTATTTACAAATTGGTTTAATTGCACTTGTAGCTTTTTTACATATCTATTTTTTGATATTGGAAATGTTTTATTGGACAAAACCTAAAGGACTAAAAACTTTCGGACTGACAAAAGAGTTTGCAGAAGCATCAAAAACTTTAGCAGCCAATCAGGGATTGTATAACGGATTTTTAGCTGCCGGTTTAATTTGGTCAATCCTTAACAAAAACTTTACTTACCAAATTGCCATTTTTTTCTTGATCTGTGTTATTATTGCAGGTATCTTTGGTGCTTATTCTACAAAAAAGATAAGATTGTTTTATATACAATCTGTCCCGGCGATTATTGCATTAATTTTAACACTTTTAAACACTAATAATTATTAAAACTTAACTTTTATGGATTACGACAATATTTTAGAAAAAGGAACAACCTTTCTTACCACTTATGGAATTCCTGTTATAGGGGCAATTATAATATGGATAATTGGTTCTTGGATTATAAAAAAAATATTAAAAGTAGCCGGTAATGTAATGACCAAAAGTGACTATGATGCCAGTCTTCAAAAATTCTTATTGAATTTAGTAGGTTGGGGATTAAAAATATTGTTGATCCTTACCATCTTGGCTCAATTGGGTATTGAAACCACTTCTTTTGCAGCTATTTTAGCAGCTGCAGGTTTGGCAGTTGGTCTGGCATTGCAAGGTTCATTGGCTAATTTTGCCGGAGGGGTTTTGTTAATGATATTTAAACCTATAAAAATTGGCGATTTAATTGAGGCACAAGGAGAATTGGGCGTTGTAAAGGAAATAGAAATATTTACTACTAAAATTATAACCCCGGAAAATAAATTGGTAATAATCCCTAACGGAACATTGTCAAATGGTAATATCATAAACTATTCTGAGGAAGGTAAATTAAGAGTAGATTTGACTTTTGGAGTGTCTTATGATGCAGATATCAAACAAACAAAAGAAGTTTTACTTAGTGTATTAACGGCAAATGAAAAAGTATTACAAGATCCAGCACCTAGCGTTAATGTATCTGAATTAGCGGATAGTTCTGTTAATTTTGCTGTAAGACCATGGTGTACACCAGCTAATTATTGGGATGTCTATTTTGAAACCACAGAAAACATTAAAATAGCATTAGACAAAGCAGGTATTGAAATACCTTATCCACATGCTGTTGAAATTCAGAAAGAAGGATAATGTCGTTTCAAGGCTACTTTAGCCAGCCCAAGTCTTGTTCTTTTTCATCTGTCCATCGTTCAAAATATATTTCCATATCTAGGCTATGCAATGATTTTTAGCCTTGACCAGATAAAAAATAACTGCGACTTAACTGACACAGTAGCCTTGACACAACAATAATTATTTTTTTGATTTTGTTATCATAAAATCTTTTAGATAAAAAGGTTCAAAATAAGCGACATCTTCGATGTCGTTTTTTTTGAATTTATCATTAGAGAGTTTTACCATTTGTTTTGCTGAAGGAAAGTATCCATCAAGAAAAACTGCATTTTTATGGTTGATAATAGATTTGCATTTTTCAGCACCATCTCCTAAGAAATAGACCTTAGCCTTATTTAAAATTGCTGTAAAAGAGTTCTCATCTATAATTTCAGCTTGAATTTCTCTAAGTTGATTGTAGTTGTGATCATAAATGGCACTATAAACTTCCATTCGTCTGGCATCAAGTAAAGGTACAATAAAAGTATCCTGTTCAACTTTAATGGCATTTGCCAGTGAAGCAAGTGTTGAAATGGAAATTAGAGGTTTGTCCAATGAAAAACATAGTCCTTTCGCAGCTGAAACTCCAATACGTAAGCCTGTATAAGAACCGGGTCCTTTACTTACTGCAATAGCATCAATATCATGTACAGATTTTTGAGTAGACTTTAATATTTCTTCAATGAAAATGTGCAATAATTCTCCATGAGAATAGCCATCATCATTATGCTCTTTTAGAGCCACTAATTTACCATGATCTGAAAGACTAACAGAACAATTTTTAGTAGCGGTTTCTATGTTTAATATTAATGACAATTATTAGAAGATTATACGCAAAAGTACATCATTATTTATACATACCAATTTAACTATTGATCCTATATTTTCTACACTAAGCAATTTTAATCTATGAAGTTTTGAGAATAATAACTGTAATATTTATTCAACAACAATTGGAATTCCATAATAGAATTCTAGTAATTTAGTTCTGAACACATAGTTGTATTTAGCTCTAATTAAACTAGATTGTGCATTGACCAATCTGTTACGAACTTGTTCAAAATCAAATGAGTTGGTAGCCCCTAAGTTATATCTTTCTTGGGCAAATGTAAATGACTGCTCTTGGGCTTTTACAGATTTTTCCGCAGCTTCATATTCCTTTAGCGTAGCTTTAGCATTTATATATGCTCTTTCTACAGATTCTCTTAAGGCTCTTTTTTCATCATCTAAGTTTATTTTAGATATTTCCTGATTTATTTTAGCTCTATTTACATTGGCTTTTACTTGCCCTCTACTAAAGACAGGAATATTTAAATTTAAACCAACAAACTGTCCAAAATTATTATCCAATTGATCAGAAAAGGGAAATTGAAAAATGGGAGAGTTTGCATCATCTTTAAAACCTTGTCTATGGTTATATACAGTATTTAATCCTGCACTTAATGATAGACTAGGTAAATAATCAGCCTTTGCAATCTTAATTCCCATTTCAGAATTTTGCAGTGCCAATGAGGCACTTTTTATTTCCGGTTGATTTTCAATTGCTTTTGAGAATATTTCTTCAGTGTTATTATACAATAAGGCAACGGAGTTAATATCAATAGAAATTTCTTCAATATCAAAACCTTGATTAGGTATTTGTAATAATTGAGATAAATCTAATAATGACAATGCCATATTATTTTCTGCAGTTACTACAGCATTTTCATCATTTACCTTGGTAGCTTCAACTTCTAATAAGTTACCATATGGTTGTACACCCGCATCTACCAATTCTTTAGTACGCTCTAGTTGTTGTTCACTAATTAAAATTTGAGCCTGAGCAATTTTTAAATTTTCTTTATTGAATAAAACATTCAAGTATGAGTTTACAATATTTAAAGAAATATCGTTTTTCATTTTTTCAAGATCTAGCATACTAGCCTCATAAGAAGTTTTAGATTGTATTATGTTATTTTTAATACTAAACCCATTAAATAAGGTTACAGAAGTATTTAACCCAAAACTATTGGAGCGTCTGTCATTAGCAACTCTTGAGTTACTTAATGCATCAAAACCAGATCCAAAGCTAAAGTTTTGAGAAGCTGATGCTGAAACTCCAGGTAACATATTACCTTTGGCTGAAGCAATATCTTCTTTTCTTAATTCAGTAATCTGATTTGACCTTTTTACTGATAGATTATATTCTAAAGCATGATCTACACATTCTTTTAAAGTCCACTTTTTATCTTGAGCAAATGAAGTTGCAATGACGAGGAGTGCTATTAAAACACTTAATCTTGTTTTCATAAAATAATTAAATTGCTAGTATGATTTTCTATATGACGACCAAAAGTAAAACTTGTTACGCTTTATGCGTCTTATTGAAATGTTAATTTATCTTTTTTTCCATTTTTTATATAAAAAGTAGGCAGCTACACCAATTAATATATATGGAAAGGCCATTAAATAGATAATTCCGGTGTTTAATCCTTCGGCTATTTCTGCATCACCAGATTCAACAACAGCCTTACACATGGCACATTGAGCATTGACAAATTGTGCAAGAAGTAAAAAGAATAATATGAATAATTTGTTTTTCATTTTCATTGTTTTAGACTATTGAGATTCCACAATTAATAACTATTAGAATCAGCATAATCAATTCGGCTAAAAGGTGCTATTTCGTTTCACTAGAAAATCAACATTTCATTAATAATAAGGTGAAATCATTAGATATACAACTACACCAGATATCGTTACATATAACCATAAAGGGAATGTGAATTTCGCTATTTTTTTATGTTTTTCAAAATCGCTTGTAATTGCTCTAACATAGGTAATTAATACAAATGGTATTACAATAACCGACAATAAAATATGTGTAAATAAAATAAAAAGATAGATATATTTTATAGTACCTATACCACCAAATTTTGTAGCATCAGAAGTCATATGATAAAGTAGATATAATGCCAAAAAAATTATGGAGCAAACTATGGCAGTTTTCATAAGTCTTTCATGAAGCACTCTTTTGTTATTTTTTATCGCCCATACTGCAATTAATAATAACAAACCGGTAATGGCATTAATAGTAGCATAGATTGGAGGTAAAAAAAATGGTAAATCAATATCGATTTTCACTTTAAATAAGGAGGCCACAACTAATGGTATAGCTATAGACAAGATAATAATTAGTGTATTGTATTTTTTTGATGATTGTATATTGTTAGCCATTTGGACTATTCTTTTAAGAGTATGGCAATATCTTCTTTTAACATTTGAATTTGACTAGGGTCTAATCCGTCATAGAATTTTAAAGGATTTTCATTTTCTCCAGATATAACCGTTCTAGATCTTATAAAACCATTTTTATCAACAAGTGCAAATAGTCCTGAATGTTCAAAACCACCTTCAGCTTTTTCATTCTCACCGGCATATAGTTTAAATCCGTTGTTGGCAAAATCATATATTTTCTCTTTATCACCTGTTAAAAAAAACCAATTTTTTAGAGTAACATTGTGTTCTTTTGCATATTTAGTCAACACTTCGGGCGAATCTCTTTTAGGGTCAATTGTGATTGAAACCATTCCAAAATTAGGATTGCCATAAAACGCGTTCTGAATTTTCAGCATACTTTGATGCATCTTAGGGCAAATGGTAGGGCAAGAGGTAAAGAAAAATTCTAACACATACACTTTGTCTTTTAAAGTGTTGTTGTCTATAATTTCGTTATTCCTATTAACAAATTCAAAATTGCTTACACTTTCAAATGTTAATAATGAAGGTGATGATAACCTATCTACAATCTTAGGGACTGCCCAAATACCAAAAATCAATGTTATAAAAGCAATACCTATGTATGTGTTTTTTTTCATTTGTTAAATTTTACTATTGTTCTTTTTTAAGGCCATTCTATATTCTGCTATTAGAACTTTTACATCATCAACCATTTTACTATGGATAGGAGCAACGGTTTCTGCATTATAGCCATACATTAGTCCATTGTCTTTATCATCCATTCTCCCCCTTAAATTCCTATTTTTATCAATGATAAAGGCATAAGGCGAATAGCTATTGTTATCAATTTTATAAGAGCTTTCTAGGCTATTAAAAAGTTCAGCTATATGGTTAGGCGTACCATATACAAATTTCCATTTTTGCATATCTGTAATGACACCTAATTGCTTTTTTAAATTTACGGTTTGGGTTTGTGTTCCATTGGGAAGCACTGCTACAAATTGAAAATTTTTAAATTTATAAAAGTGCTTGTATATTTTTTCATTAAGGTTTAAGGCATTGTTTTTTACATTTTGCAGGTCATTACCAAAAAAACACAGAATGGTTATTTGTTCATCTAAAGTAACCCGTTTTAAATCGTCGGTTTTAAACTGATCCACATCATTTATATTTTCAGTTAATACTGAAAGTTTGGCAAAATTATTTGTGCCCGTTAACAAAAGAACATAAAATACTAAGGGTAAAATAAACAGTGCAAATAATATCCAACTTTTTTTTGATTTCAAGTTATTTTAATTTTGAATGAAAAATTCAATTGAGCAGCAAAATTACATTTCTTTTATCGAAAATTTTCACTTTTGGGTATAAAAAAAGCGGCCTAGAAACCGCTTTTAAATATTATTGTTATTGATTTGTTTAATAAAACCACTTTGTATATCTATCACTAAGCACATCACCAACAAAGTTTCCTTCAATTAGTAATAGTGTTGCTAAATAACAAACTAAGAATACTACAGTCCAAACAATAGCTCTTCGTAGTCCGGCTTTTTCTTGTTTTAAGTGCATAAAATACCAAGCTATACCATAGGCTTTGGCTAGTGTTAAAATTAAAAATATCCAATTTAAATAGCTAGTACCTAAAAAATTTGAAAGATGTAAAGATTCGGGTTTTACAATTCCTAAAAAAACCTCAACAATTGTGATAAGAGATAATATACCAAATACTTTCCAAATTAATCCTGTATGCGATTCGTGTGCGTGTTCTTGTGTCATATTTTTTATACTAAATAGAAGAATGTAAATACAAATACCCAAACTAAGTCAACAAAGTGCCAATAGAGACCTACTTTTTCAACCATTTCATAATGTCCTCTTTTTTCGTAAGTTCCAACAATTACATTAAAAAAGATAATGATATTAATTAAAATTCCCGAGAAAACGTGAAATCCGTGAAATCCTGTTATAAAGAAAAAGAAATCAGCAAATAATGTTTTACCATATTCATTTACTTTAAGATTTGCACCTTTAACAACTCCTGCTGCTTTTGTCAAAAACTGATTAGCTTCCTCTCTAGAAAGCACTGTTTTATGTTTGGTATCTAAATTAATTTGCTCTGTACGTAAACTGATATCAGGATTTGCTTTAAAACCTTCAATAACTTCATGTACTGTAAATGGTGCCATGGCACCAACATCTTTAACAAACCAAAGACCATTACTTTTGGTATGAGCAACTCTTTGATCACTCGTTGATTTGTGAACGAATTCTTCTAAGGCTATTTGATGCCCTGAAGCATCAACAAATTGAGCAATTTTGCCGTCTTGCATTACTAATGACCCATAAGTGCCGCCTATAAAATTCTTCCATTCCCAGGCTTGAGAACCCAAGAAGATCAAACCTCCAATTATGGTCAATAGCATATATATGGTTACTTTTCCTTTTTTCATTTGATGACCTGCATCTACGGCCAACACCATAGTAACAGATGAGAAAATTAAGATAAAAGTCATAAATGCAACATAGTACATAGGAAAATGACCATGAACAAATGGAATGTGAGTAAATACTTCATCAGCAATAGGCCAACTGTCAATAAATTTAAAACGCATAAGGCCATAAGCCCCTAAAAAAGCAGAAAACGTTAAGGCATCAGATACGATAAAGAACCACATCATCATTTTACCATAACTTGCATCTAATGGTTTTTTACCACCACCGGTCCAAGCTTCTTTTCCTGTATTTTCTGTAGCAATTGTTGCTTCCATAAAAAGTTTATCAGTTAATTTTGGTTAATTATCAATCCGTATCAGGCTTTTCTAATCGCCTGACAGGCAAAAATATAAAATTATCTGACATACACCAATTTAGTTTATTTATTATGTGATAAAATAGAAAAATAAAAATAGAAAAATCCATAAGATATCTACAAAGTGCCAAAATATACCACCTACTTCAAGTCCTAATGCGTCATTAACTTTATATTTATGATTTAAATGATTAAAAATTACAACCAATAAAACTATAATTCCCGCAGCAACATGTAGCAAGTGAGCAAATGAAATGGCTACCAATAATGATGACGAAACCACACTACCTTCACCGGTAAAATACAAGCCTACTTCTCTTAATTGGTTGAATCCTTCAATTTGAAAAAACACAAATGCCAAGGCCAATACTAACGTAAGTATTAAAAACAATGTTGTTTGATTTCTTTTTTCTTTTTGAATATTTTTTTTTGCTATAAGATAGGTAATGCTACTTAATATTATTAAAAGTGTACTAATATAAAGGGCTTGTGGTAATTCAAAAGAAATCCAATCTTCTCTTTTACTACTTATTACATAAGCACTGGTTAAACCGGCAAACATCATTATCATACTAATGATGCCTATATACATCATTTGTTTTGAGGTTTTATTTCTAATTTCTGATTCCATATTTGTTTAGTGTAAAAATTTATCTATTACATAGATTACTTGGATCAGTGTAATATACAAAACACTGGCTAACATAAGTTTTCTAGCCAATTTGTCCGTTTGTTTTTTGTGTAACAAGATACCATAATATAACATAAGGCCTCCGGCCAATAAAATTAATAATGCGGCAATTGGGGATAGATATAATTTTCCGGTTAATTTTAATACAGGAAAAATGGAGACTAGCATCATCCAAAGGGTATATAATATAATTTGAGAAGTGGCTTTTTTATTCTTTTCACCAGTAGGGAGCATGTTAAAACCTGCCTTTTTATATTCATCATGTTGTAACCAACCAATGGCCCAAAAATGTGGAAACTGCCAAAGGAATTGTATCATAAATAACATGCCTGGTTCTATGCCAAATTTCCCCGTTGCAGCTACCCATCCTAACATAAAAGGGATTGCTCCGGGCAAAGCTCCAACAAAAACTACTAAGGGTGTTACAGATTTTAAAGGTGTATAGATACTGGTGTATAAAAATATAGAAATAGCACCAAACATAGCAGTTTTAGGGTTTATAATATAGAGCGTAACTAATCCCAGAATAGTACAGATAACCGCAATAGTCATGGCTGTGTTTATAGACATTCTGCCCGCAGGGAGGGGCCTGGTTTGGGTACGTTTCATCAATTTATCGGTATCTATTTCAATAATTTGATTAAATGCATTAGATGCGCCTACCATAAAGTAACCACCAAAAGCCAATAATAGTAATATAGTTATATTAACCGTTTCTACAGCCAGTAGGTAGCCTGCTATTGCTGAAAACACAACACTAATTGATAAGCCAAATTTAGTTAACTGTTTTAAATCGTCTATCCACACGATTAAAGATTTGTTTTTGGTAGTTGTATTTGACAAGGTCTGCATATTTTTTCTTAAAAACGCTGCAAATATATTTATTAATTAAGTAATATCTATGTTAAAGTTAGGTCTTTATAATTTGTACAATTAAAAAAGTAAAAAAAGCCTTTGCAATTTATAGAATTGTATTAAATTTGCCCTCGCATTTACAATATAGGTAAAAGCAAGTTCTTTAAAATTAAAAAGAAAGTAGCTCAGGGGTAGAGCATCATCCCGCCAGAGGCGGATGGGTGTTGCGAGTTCTTTGATGTGAGCAATTAGTTTTTGTTAAAGTTGAAATATAATTTGCGAAAGTAGCTCAGGGGTAGAGCATCACCTTGCCAAGGTGGGGGTCGCGGGTTCAAATCCCGTCTTTCGCTCTGAAAATAGATACCAATTAGTTGTCATTTATATGGCTAACGGGCTCGAGTGGTGGAATTGGTAGACACGCTGGACTTAAAATCCAGTGGACAGTAATGTCCGTATGGGTTCAAGTCCCATCTCGAGTACAAATGAGAAAAAACCAGAATGAAAGTTCTGGTTTTTTTGTTTGAAACCTTCTGAAAAAATTTATTTTTGAAAGAAGTTGGAAACAATAAAAGAGAATCCAATTTTATGGAATCTTGCTTTTTCTCTCAACATGACGTTTCTGAGACTCGTCATAAGGCACTTCCCATCTCGAGTACTTTTTAAAACTTTAACCAATTATAATTTAATTAGTTGAGTTTTTTTATTTGAGTTTTGCTAAACATATGCTAAACAACCTGAAATAATTGAATTTTTTAGGGGCTTTTGCGGTTATCCGTGAAATTCAATAAATACAAGTAATAATTTGATGTTTTTAAGTTCTTAGAAGTGTTAGAATATATTTCAAAATCAATATATTAGTTGGTTAAAAAGAATTAAAGTGTATAATTGAACATCTTCAATATAAAATAGGAGGCAATTATAATTAACGTGAGTTCGATATAACTACAGAGGTAAATATAGTTGATTAGTATCAACAAATTTGTTTTTCAGCGAT
>DEIV01000045.1 GCA_002352665.1 Flavobacteriaceae bacterium UBA2765
TATGTCGAACTCACGTTAATTATTTTACTGATTATAATGGAATAGTAGATTGGGACTATTCAAATCCGTGTAATACTTGGAGCAATCACCATAAAATTTATAAGCTATCTAAAAGTACTCTAGAAGAAAGGCGAAACGAAATGTATATTGCACTGATCAATAAGCTTAATAAATTATATCAAGTAGAAGTGCAAACAAAATAGTAAAACTAACAAAAAAAATGCTACTGATACGCCGCAACAAACTCTTTTACCAATAGGCTTACATCTTTTTCAGCTATTTTTGCCGCCAGTTGTACTTCCTCATGAGAGACTGCTTCAACTTTTCCTTCAATACCCAAATCTGTTATAACAGAAAGCCCTAAGCAATTCATACACATGTGTTTAGCAACAATAACTTCTGGTACAGTGCTCATACCAACGGCATCTGCACTAACAGATTTTACCATTTTATACTCAGCAGGCGTTTCAAAAGTAGGGCCTTGTAAGGCCAAATATACCCCTTCTTGAAGTAGAATATCTTTATGCTTAGCTATAGCTTTAAATTGTTTAATCATTTGTAAATTATATGGCTCGTGCATATCCACAAATCTAACACCAAATCGCTCATCATTAGCTCCTCGCAATGGATGTTCTGGCATCATATTTATATGATCGTTGATCAACATAATATCGCCTACTTTAAATTTTGAATTTACACCTCCGGAAGCATTAGAAACTATCAAATTTTCAATACCTAAAAACTTCAAAACACGAATGGGAAAAGTTAATTCTTGCATAGACCAACCTTCATAATAATGAAAACGGCCTTGTAAGGCAACTATATTTCTTCCTGATAATGTGCCAAAAATTAAATTCCCGGAATGTCCTTTAACTGTTGAAACCGGAAAATTTGGAATCTCACCGTAGGGAATACTTTTTTCAACATCAATAATATGTATTAGATTGCCTAAACCAGTTCCTAATACTATACCAAAATCAGGATTTACAAATCCTTTTTCTTTTAAAAAATTAACCGTTTCTTGAACTTTGTCCCACATATTTATTTATTATTTTATTAAAATCTTTTTGATGATCTGTAAATGCTGTTTCTATTGGTAAATAATAAACGGCAAAATCAGCGTCAATAAAACTCCTTACATAATCTTTCTCGGTAGTTAAAATTATTTTTTTATCTGACTGAAGATTACTAAAAGTAGATTCAATTTTTTGTTTATCACTTTTAGAAAAATGATAATGGTCTGCAAATTTTAAATGCTGATAATGAATCTCCTTTTCTTTTAAAAAATTAACTAAAGGATCAGTATTGGCTATCCCTGTAACTAAAATTATTTTATAATCTGAAAGGTCATGAATTTCAATTAAATTTTCTTTCCCAATGATTGTAGTACTATATTTTATAAAAGAAAAGAATACTGTTTGGTGGTTTTCAATATTTAATTTTTTGGTGATTTTAAACTGTTCATTTTCTGACAACTGAGGTGGACACTTAGTAACCACAACCAGTTGAGCTCTGTTTGCCCCTTTTATTTTTTCTCTCAAATTGCCTGTAGGTAACATTGTATCATCTACATAAAGATCACTATAGGAAGTCAATAATATATTTAAACCTGCTTCAACCTTTCTGTGTTGAAAAGCATCATCTAACAATACAATATCCGGCTTGATTTCTAAATTGGACAACTGTTTAATCCCATTTACCCGATCTGCATCAACAGCGACAATAATTTCCTTGAATTTTTTATAATATTGAAAGGGTTCATCACCAATTTCATTAGCATCACTCTTTTTGCTTGCAATAACGAAGCCTTTAGAAGTACGCTTGTAGCCTCTACTAAGAATTGCAATTTTATAAGTGTCTTGTAGCAAACGAACTAAATATTCTACCATTGGAGTTTTTCCTGTGCCACCAACACTTAAATTACCAACAACAATAGTTGGTATTGAGAAAGGTGTAGATTTCAATACTCCTTTGTTATAGAATATATTTCTAACGGACGTAATTTCTCCATATAATAATGAAAAAGGATATAATATTTTTCGCAAGATACGCATAGAAACGAAAGTACAAATTAGAAATTAATAACTCACATTATCTACTATTTCTAATCCATAGCCAATTATACCAACACGTTTTTTTATTTGGGTATCATTAGATATCAGTCTTAATTTAGAAATACTTATATCATGTAATATTTGAGCTCCAATACCAAAATCTTTTGTGTCTAAATTAATTTTGGGTACTTTAGTTTGATTTTCTTCTTGTAATTCTTTAATTAAATGTAATCTATGAATTAAATTAAAAGATTGATTTTCTTGATTGATAAATACTATAGCTCCTTTACCTTCTTCGTTGATCATTTTAAACATTCTACTAAAACTATCATCTGGTTTATTGGTTAGTATTCTAATTATATCATTATTAATAAGCGTAGAATTTACCCTTACCAATACCGGTTCATCGAGTCCCCAATTACCTTTAGTCAATGCCAAATGTACTTGACTATTTGTAGTTTGTTTATAAGCCCTTAATCTAAAATCTCCAAAACGAGTTTTCAATGGAAAGTCTTCAATTTTTTCAATTAAAGAATCGTGTAACATTCTATAGGCTACCAAATCCTCAATAGAAATAACCTTTAAATTAAATTTTTTGGCAACAGTTAGTAGTTCCGGCAATCTGGCCATTGAACCATCTTCATTTAAAATTTCCACTAAAATACCAGCCGGTTTAAACCCTGCTAACCTGGCCAAATCAACCGCCGCCTCTGTATGCCCTGTTCTTCTTAATACACCCCCATTTTTTGCTCGTAACGGAAATATATGTCCGGGTCTTCCCAAATCATGAGGCTTTGTATCTTTACTTACTAATGCTTTAATGGTTTTAGCTCTATCATGAACAGAAATTCCTGTAGTACAACCGTTTCCAATTAAATCTACAGATACGGTAAATTGGGTTTGATGTAAAACTGTATTATCTTGAACCATCATTTCTAAACCTAAATCGTCACACCTAGTTCCCGTTAAAGGAGCACAAATTAGACCTCTACCTTGGGTTGACATAAAATTGATCATTTCTGGTGTAACCATTTCTGCAGCTGCTATAAAATCACCTTCATTCTCACGATCTTCATCATCAACAACAACAACAACTTTTCCCTTTTTTATATCTGCTATGGCTTCTTTAATAGTATTCAATTGCACTTTTTTTATATCTGTTGAAATCATTTTGAAATATTTTTTTCTTTAATACTAAATATTTTTTTGAAAAAATTCGTAAAAGGCTGTAAAAATACATCCAAATTAAATATACCTTTATCTTTTGTTGCTCTAATCATCAAAAACACCCCAAATGGCAGTAAAATTATGGTAGCTAACCATCCCCCTAAAGGAGCGGTAATAGTACTGGTATGTGCCATATTTCTTCCTAATGTCGAGATAAAAAAATAAATTACAAAAATTAATATAGCCATAATCATTGGGAACCCAAACCCACCTTTTCGTATAATAGAACCTAAAGGAGCTCCTATAAAAAATAGTACTACACATGCCAATGAAAATGCCAATCGTCTATGATACTCTGTGTTATAGACATTTATATATTTTTGTTTCGCTTTTAAAGTGGTATTAAATCCTTTTATATCGTTTAGCGAAGCTTTAACCAATTCTAATGCATTACTTACAACTCTTCCTTTATTCTCTTTATTGAAATTTTCTAATACAACAGCATTTATTTTACTCAAATCTGTAGAATCATTTTTTATATCTCTTATTCCACCTCTTACAAAAAAAGTATTAGCCTTAGTTGCTACATAACTATCAAAAGGTACTTTTAAAGAATCTGTATAATAACTCAATTGTTTTAAACTTAACATTTCCCTATCTTGGGTATAATCTTTAGAATCTACATTACTTAATTTTGATACATCTATATTAATGATATGCTCTTTGAAATCAGATTTGGTACTAGGCATTTTTAGACCTCTACCATAAGAACGGCTTTTCTCAGGCAGCTCTTCATAATGATGTCCATTATTTAAAATTATTGTCATATATCTACTCCCCTTTTCTGTAGTAATCTCTCCTTTTTCTGCAGTAATTACCTTAACATTTGCCTGTCTATGGTCTAAATCATAATAAATCAATACATCTTTTAATAGATTATCATCTTTTCCATACTTTTCAGCAAATTTAATACTATAACCGGGTATTTCAGAATTAAATGTACCCGGTATTAACGCAAGTGCCGGCTGTGTTTTTCTAATATCATTTAACATATTTTTAAATTTAAATGCTGCTCTTGGAAAAGCATAATTTAAAAATAAAAAATTCAGTGCACTTAATACTAACATTAAAATAATTAACGGTCTGATAAAGCGTTGTAGTGAAATTCCGGCTGATTTTATGGCAGCAAATTCGTAATTTTCAGATAAAGTACCCAGAGCCATTATTGAAGAAAGTAATATAGCAATTGGCAATGCTAAAGGAACTTGCATTTGTGCAATGTAACCTAAAAACTGTAAAATATGACCTAGGCCAATACCTTTACCGGCAATTTTATCAAACTGAAGCCATAATACTTGCATGACCAATACAAAAAGAATGATAAAAAAGGTAGCCAAAAAAGGTACTAAAAAACTTTTTAGTATATATCTGTTTAAGATTTTCACAAACTAAGTTTTTACTGAATTATAAAATGAACAATCTATGAACCCAAGATAACGCATTTTAGTGTTCTGCAAAAGTAAAGCTTAATTTGTTAATGAAAGTTTAATTTTTTGGTTAAAAAGATTGGCTAAAGTTTATTAATTATATAGCCGTCATTTTTATATTTGGTTTCATCAAACACAAATAATGTTTTTGAGATGGGTTGATCTGTTTTAAAAGTTGAAATTGTTAAGGTAGTAACCGTACCATTTTTACCAGTCTCTATTAGTTTAAATATATGATTTGTATTTACATCCACTCCTAATAAAATATGACCGATTTCAGAATTACTATCAATAGGCATTAGTTTTACATATTGAATTTTTCTTCCATTCATATTCTGCAAAATATCCCATTTATAATTAAAGCCATTTTTATAAAAAGAGAAGAATTTTGATGGTGTTATGGTCCCTTCTTCATTATCTTCAGTATCTGATATATTTACTTCTTCATCTTCGGTAATAATGGTATAGGTTTTTTTTCCGTCAAATAGTTGGTTGGTTCCAAGAAAATTAACATTATATAAATCGCCTTTCATGGTTACATTTCCCCTGGTTTCTTGATGTACATTTTCCTTTGTGTTTTCTAAACTATATTTAAACTCTACATAAATGTTTTTATAAGTGCTTATTTTTTCAGAAACATCGTCTAATAACTTTTTAGATTTAACATCCTCTTGTGCAAAGGTAACTGTACTCACAAAAACGGCTAGACATATAATTATTAATTTATTCATTATTGATATTAATTTATTCATTATTTAATAGTTCTTCCAAGGCCAAAATATCTGGTATTAACACCTGCCGGGCTTTACTTCCTTCAAATTGACCAACAATTCCGGCAGCTTCCAATTGATCTATAATTCTACCTGCTCTATTATAACCCAGTTTTAGTTTTCTTTGTAATAAAGAAGCTGAACCTTGTTGAGCATTTACAATAACATGAGCAGCATCTACAAACAGTTCATCTCTCTCTGATATATCTATATCAATACTTGTGCCATTTTCCTCACCAACATATTCCGGCAAAATATATGCACTGGCATAAGCACGTTGAGATCCTATAAAATCTGTTATTCTATCTACCTCTGGAGTATCAACAAAGGCACATTGTAATCTGGTAACATCATTACCAGTTGAAATTAACATATCTCCTTTACCAATTAATCGATCTGCTCCTTGAGCATCTAAAATTGTTCTTGAATCAATTTTTGAAGTTACTCTAAAAGCAACTCTTACCGGAAAATTTGCCTTAATAATACCTGTAATTACATTTACAGACGGACGTTGGGTAGCTACAATTAAATGGATACCTACTGCCCTTGCTAACTGAGCTAAACGTGCAATTGGTGTTTCCACTTCTTTACCAGCTGTCATAATTAAATCTGCAAACTCATCTATAACCAACACTATATAAGGTAAAAATTTATGTCCGTTTTCAGGATTTAATTTTCTTGCTTTGAACTTTTCATTATACTCCTTAATGTTTCTTACATAGGCATCTTTGAGTAAGTCATAACGATTATCCATTTCAATACACAAAGAATTTAAAGTATTGATTACGCTTTTAGTATCTGTGATTATTGCTTCTTCACTATCGGGTAATTTTGCCAAATAATGTCTTTCTATTTTATTAAAAAGTGTCAATTCAACTTTTTTAGGATCCACCAACACAAATTTAACTTCAGCAGGATGTTTTTTATACAATAAAGAGGTCAATACTGCATTTAGACCCACTGATTTACCTTGACCAGTTGCCCCTGCCATTAATAAATGTGGCATTTTAGCCAAGTCTATTACATAGGTTTCATTAGAAATGGTTTTTCCTAATGCTAATGGCAATTGCATTTTTGCATTTTGAAATTTTTGTGTGGACAATACCGATTTCATAGAAACAATTGTTGAATTCTTATTAGGAACTTCAATACCTATGGTACCTTTTCCAGGGATCGGAGCAATAATTCGAATACCTAAGGCTGCCAACGACAACGCAATATCGTCTTCTAGGTTTTTAATTTTAGAGATTCTTACACCTTTATCAGGAACAATTTCGTATAAGGTTACGGTTGGACCGATGGTTGCTTTTATACTTGAAATACCTATCTTATAATTATTTAAAGTATCAACAATTTTATTTTTATTAACTTCTAGTTCCTCTTGATTAATAGTAATATTTTCATTGCCATAATCTTTTAATAAATCTAAACTTGGGAATTTAAATTCTGAAAGTTCTAATGTTGGATCAAATTCTCCAAAATCATCTACTAATTTGTTAGATAGATTTTCAACTAAATGATCTTCTTCAAATGTCTTTTCTACTTCAATTTTAACTTCATCATGATTTTGCGGACTAACTTCTAACTTAGTTGGTGCAACTTCTTTTTTTACTTCTTTTTTAATTTCATCCTTTTTATCTAAGACTTTATCATTATCAATATCTAAGGATAACTCTAATTCTGACATTGGTTTTTCATGCACAGTCTCGGCTATGTAACCCTCATCAGTTGTATCGTCTATACCTGATATAGTCATTTTTTCTTTTCTCTTTGGAAGCTTTGATTTTAGTGCTTCTGGTGTTATTTTAAATTTTGAAATTATATATGCTAAAAGTGTAAATAACAAGATTAAAAAAACGCCTGTTTTGCCTATAAAGTCGCTTAAAAAATCATTCAATTCATAACCAATTACACCAGAATACAAGGCATTATTACTTATAAAAAACCCTATTGCCAAAGAAAGCCATATCATGATTATTATACCCCAAAACCAAGCTTTTCTCATGGGTTTGAAAGATATATTAAACAAGATATAAAGGCCTGTAAAAAACAATAAAAAGGGTACAATAAAAGCAGCTAAGCCAAAGCCTCTATAAATAAAAAAATGACTGATATAGGCTCCTGTTTTCCCCAAAAGGTTTTTAGAATCAGAAAGTCTATCGCTAAACAAGTGTAATTGACTTTGATCTGATTTCCAAACCATTAAAAATGAAAAATACGAAACCAATATAAAAACGGCTAACAACACTAAAAAAATACCAAAAACCAGATGTGTTTGTTTGCTTTTAAAAAAACCAAGAATTCGGCTTTTCTTTTTAACTTTAGATGTCGTCTTTTTCTTTTTTGCCATCAATGATATAATATTCTGTAAAAATACATAAAATTATAAGAGCTAAGGATGAATAGAAAAATATTAATAAAACTTATAAAAACGGAAAAAGTGTAAAAATCAAAGATGCCTTAAAATACTTTAGGAATATAAATTATTAAGCCGATAATAACAGCAATAATAGCAGCAAAAGTTGCTGCTCCGGCAGAAACATCTTTTATAAATCCAATTTTATCGTGAAAATCAGGATGCACGAAATCTGATAGTTTCTCAATTCCTGTGTTTAGAGATTCTGCTACCAATACCAAACCAATGGCCAACACTTGAAACATCCACTCTATAGTAGAAATATCTAAAATAAAACCCAAAATAGTAACAATAATGGCAATACTAAATTGAATCATGATACTGTGTTCAGTAGTAATCAACAGCCAAGCACCTCTTAAAGCATACTTAAAGCTTTTAACTCTACCAATAATAAAACTATCATTTGGGTCTTTCATTAATGCCTATTCATCTAACAATGCTTCTAAAGCCATTTTATAATTGGGTTCTTCAACTATTTCCGGCACTTGTTCATTATAAATAACTTTACCAGTTTCGTCTAAAACCACAACTGCTCTAGAATGTAAATTTGCTAAAGGGCCGTCGGTTATTTGCAAACCATAATTCTTACCAAAATCTCCTGTTGCAAAATCTGATAAATTGATCACATTTTCAATGCCTTCAGCCCCACAAAAACGAGCTTGTGCAAAAGGTAAATCTCTTGAAATACATAATACCTTTGTATTTCCTAATTCTGCTGCTTCCTGATTAAATTGTCTAACCGAAGCTGCACAGGTAGCGGTATCTATACTCGGAAAAATGTTTAAAATCACTTTATTCCCTTTAAAATCAGATAAACTTGCTTTTGATAAATCGTTTTTTACCAAAGTAAAATCTGGTGCTTGAGAGCCTATTTTAGGTAATTCTCCTAAAGTGTGTATTGTGTTTCCTTTTAATGTAATTGTTGCCATAATAGTATGTTTTTTCTTAGTTCAAAAATACATTATTTATTACTTATTTCTATACTATTTTTCGAGTTTTATTGCTCCTATTTTATTAATTATAATTGATCTTTTATTATTATCAATGTAAGTATTAATCCTTTTTTAACAATGTTGTTGCATATTTTTTCTACTTTTGAAACAGAATCAACCAGAGAAATTATACTTCGGCATCAAAATTGATATTGATTAACAATGTATTTTAAACAATTTATTCAAGCTTTTTTGTTACTATTTTTTTTAATAGGATGCACCTCTCAACTTTTTCCTCAATTAGATTCTACCAGTACTTCATTAAAAATAGCAGACAATCAAAAAATTATAAAACCATTGGACATTTCTTTACTGGATACCACCCAGCAAACTTCTGTTTTCAACTTTAAACCAAAACCATATTTATTAGGGTTTAAATCTAATGTTGATACATATTTTAATCCGCCCAGTTTAGGAAATAAAAAGAAAACTAATTTCATGTCGGGTGATAATGAAGATGAAGATGATTCAGATATACTGGTTAAAAAACATTTTAACGGTCAAGATGTTAGTAATGTACAATTGTCTAGTGATTTTAACCTAGGCACTTTACATAGCACTTCAAACTCCGTACGAATTGAAGTTAGAGATCATAGTCTAATAGATGGAGATAGAATAAGAGTATATTTAAATCAGAATGTTCTCAATGCTAGTGTGAGTCTTAAAGGCCTATATTATATCATACATATTGACCTCATAAAAGGATATAACCGTATTGATATTGAAGCTTTGAATGAGGGCTACTCAGGGCCTAACACTGCTGAAATTAGAGTATTTGATGAAAAAGGATATTTACTTTCAGAAAAAGAATGGAACATTAGAATGGGACAAATAGCCACTTTGGGGGTAGTTAAAAACTAAAATCAATGACTGAAAAACATCAGCTGTTAACCGACAACCAATTTGAGCAAAAATTTAAAAACGGAACTTTGCCTCCTATATTAATTATACATGGTGTTGAACTAATCTCGCCAAAAGGCGGGAAGCTTTTGTTATTGATAAAAATAATAGAACTTGTTGACTTAACCGTTAAAATTTAAAATTATGTTTAGAAAAAATCAATAACCTTAGTAGAAAGC
>DEIV01000129.1:0-54435 GCA_002352665.1 Flavobacteriaceae bacterium UBA2765
CCGCTAAGGCGGGATTAGTGCAACCATGTATATGAAATTATAGCACCATGCGGGATGCTATGCTTTATATGCTAAACCTTGTAAAAAACAAAATATATTATTAGTAAAATTTAAATTTATGAAAAACAAACTGACTTATTTTTGTCCAATATTGGTATTAATGATTTTATTTTCTTCTTGTGATACAAAAAAAATAGACATCGAAAAGGAAAGACAAAATGCTGTTGAGGAATATGTGACTAAAATGGAATCTGACAGACAACAAAAGTTAGATGTAATTAATAAATTTTATGGAGTTTTCGCAACAGGCGACATGTCTGTTTTACCAGATATTTTAGCCAAAAACTACACCCAATTTCCATCAGATCCAGGGCAAACTCCTGATATTGATGGTTTTATTAAACATGCCCAAGAATTTGGAAATATGTTTTCTGATTTGAAAGGTAAGCCAACACATATTCTTGTAGATAAAGATTTAGTTCACGTAAGAAGTGAATTGAAAGTTACGCATTCTGGAAATGCCTTTGGAATACCCAAAACAGGGAAAAGAATCAATGTTGTTGCTTTTGATACTCATCATTTTAATGAAGAAGGTAAAATTGATAAGACATGGCATTTAGAAGATTTTTGGGGTATTTATTCTCAAATAAACTCTAAGTAAATTTCAAAATAACTGTTTATAACAAAGAATTCACCAAATCTGCCTGCTAATAAGGCAGGGAGGATAAGCGGCAGGCGGATTATTGTTAATACATAATTGTTTTTTGTGTTTTTTTCATTTGATAGATTGATTATCTTAAATACCAAATATAACTTGTACCATATACCCGTCAGTCTACGCAAAAACTTAATATTTTGAATTTATTAATATTGATAATCAGATGGTTAAATTAATTAAAACAATAACTTTGGAGGTTACTGCGTAGACTCCCGTTACTGGTAAGCAGACCTTGTGTGATTCTCAAACACTCAGAATAACTGACTTCTGTAAGATTATAAGTAAATACATGTATTTTTATGGATAATATTGTCCCAGAACCTATTACGTTATTGCTAAATTTACTATTTTTAATTTTATAATGGGTTTCTTAAAGGTCTCCCGGTGGTATTAATTTTAAGATAGATGTGGATTAAGAAATTAGAGATTTACGACAAATTGATTGATCAATGTTCAAGATTTGAAAGAAAAGGAAAAACAACACCTTATACTTCAATTAATGGACATATGTTTTCTTTTTTATCTAAAGAAGGCATTATGGGGTTAAGACTGTCTGAAATGGATAGAAAGTACTTTATAGAAAAATACAATAGTTATTTAATGGAACAATACGGGCGAATAATGAAAGAATATGTTTCAGTTCCAAATGCTTTATTGAGCGACACTAGCGAATTGTCCAAATACTTACAGAAGAGTTTTAATTATGTTTCTGAATTAAAACCAAAACTTACGAAAAAGAAAAAGTAGGACTATGAAATACACCTGTTCAGTCGACATAAATTTGCCTATCGACAAAGTAGTAGCACTTTGGGACAACGAAAACAATTTTAAAGAATGGCAAGATGGATTTGAAAGTATTGAACATTTAGAAGGTAAATTGAATACAAAAGGAGCAAAATCAAGAATTATCTTTCAAGGTAAAAGAAGAATTGAATTATTGGAAACGATAATTTCTTCAAATTTACCACAAGAAAGAATTGCTTTGTACGAACATATTCATATGACAAACACTCAAACTACTAGATTTAAAACAATTGGAGATAACAAAACACAATTTATATCAGAAGTTGAATACACAAAATTCAACGGAATTATGATTAAGTTGATGGTAATTTTTTTTCCGAGTAAGTTTAAAGAGCAAAGCCAAAAATGGATGAACCAATTTAAAGAATTTTCCGAAAAAACAACCTGAAAATAAAAACGGCTGCCTAAAATCGTAATCGTTGCATAAGTACCTAGAAATATGTAAATAGATAATTTTAGGCCTATTTTTAGCTATTTTGTAGAGGTGTTATTTTTTGTTCTTTTGTCACGTTCTAAAATATGTATACACTAAAAACAAGTTTATTTGGTATTAATTAAAAATATAGTAAAATATGATTCTAACAGTTTTAAATTCAAAACTTCATTCTCGCTTGTGCTGAAACAGATAAGTCTTCAAATTGTTGATCTAAAAATTTATAATAGGCAACAATACCAATCATTGCAGCATTGTCTGTGGTATATTCAAATTTAGGTATATAGGTTTTCCAATCATATTTTTCTTCAGCCTCCATCAATACTTTTCTAATTTCAGAATTTGCTGAAACCCCTCCGGCAATAGCAATATGACTGATTCCCGTTTGTTTAGCAGCTGCTACAAGTTTCTTTATTAAAATTGAAGTAATTGTACTTTGTATAGAAGCACATATATCATTTAGGTTTTCGGCAATAAAACTTGGGTTTTTTTTCACCTGTTTTTGGATGAAATAAAGAATAGATGTTTTTAATCCACTAAAGCTAAAATCTAATGGGTTTTTAGTTTTAGGTTCTGGAAAATCAAAAGCATTCGGGTCGCCTAGTTGAGCATATTTGTCAACTAAAGGGCCACCAGGGTAATCTAAGCCTAATAGTTTAGCAGATTTATCAAAAGCTTCACCCACGGCATCATCTAAAGTCTCACCAATTACTTTCATCGAAAAGAAATCGATTACTTTTACAATTTGAGTATGGCCACCACTTATAGTCAAGCATAAAAATGGGAAAAGTGGTTTCTGCTGATCATCATCCTTAATAAAATGTGCCAATATATGTGCTTGCATATGATTTACGCCTAGTAACGGAATACCTAATGCCAATGCCATAGATTTTGCAAAAGAACTGCCTACCAATAAAGAACCCATTAGACCCGGACCCATTGTAAAAGCAATAGCATTCAATTGTTTTTTATCAATCTTAGCCAGCTTTAAAGCTTGATCAATTACCGGAACAATATGCTGCTGATGTGCTCTTGAAGCAAGTTCAGGAACAACGCCGCCATATTGTGAATGAATTTCTTGATTTGCCACAACATTACTCAACACTTTGTCGTTGTGTAAGATAGCTACCCCCGTATCATCACAAGAAGATTCTATAGCTAAAATATATATTGAGTTATTTGTTGTCAAATTAATCAGTAAGGCATAAAATTTGTACCTGTAATTTATGTATTTTTAACAACGCAAATTTATAACATTTAAAACTATCAAAAGAGCAAAAAAAATAATACTAAGAGTTATGGTAACTTTGTTACTCTTAGCTGTTCTTTCGGTGGTTTTACTTTCGCTTCCGGTGGTACAAACTAATATTGCCAAAATTGTAACCAATAGAATTAATAAAAAGTACAACACCAACATAGTTGTTAAAAAAGTCAACCTTGCGTATTTAGGAAACATTGAACTCAAAGGTGTTCAAATTAACGATCATCATAATGATTCTTTAATCTATGTAGAGAATTTGACTACATCAATTTTTAGTTATAAAAAAATAGTTGATAATAAACTGGAATTTAGTGAAATTGATGTCGAAGGTTTATATTTATATATGAAAACACATAAGGATGAGGATAATGATAACCTATCCATTTTTATAGATAAATTTGACAGTAAAGATTCAACACCAAGTAGTTCTCCGTTTTTACTAACTTCTTCTCAATTAAATATATTGAATGCAAATTTTTATCTTTTTGATAAAAATAAACAAGAAAATGCCATTGTTTTTTATAAGAATATAAATGGTTTTGTTGAAGATTTTAAAATTTCAGGGTCAAATGTTTATGCCAAGGTAAGAGAAGTATCCTTAGTGGAAGATCACAATATAGAGGTGACCAACTTAACTACAAATTTTACCTATACCAAGAGCCGGATGCAATTTGATAAAACGCATTTGTCAACACCTAATTCTACCATTGAAGCTGATTTTACATTTAATTACAAACGAGAAGATTTAGCCGATTTTAACAATAAAGTAATTATTGATGCCAACATAAGTAAAGGTTTGGTTTCTCTAATTGATTTACATCAATTTTACAATGAATTGGGCTTAAATGATAAAGTTAATTTTACAGGAGACTTAAAAGGAACACTAAACGATTTTAAACTCAATAACTTACTTTTAGAATCAAATAGAAATTCAATTATTAATGGGCATTTTCATTTTGTAAATGCCGTAAATACTGATAAAGGATTTTCTTTAAATGCTAATATTAATGAGCTTTCTTCTACTTATCAAAATTTAAAAATTCTGCTACCTAATATCTTGGGGAATAATTTACCTCCGGCTTTAAATAAATTTGGAAGATTTAATGTTACCGGTCAATCTTTTATTACCAAAGAGTTGATGAATGCTGATGTAATAGTCAGATCTGGTTTGGGAAAAATTATTGCCGACTTAAAAATGACCAATATTGATGATATAAATAATGCGAAATATACTGGTGAAATTGAATTTATAGATTTGGAATTTGGTAAAATAATTAATGATAGCCTTGTTGGTAAATTATCTTTGATTGCAGATGTAGATGGTAAAGGTTTTGCCTTAGAAAAAATAAACTCCTCTGTAAAAGGGAACATTTTTAAGCATCAGTATAAGGGCTATACTTATAATAATATAGATATTAACGGCGTCCTTAAAAACCAACATTTTGATGGAGAGTTAGTGTCAAAAGATGAAAATTTACAAATGAGTTTTAAAGGTCTTGCAGATTTGTCTACCAAGGTTTATAAATTTGACTTTGTTGCAGATGTTGCCTATTCTAATTTTAATAAGCTCAATCTTTTTAAAAGAGATTCAATTTCAATCCTAAAAGGAAAGATAGATATAAAATTAAGTGGTAATACTCTTGATAATTTAGCCGGTCAAATTAATTTTTCTAATGCTTCGTATACCAATCAGAATGACAATTATTTTTTTACTGATTTTAATATTACATCAGAATTTCAAGACAGTATTAGAACTATAACAATGAATTCAACAGATATTGTTGAAGGTAAGGTAAAAGGAATCTTTAAATTTGATGAATTGGGTAAATTGGCTGCAAATTCATTCTCAAGTATTTATGCTAATTATAATCCTACCGTAGTTACCAAAGGACAGTTTTTCGATTTTAATTTTAAAATTTATAATAAGATTGTAGATGTGTTTTTTCCTAAAGTAAAAATTGGAGCAAGTTCATCTATCAAAGGAAAAATAAATTCAGATCAAGATAAATTTGAATTGACCGTCAAATCACCTAAAATAGAAGCTTATGAAAATCTTATAGAAAACATAAGATTACAAATTGATAATAAAAACCCTATTTACAATACTTTATTAAGCGTTGATAAAGTAAATACAAGTTATTATAATATTGCCAATTTAAATTTAGTTAATGTTACTTTGAATGATACACTCTTCTTTAGAACAGATTTTGTGGGTGGAAAAGACCTTAAAGAAAATTTCGATTTAAGTTTTTATTATACAATTAATGAAAACAACAAATCTGTAGTTGGATTAAAAAAATCGAATATAAAATTTAAAGATAATAATTGGGCCGTTAACCCAAATAATAACAATCAAAACAAGGTAGTTTTCGATAATAAATTTCACACTTTTGCTATTGATAAATTAACTGTACTGTCTAATAATCAAAGCATTGATTTTTCAGGAATTTTAAGCGGTAAAAATAATAAAGATATTACATTAAACTTACAAAATGTCAACCTAAACGGTATAACACCATACATTGATAATTTTGAATTGGAAGGTCTTGTAAACGGAAAGGTCAATTATAAACAAAAAAATGGAGAAACATTTCCTTTGGCCAACGTATCCATAAATAATTTTGCAATTAATAATTATAAACAAGGTGACTTGTTTATTACGGCAAGAGGTGACAATTCTGTTGAGAGATATGATATTGCAGCAAGATTAACTAATGATTACTTTGATAGCTTTTATGTAGATGGAGAAGTTGATTTTTCTATAGATCAACCAACAATTTTAGGAAATTTTAAGTTGTTCGATTTTAACCTCGAAGCCTTAAGTCCTTTAGGAGAAGATGTTTTAACAGATATCAAAGGCAATATTTCGGGTTCTGGTACACTATCGGGTATCTTAGAAGACCCTAATATTAACGGTTTCTTAAAATTAGATAATGCAGGATTGAAAATTCCATATTTAAATGTAGCTTATGATATAGCAGACAACACTGAAGTTGAACTTACAAACCAATCTTTTAAATTTTCTCCTACTACTATTACTGATGTTGCAGAAAACACCAAGGGCCAACTATATGGTAGTATTTCGCATCATAATAAATTTAAAAAATGGTTTTTAAATTTAAAAATTGATACAAAAGATTTATTGATATTGAATACAAAAGAAGATGAAGAAGTGCCGTATTATGGTACAGCATTTATGGATGGTAATGCCAGTATTAGGGGTTATACCGATAAGTTGGTAATAGATGTAACTGCTGCAACCATGCCCGGAACAGAATTTATTGTTCCTTTAAGTGATGTTTCAACCATAGGAGATTCTGGATTGATAAATTTTATTACAGAAACTAAAAATGGCATCGATAAAAATCAGCAGGAAGAAATAATTTTCGATAAATTAAAAGGATTGACCTTGAATTTTTTCTTAGAAGTTAAAGACAATGCAATAACTCAGATTGTGGTTGATAAAAATACGGGTAGTATATTACGAGGTAGTGGTAATGGTAACATGGCTATAGAAATTAATACGAATGGTAAATTTGAAATTTATGGAGCTTATATTGTTGATAAGGGCGTTTATGAATTTAGGAATATAGTGAACAAAGATTTCATTGTAAAACCCGGTGGAAGTGTAGTTTGGAACGGAAATCCGTTTAATGCATTTTTAAATATTAATGCTATATACAAAACAAAAGCAAACCCTTCTGTATTGTTAGATAATATTTCTAAAGACTCTCAAAGAAAAATTGATGTCAATCTAATTGCTAATATTACGGGACAGCTACTTAATTCTGATATAGATTTTGATGTTGAATTACCTAACCAAAGCTCTAATATGAAATCAGAATTAGATTTTAAAATGGGTAGTGAAGACGCAAAAATGACTCAGTTTTTCTCGTTGTTAGTTTCAAATTCGTTTATGCCTTTAGATGAAGGTAATTTAAATTTTGATGGTAATGCCGCGTTATATGGTACCATATCAGAAAAAATTGCCAATGTGCTTACAGGTGTTTTACAAACTAAAGGAGATAAGTTTCAATTAGGTGTAACCTATGACATTGCAAGTAAACAAGATGTAAGAAACTATCAATTAAATGATCAATTAGGGGTTTCTTTTTCTAGTACTATAGCCGATAGAGTTATTGTAAATGGTAAAGTGGGTGTGCCGGTGGGTACCAATACACAACAAAATAATATTGTGGGAGAAGTTGAGGTAGAATTACCACTGAATAAAGAAGGTACCTTAAGGGCAAGAGCTTATACCAGACAAAATGATATTGAATATGATGTTACTGATGTGGAAGGTTATACCAGTGGTGTTGGTTTTTCATGGAGGGTAGAATATGACAATTCAAAGGAGTTGTTTGATAAACTATTTAAGAAAAGCGAAAAAAGAAAAGCAAATAAAAAAGCTAAAGATAGTTTAAGGGCTGAAAAGAAATTGATAAATTTTATGCAAGAACGAAGGATACAATTTCAAAAGATTAAATACACTTCACAGACGCAATTGTCTGGTTTATAATCTTCATCATAATTTTTGTATTGGAATTAATTATTGAGACTACATCTAAGCTCATAATTACACGATAACGATTTCGTATAAAAGTCCCAATAAAGGACGTAAATTACTATAATTATTAGTAATTTTACATTCCTTGAAAAAAGAATAAATATAAGAAAATGACATGTTTATTAATAGTCATTAAACAAGTAAAGAATAATTATTTATAACTTTAAAGGTAATAGTTGACCACTAAAAAGCAATAAAATAAATATATGAAAGGACCCATAAGAAAAATTGGTGTTATAACTTCTGGTGGAGATGCTCCAGGCATGAATGCTGCCTTACGAGCTGTGGCGAGGGCTTGCACTTATTATAAGGTAGAATGTATTGGTTTTTATAGAGGTTATCAAGGGATGATTGAAGGAGATTCTGTTGAATTGTCAGCAAGGTCAGTCAGAAATATAATAAGTAAAGGAGGTACAATTTTAAAATCAGCTAGATCTAAAGAATTTAGAACGGTTGAAGGAAGAAGAAAAGCCCATGAAAATTTAATAAAAGAGGGGATAGATGCTTTGGTTTTAATTGGAGGTGATGGTACTTTTAGAGGAGGCGTTGCTTTTAGTAAAGAATTTGATATGCCATTTATTGGGATACCTGGTACTATAGATAACGATATTGCAGGTACTGCCTCAACTATTGGTTATGATACAGCACTTAATACGGTTGTAGATTCTATAGATAAAATTAGAGATACAGCAAGTTCACATAACCGTTTATTTTTTGTTGAGGTTATGGGGCGGGATGCAGGTTTTATTGCTTTAAATGCTGGAGTAGGAGCAGGCGCAGAGGAAATTTTAATTCCCGAAGAAGATTTGGGCGTTGACAGATTATTACAAACCTTGCAAAAAAGTAAGCGAAGCGGGAAATTATCAAGTATTGTAGTGGTATCAGAAGGTGATAAAACGGGTAAAAACGTATTTGAATTGGCAGATTATGTTACAGAAAAATTGCCTCAATATGACGCCAGAGTTTCTGTACTGGGTCACATGCAAAGAGGTGGCAGCCCTAGCTGTTTTGATAGAGTTTTGGCCAGTAGAATGGGTGTAAATGCAGTTGAATTTTTATTAGATGGTAAATCTAATGTAATGGTTGGACTTATAGAAGGGAAAATTATTACTACAGATATTGAACAAGCCATTAAAAACACACATGATATCAATAGAGAATTATTAAGAATAACTGATATATTATCAGTATAATATAAATATAAAATTATGATAAAAATAGGAATAAACGGATTTGGTAGAATTGGAAGATTAGCACTTAGAGTTGCTGTCCAAAGAGAAAATGTACAAGTTGTCGCTATAAATGACTTGTTAGATGTTGATTATTTAGCATATATGCTAAAATACGATTCAGTTCATGGTAGGTTTGATGGCGATGTTGATGTAAATAATGGTAAATTAATTGTGAATGGAAAAGAAATTAGGGTTACCGCAGAAAGAAACCCTGAAAATTTAAAATGGGACGAAGTAGGTGCCGAGTATGTTATTGAGTGTACGGGTATTTTTAAAACGCTAGAAACAGCACAATATCATATTAATGGTGGTGCTAAAAAAGTAATTATTTCAGCACCTTCACCTGATGCCCCTATGTTTGTTATGGGTGTAAATCATAAAGAATTAAAGGCTTCTGACACTATTTTTTCTAATGCCTCTTGTACTACCAATTGTTTAGCTCCTATTGCTAAAGTATTACATGATAATTTTGAGATTACTGATGGTTTAATGACTACAATACATGCAGCTACTGCCACTCAAAAAACCGTTGATGGACCGTCTATGAAAGACTGGAGAGGGGGAAGAGCAGCAATTCATAATATTATACCTTCATCTACAGGTGCTGCAAAAGCAGTAGGGAAAGTTATCCCTTCTTTAAATGGTAAATTAACTGGTATGTCATTCCGTGTTCCTACTATGGATGTTTCTGTGGTTGACTTAACAGTAAATCTAGGTAAATCAACTTCTTATGAAGAGGTTTGTAAGGTGATGAAAAAAGCTTCTGAAAATGAACTTAAAGGAATTTTGGGATATACTGAAGAATTGGTGGTCTCTCAAGATTTTGTGGGTGAAACTCGTACTTCAGTTTTTGATGCTAATGCAGGTATAGCATTAACAGATAAATTTATTAAAGTAGTTTCTTGGTATGATAATGAATATGGTTACTCTACTAAAATTATTGATCTATTAGAATATTCTGCTTCATTATAAATGAATTTGAAAATAAGTATATTTGAATCCTGCTTCGGCAGGATTTTTTTGTTATTTATAGTATGTATTATTTTGTAATAATCTAAAAATTTAATTTGGATAGCTCTATTTTAATTTCATTTATTGGTGCCACCGCCTTGTTAGCCATTGCTCCGGGTCCGGATAATATTTATGTTTTGATACAGAGTATAACCAATGGCGTAAAATATGGTTTGGCTACCGTATTTGGTTTAATTTCAGGATGCATCATTCATACCTCACTAGTCGCATTTGGAGTATCAGCCTTAATTAAGGGAAATGAAAAGGTGTTTTTGATCTTAAAAATTTTAGGTGCAGCTTATTTGATTTATTTAGCTTATCTGGTTTTTAAAAGCCCAGCTGAATTATCTTTATCATCAGATAAAAAGTTGAAAAAGAATACTGTACAACTATTTAAGCAAGGTTTTATGATGAATGTCTTAAACCCGAAAGTTTCTATTTTCTTTCTGGCATTTTTTCCTGCTTTTTTATTTAGTAACTCCTTAAATACGATTTACCAGTTTTTTATACTCGGATTTGTTTTTATGGCAGTTTCATTAATTATTTTTTCACTAATTGCCATATTAGCAGGTGCAATTTCAAATTATATGTTGCAACATTCAAAAGTAGGCCAATACTTAAAATGGTTGCAAATTATAGTGTTCATTGGTATTGCAGTTTTTATTCTATTTTCATAAGGAATATTAAATTAATTTTCTGAATATTTCAAGTAAATTTTGAGAAGTATATGGAGAAATTCATCAAATCTGTTGGAAAATCAAATAAAAGACAATCTTTTTCGACTAAAATAATTGGTATAACTAGTTCTGCCAACTATTTTACTATTCAAACCTTACCTTTTTTTTAATTTCTGTAAATAGAACTATTATCCGAAATCAGGTTTGTATATTTGATGCTTTATGACACAAATAAAAATCATAGAATGTCCTAGAGATGCAATGCAAGGTATCAAGTTGTTTATTCCAACTGAAACCAAAATTGCCTATATCAACCAATTGCTAAAAGTTGGCTTTGATACTATAGATTTTGGCAGTTTTGTATCCCCTAAGGCAATTCCACAAATGCGAGATACAGCAGATGTGCTTTCCAAATTAGAATTGGGCAATACCAAAAGTAAATTATTGGCTATTGTCGCAAATGTACGTGGTGCCAATGATGCCTCACAATTTGAACAGATTGATTATTTAGGGTATCCTTTTTCAATTTCTGAAAATTTTCAAATGCGTAATACCGGTAAAACCATAACAGAATCTATCCTCATCTTAGAGGAAATTTTGGCCATTGCAAATAAAACCAATAAAGAAGTAGTAGCATATTTGTCTATGGGTTTTGGCAACCCTTATGGAGATCCTTGGAATGTTGATATAGTTGCGGAATGGACACAGAAGATGGTCGGTATGGGCGTAAAAATTATTTCATTATCTGATACGGTAGGTAGTTCTACACCAGATATAATAGCATACTTATTTACACATTTAATTCCCTTATACCCTAACATAGAATTTGGAGCACATTTACACACTACTCAACTTACCTGGCAAGAAAAAGTAAATGCAGCATATAATGCCGGTTGTAACCGATTTGATAGTGCTATTAAGGGTTATGGCGGTTGCCCCATGGCAAAAGATGAATTGACAGGTAATATGCCTACAGAAAAATTATTACAATATTTTCAGCAAAACAAAGTGGATCTTCATTTGGACCAAAATGCTTTTGAAATGGCCTTTGATAAAGCTGGCAATGTTTTTTTATAAGTGTTATTATAAAAAATTAAAAAAGCTGTCTAAAGGTGAAATATTTAAACAGCCTTCTTTATGTCTAAGTGTATTTAATCACAAAAAATTAAGCAATAGTAACTTTCTTATCCAAATACACATCTTGAATAGTATTTAGTAATTTTACGCCATCCGCCATAGGTTTTTGGAAGGCCTTACGACCCGAAATCAATCCCATACCACCGGCACGTTTATTGATAACTGCTGTTTTAACTGCTTGAGCTAAGTCATTTTCGCCTGAACCCCCACCAGAGTTGATTAAACCTGCCCTTCCCATAAGGCAGTTAACTACTTGGTATCGTGTTAAATCTATAGGATGGTCTGTAGCTAACTCAGAATATACTTTGTCATGGGTTTTGGCAAAATTAATAGCTTTGAACCCACCATTATTCTCAGCTTGTTTCTGCTTTACAATATCGGCCTGAATGGTCGATGCTAGATGATTCGCTTGTCCGGTAACATCAGCTGATACATGATAATCTTTTCCATCTTTTTTAAAATCAGAATTACGAAGGTACGCCCAAAGAACAGTAACCATGCCTAGTTCATGTGCATATTCAAAGGCCCTGGCAACTTCCTGAATTTGTCGACTGCTTTCTTCAGAACCATAATATATTGTTGCTCCAACCGCTACACATCCCATTGCAAAGGCCTGATCAATACTTGCAAACATAATTTGGTCAAATTTGTTGGGATAGGTCAATAGTTCATTGTGGTTAAGTTTGAGGATAAACGGAATTTTATGTGCATATTTTCTTGACACAGAGCCAAGTACACCTAATGTAGAGGCTACTGCATTGCAACCTCCTTCAATGGCAAGTTCGACAATCTTAGCAGGGTCAAAATAAATGGGGTTAGGTGCAAATGAAGCTCCTGCAGTATGTTCAATACCCTGGTCAACGGGAAGGATTGATACATAGCCCGTACCACCCAAACGACCCGAATTGAATATTGCCTGCATATTGCGTAATACTATAGGATTCCTGTCTGTAGATGACACTACACGATCTACAAAGTCAGGGCCGGGTAAGTGCAACTGATCTTTTTTTATAGTATTGCATTTGTGATCTAACAGGTAATCTGCTTCTTTGCCTAAAAATTGTTGAATGTTTGACATGGTTTTAATATTTTATAGATTATATGTAAAGATACGTAGATATGTAAATTTTAGCTAATTCAAAGGAGGTTTTTTAGAAAATGTTTTCCAGAAAAACCTTACCTTTATGCTGTAAAAATTAATATTATGGCGAATATCAAAAAAAGTAAAGGAACTATAGGCATTCTTACCGGAGGCGGTGACGTGCCAGGATTAAACCCTGCAATAAGAGCGGTAACTTTCAGAGCGATCTTAGAAGGATATAATGTAATAGGATTTAGAAGAGGTTGGGGAGGTCTGATAGATATAGTGAGGGACAAAAAACATAATAACAAAGACAATTTCACAGAACTCTCAAAAAACCTTGTAAATAAAGCTGCGAGGACTGGAGGTACTTTTTTGCATACCTCCAGAACAAGAGCTAGTCATGTTGCTAAAAATAAAGTGCCAATCCATTTAAGAGATTCATACAAAGATGAAGTTAATGACCTTACTCCTGAGGTAATCAAAAACCTCGATTGGCTGGGTGTTGATTATCTAATAGCCATAGGAGGTGATGATACACTAAGCTATGCAGTTCATTTGTTCAAAAAAGGAGTTAAAGTTATGGCAATCCCTAAAACAATGGATAATGATGTGCCAGGTACTGATTATTGTATTGGTTTTAGTACCTGTATTACTAGAACTATCAGCTTGACTAATAGTCTTCGAACGGCTGCTGGTTCTCACGAGCGGTTTTTAGTGCTAGAGGTCTTTGGACGATATGCCGGTTTTACCGCTATGCTACCTACCTTGGCAGGAGCTGCTAATAGATGTCTTATTCCTGAAGTACCTTTCGATATTGAACACTTGACAGAATTATTGTCAAAGGATAGGAGGAGTAACCCGAGTAAATATTCTATTGTTCTAGTTTCTGAAGGAGCAACATTTGCAGGCGGTGAAATGAAGTTTGAAGGCATGGAAAAAGATGCATTTGGCCATGCTAAATTGGGTGGAATTGGCGATGAAGTATCTTTGGCTCTTAAAAATGTTTCCCCAAAATACAATAATGGTAATATAGTAAATGTAATCAATCAAAAATTAGGTTACCTTGTCCGTTGTGGTGATCCTGATTTTATAGATTCTGTTGTGCCAACGGCTTATGGAAATCTGGCACTGGATTTATTACTTAAGGGAATTTATGGGCGTATGGTAGTGCTTAAAAATGGCCGTTATGACCATGTTCCTATTGAGGTTGTAACCGATAGTAAAAAGTTTGTAAACGTTAAAAAGTATTATGATAAAGATAGGCTGCATCCATTTTATAAAAACTTTGAAATGCAACCATTATTTATCATGACTAGTGATTGATCTTAAATAATGATAATAATGCTGGTTGTGCGGGCCAATTATTTATAGATTTTAGTTAAACACTAGCTATATTAGTGCGAAGAGCTTCTATCTTGATTTTATATTTTTTTTGCAAAATTGGATAATTTGTTCTATCCTATTTTCTCTGGTAGCTTGTCTTTTTGCTTGGTTTAGCCAGTATAAGTAACTTTTACGATAGCTTCTGGCAAAATTTTGATAGTTTTCAAATGCTTTGGTGTTTTTTTTAAAGGCAATGTCTAAATCAATAGGAATGATTAAATTTTCAACATCATCTAAAGCTATCCAAGAACCATTTTGTTGTGCGATTTCTATTTTTTTTAACCCACTTTGGTGCATTAAATTATTTTTAGTGAGTTCTGTGATATAAGTTTTATTCAATTTGCTCCAAACACTTTTCGTATTTCTAGGGCAAAAATATTGTCGCCTGCGTTGATCGTCTAATTTCTTTACAGTAGAATCTATCCAACCAAAACAAAGTGCTACCTTAACAGCTTCTTCCCATCGCATACTAGGTATTTTACTTTCTACTTTGAAAAAAATAAGATAAATACCGCTCTTAACATCATGATTTTCTAATAACCAAGCTCGCCATTCAACATCCGATTTAAAATAGACCTCAGGTAATTCTGTCATTCGTATTTTTTAAATTATCTTTAGATTTTATAAAATTAATTCGTTGTGTATTTTGATAAATTCTGTCAACTCGAATGAAATTTACGATTTTTTATCAATAAATCATTCGAACTGATGTTTCAAAACTTTTTTAACTCAAAATACACAACAGGTAAATTTAATATTTTATAATGAAATTATTAGCCTTGTTTTTTAGTTTGCTTTTTACCTCATTTTTAAATGCTCAAGACATGAAAATTACAGAATTACCTTATGCAGAAATACCAGAGTACCCTGATAATTATACTGCTAGTACAGTTGCTGCAAGAATGATTGACGGTTTAGGATTTAGGTATTATTGGGCAACGGAAGGCCTGAATGATGTAGATTTAAAATATAAATCCAGTGAAAATGGTAGAACCAATGGTGAAACTATTGATCATATTTTTAGTTTGTCTAAAATTATTGTCAATGTAACTTTAGAAATACCCAATGATGGTTTTGGAAAAGATACCCTTAGTTTTATGGCAAAACGCAAGGCAACTTTATTAAATTTTAAAAAAGCAAGTGATATTTTGTTAAAGACCGAATCTTTAGAGGATCTTAAAATTATTTTTAAAAGCGATACAGGGACAAGAACATTCCCTTTTTGGAATAATATTAATGGTCCAATTGCTGATGCTCTCTGGCATACAGGACAAGTGGTGATGTTGAGAAGAGCTTCCGGCAATCCTTTTAATTCAAAAGTAAATGTTTTTAGTGGAAAAGTAAAAGAATAAGATTTAATCTAGAATATTTATATTGAGCAAGAGTATTGCTAAACTAGAATTAGTAAGATCTAAATAATTATGATAAAAGACACAAAATTAGCGGTATTGATTGATGGAGATAATATTCCCTCAAAATATATTAAAGAAATGATGGAGGAAATTACCAAATATGGTACACCAACTATCAAACGTATATATGGCGACTGGACCAAGCCGCATTTAACAAAATGGAAGAATGTATTGCTTGAAAATGCTATTAACCCAATACAACAATATAGCTATACTGTTGGTAAAAATGCAACGGATTCTGCTATGATAATTGATGCTATGGATATTTTGTATTCTAAAAATGTTGATGGCTTTTGTTTGGTGTCTTCTGATAGTGATTTTACAAAATTGGCAACCAGATTAAGGGAAGCCGGTATGCAAGTTTATGGTATTGGAGAAAAGAAAACACCAGATCCTTTTATTGTGGCTTGTGATAAATTCATTTATCTGGAAATTCTAGAATCGTATACCGATAAACAAGACGGTGTAAGTGATTCAAAAAAGGTGAGTTTGGATAAAATTACTTCAAGAACTATAAGATTGCTCAAGCAGTCTGTAGCGGATGCTGCCGATGAAGATGGATGGGCTTTTTTAGGAGATGTAGGTTCATTAATTCTCAAAAAACAACCAAATTTTGATGCGAGAAATTTCGGATTTGAAAAATTGACCCCTTTGTTTAAATCACTAAAACAGTTTGAAATTGAGCGAAGAGACCAAAGTAATAAAAGATTCAAATTGGTATATGTTCGCAATAAATAATTTATGACTCAAAAAAAACCGATTTCTTATTTGAAATCGGTTTCCATCCACTTAACCTTGTTTATACCAATATAAATTCGAATAGGTACTCATTAAAAACAATAAGCATTTTCAGCTGTTACTTTATTGGCAATAATATTTCTCAATTCAATAATATTAGGCATATTAACATATTTGATATAACGTTTTAAGCCTAAAAGCATCATGCGTTGCTCGTCACCTTCAGTAAAAGAAATGATTGAATGTTTACCAGCAGTTTCTATAACATCTATAGCATGGAATAAATTTAATTTAGCCATTGCAATTTGCTCTTTAACTTTATCTTCCCCCTCTTTTTTAGCCATTTTTTCTGCACGTAAAATAGCAGATTCAGCCATATATATTTGTATTAAAATATCAGAGGCGGCTAGCATTAATTGTTGATGCTCTTCAATTTTTTCACCATACTTTTGAAGTGCAGCACCTGAAACCATTAAAAATAGTTTTTTAAGATTGACTATAATTTGTTTCTCTTCGGCAAAAAGTACAGAATAATCAGGACTGCTAAGTGTAGGGATACCGGTTAATTCTCCCGCTACTGCTTTTGCCGGAGTCAATAAGTCTACATGTCCTTTCATTGCTTTTTTTATTAGCATACCAATACTTAACATTCTATTGATTTCATTAGTACCTTCATAAATTCTGGCAATTCTGGCATCTCTCCAGGCAGATTCAATAGGTGTTTCTTCTGAAAAGCCCATACCTCCAAAAATTTGAATACCCTCATCAGTACAATTTTGTGTATATTCAGAAACGGCAACTTTTAAAATGGAACATTCAATAGCATATTCTTCAACACCTTTCAATTCAGCCTCTTGATGTGTATCTTTTCCATTGTTTTGACGTAATGTAATCCTATCTTCAATGTTTTTTGCTGCTCTATAACTAGCAGTTTCACCCACCCAACAATTGGTTGCCATTTCTGCAATTTTTTTGCGGATAGCTCCAAATTTTGCAATTGGAGTTTTAAATTGAACACGCTCATTAGCGTATTTTACCGATTCAGTAATAACTCTACGTTGTGCATCTAAACAAGCTGCTGCTAATTTAATACGGCCAACATTCAAAGCATTCATAGCAATTTTAAACCCATTACCTCGTGAAGATAACATATTTTCAACAGGCACCTTAGTTTCATTAAAGAAGACCTGTCGCGTAGAAGAAGCCCGAATTCCTAATTTATGTTCTTCTTCTCCCATAGTTATACCATTGGGATTGTTTTTGTCAAATTCTACAATAAAACCAGTAATATTTTTATCGTCTTCTATACGAGCGAAAACTATCATTAAGCTACAAAATCCGGCATTAGAAATCCACATTTTTTGCCCGGTGATATTATAATATTTGCCATCATCAGACAAAACAGCTTTTGTTTTCCCTGAATTTGCATCACTACCTGCACTAGGCTCAGTTAAACAATAAGCACCAAACCATTCTCCTGAAGCCAATTTTGGTACATATTTTTTCTTTTGTGCCTCAGTGCCGTATAATGTAATTGGCATAGTGCCAATACCCGTATGTGCCCCAAAAGCTGTGCTGAATGAGCCTGTCGCCCCTGAAATATAATCACAAACCAACATGGTATCAACAAATCCCATTCCCATACCTTCATATTCTTCAGGCACAGAAATGCTTAAGAAACCGAGTTCACCAGCTTTACGCATACATTCTTCTGTCAATGCGTAATCCTTTTGTTCAAAACGTGCTTTATTAGGCCAGATTTCTCTATCAACAAATTCTTTAACAGAATCTTTCATCATCAATTGTTCTTCATTGAAATCTTCTGGTGTGAAAATATCTTCACAGTCTATTTCTCTAACAAGAAATTGTCCGCCTCTTAATAGGTCTTTATTATCTGTACTCATTTGCTATATTTTTAAAGTTTGTTAATTCTATTTTCTATGCTATCTTCTCTTTACTCTATTATTCTATGTTGGCTAGTTTAAAAACTCAAATACTCCCGCAGCACCCTGGCCAGTACCTACACACATGGTAACAACTCCATATTTATTCTTTCTTCTTCGCATTTCATTAAACAATTGCACAGAAAGCTTTGCACCAGTACACCCTAATGGGTGACCTAAAGAAATAGCACCACCATTTACATTTACAATTTCTTTATTTAAGTTAAGCTCTCGAATAACGGCTAAGGATTGTGATGCAAAAGCTTCATTTAATTCAAATAAATCAATATCTTTTAATTGTAATCCAGCTTGTTTTAAAGCTTTAGGTACAGCTTTTACAGGACCAATGCCCATTATTCTAGGTTCAACTCCTACGGCGGCATAAGAAACCATTCTGGCAACAGGTTCAAGATTTAATTCCTTTACCATTTCTTCGCTCATAATCAATACAAAAGCAGCTCCATCACTCATTTGAGAAGAATTACCCGCGGTTACACTTCCGCCTTGAGCGAAAACCGGACGTAATTTAGACAATGCCCCAATTGAAGTTCCTCTACGTGGCCCTTCATCTTTTTCAACCGTATAGTTTTTAGATTGCTTTTTGCCATCTTGTCCAATAAAAATTTCCTCAACAGTAATAGGTACTATATCGTCATTAAAGGTGCCATTGTCTTGAGCTTTTAAAGATCTTTCATGCGAATTAAAAGAAAATTCATCTTGATCTTCACGCGAAACTTTAAATTGTTGAGCAACGGCTTCAGCAGTTAATCCCATGCCCCAATAATAATTTTCGTGTCCGTTTTTAGCTTCCTTATAATTAGGTGTTGGTCTGTATCCTCCCATGGGTATATAACTCATACTTTCAACTCCACCGGCAATAATACATTCTGCCATACCTGATTGAATTTTGGCTACACCTATACTAACGGTTTCTAAGCCTGAGGCACAGTATCTATTGACTGTAACACCCGGAACATCTTCAATTTTCAATCCCATTAAAGAAATAAGCCGCCCAATATTTAAACCTTGTTCGGCCTCTGGCATTGCATTACCAACAATAACATCATCAATTCGTTTTTTATCGAGTTGAGGCACTTGTTTTAATAAATGATCAATAGTTTCTGCTGCGAGTTCATCAGGTCTTTTAAATCTGAACACTCCTCTGGGAGCCTTACCAACTGCTGTTCTGTATCCTCTTACTATATATGCGTTCTTAGACATGAGATTTTAGATATTAGATTTTAGATATTTTTTGTATCAATTTATAATTCATTTTTTTGAACCTCTATCAATTCTTTTAGAATAGGGTTTATATTTTTTTCTTCAACTAAGTTTAATCGTTCTGATAAGATTAGTTGTGTAAAGAGTTCATTTGAAGAGCCACTTGCTATATCCAAAAAATTCTTAAACTCTCCATCAGTATTTCTTTCAGCACCTTCTGAAATATTTGAAGGAATGGAAACCGCACTTCTTCTAATTTGACTTGTCAATCCATATTTTTCTTCCTTTGGGAATAATGCAGATAATTTATATACATCTACCATAATATCCATTGATTTTTGCCAAATTTTTAATTCTTGGAAGTTGTGCATTTTATTTGAGTTTAGATGTGAGACATTAGATTTTAGATTTCAATAACTATTTTTAATTTTACCCATTTTTTCAAATTTAGTATGTCTTGGGTGTAATAAATTTTTGAGCGGCAATCTGGTTAATATTAAGAGAATATCTTAAAAATGTCCAAAAAGTTGATTTTTTACTACTCATATAATAAAAACTAAAATTTATCTAACTACTCAATACTAATATCTCTCTTCTTAAGAAAATTTAGTTTCTCAACGGTTTCCCTGTTTTTAACATATGTTCAATACGTTCTAATGTTTTTCTTTCTGTTGTTAAAGACATAAATGCCTCACGTTCAAGATCTAATAGATATTGTTCAGATACGTAAGTTGGTTCTGACAAATCACCACCAGCCATTACATAACCGAGTTTATTGGCTATTAACTTGTCATGTTCAGATGCATAACGTCCTTTTTCTAAGCTATCTGTTCCCACTAAGAACATACCTAATGCCTGTTGACCCATAACAAAGGCTTGTTTTGGTGCCGGTTGTGTATAACCATCTTCAAGCATTTGAATAGCATATCTTTTAGCCGTTGCTATTTGTCGATCTTTATTAGCTACAACTATATCTTTATGCTCTTTAAAAAATCCTAGATCAAAGGCTTCATGTGCTGAGGTTGCTACTTTAGCCATAGCTACATTGATAAAGTAATCTCTTAATTTATTTAGCTTTACATCATCTTTTAGAACACCTTCAGTAGCTCTCAGAGCCATTTCCTTAGAACCTGCACCACCAGGGATTATTCCTACACCAAATTCAACTAATCCAATATAGGTTTCGGCTGCAGCCACAACTTTATCGGCATGTAGAGACAATTCGCATCCGCCTCCGAGCGTCATACCATGTGGAGCAATAATTGTTGGACAAGAAGAATAACGCAAACGCATTACGGTGTCTTGAAAGTATTTTGCACTAAAATTTAGTTCGTCATATTCTTGTTCAACAGCCATCATAAAAACCATGGCTAAATTTGCACCAACTGTAAAATTTGCAGCTTGATTACCTAGAATTACAGCATCGTATTCTGTTTCGGCAAAATCTATACCCTTATTAATAGCTTCTAAAACACCACCACCTAAGGTATTCATTTTAGACTGGAATTCTACATTGAGAACACCATCTCCTAAATGCTGAATAGAAGCATCACTATTTTTCCAAATAGTTTTAGCTTCTCTAATATTATCTAAGATGATAAAGGCATCTTGACCGGGTATTTTACTTTGTTTTTCAGCAGGAATATCATAATAATATTGTGCACCATCCTTTACAGTATAAAAAGAAGTGTTTCCATCAGCCAACATTTTTGTCAACCATTCGGCAGGTTTATAACCTTCTGCTTTCATCAATTCAATACCCCTTTCAACTCCAATAGCGTCCCAAACTTGAAAAGGACCATGTTCCCATCCAAATCCGGCTTTCATAGCATCATCAATCCTATATAGTTCATCGGAAATTTCTGGAATCCTATTTTGAACATAAGCGAACATAGCACTGAATGTTTTGCGATAAAATTCACCTGCCTTGTCCTTACCTTTTACCAATACTTTATATCTATCAATTACCTTATCAATAGTTTTGGTCAATTCTAAGGTTGCAAATTTTGCTCTTTTCTTTGCCCTGTATTCAAGACTGTCTAAATCTAAGGCTAGAATTTCTCTACCTTCTTTTTTATAAAAACCTTGTTTGGTTTTACTTCCTAACCATTTGTTTTCCATCATTGTATTGATAAAATCAGGAATAACAAATGAATTTTGCATTTCATCTTTAGGACAATTATCTTTTACACCATTAGCTGTATGCACTAAAGTATCTAAGCCTACTACATCTACAGTTCTAAAAGTTGCAGATTTTGGTCGGCCAATAACCGGTCCAGTCAATTTATCAACTTCTTCAACTGTTAACCCCATTTCTTTTACAACATGGAATAGACTCATAATACCAAAAACGCCAATACGATTTCCGATAAATGCAGGTGTATCTTTAGCCAACACAGAAGTTTTACCTAAGAATTTTTCCCCATAGATCATTAAAAAGTCAGTTACTTCTTGTTTGCAATTTGGTCCCGGAATAACTTCAAATAGTTTTAAGTATCTAGGGGGATTAAAAAAGTGAGTTACGGCAAAATGTTGTTGAAAATCTTCACTTCTACCTTTATTCATAAAATGAATAGGAATACCTGACGTATTTGAAGTAATTAAAGTACCTGGTTTTCTGTATTTTTCTATTTGTTCAAAAACCTTTTGTTTGATATCCAATCTTTCAACAACAACTTCAATAATCCAATCAACACCATCAATTTTATGTAAATCGTCTTCTAAATTACCTGTGGTGATCCTAGAGGCAAATTTCTGATTGTAAATAGGGGAAGGTTTAGATTTTAAAGAAGCTTTTAAGCTATTATTTACTAACCTGTTTCTAACACCTTTATTTTCCAATGTTAAACCTTTCGCCTTTTCAGCATCAGTCAATTCTCTTGGAACAATATCAAGAAGTAATACTTCAACACCTATATTGGCGAAATGACAGGCAATACCAGATCCCATAATACCAGATCCAATGACGGCAACTTTCTTAATTGGTCTTTTGTTCATTTAAATAATTTTTTATACTGCTTTACGCTTAATTTCATTAAAAATTTCACGTTCGGCTATTAATTGATTAATTTTATCTGTGACTTCAAAAAAGTGATTTAGTTTTTCATCACTTAACTCCATTCTGATTTTTTCGTTAAACGCAATAACCGACTGTCTTGATATTTTTCTTTTTTCTTTACCAAAATCGGTTAATTTAATCAATACACTTCTCCCATCAACAGGATTTTTTTCTCTATAAATTAGTTTGTCATCTTCCATGTTTTTTAGAATCCTAGACAAGCTGGTGGGTTCCATTCCCATTTGTGGACCCAAAGCAGTTGACGGTGTGCCATTTTCATAATCTATATTTAACAATACAAAAGCAGTAGCCATAGTGCTACCATGTTTTGCGGCCTGTTCGTTATACATTTTTGCAACAGCTTGCCAAGTGGCTCTTAATGCGTGGTCTATTGTGGTTTCTTTCAGCATGTTACAAATATATGAAAAATATGTTATGCATGCATAGTAAATTTAATAAAATTTAAATTGTAACAAATAATTGCTTTTTGAGTCAAATCAATATCTTTGACAAAATTCAAAATAAAGCATGAATAATATATTAGTTACAGAAAATGTAGTTAAAAATTTTGGCGACTTTAGGGCCTTAAACAATGTTTCAATAGCAGTTCCTGAAGGGAGTATTTTCGGATTGCTAGGCCCTAATGGTGCCGGAAAAACAACTTTAATTAGAATTATAAATCAGATTACTATGCCTGATGAGGGTCTGGTAACCCTTGATGGAGAAAGACTAAAAGCAGATCATATTAAGGATATAGGATATTTACCAGAAGAAAGAGGTCTGTATAAATCTATGAAGGTTGGTGAACAAGCTCTTTACTTAGCCCAATTAAAAGGATTGAGCAAGACACAAGCCAAAGAACGTTTAAAATATTGGTTTGATAAATTTGAAATTGGAGATTGGTGGAATAAAAAAATTCAAGAACTTTCAAAAGGAATGGCACAAAAAATACAGTTTATAGTTACTGTATTACATCAACCAAAATTGTTAATTTTTGATGAACCATTTAGTGGTTTTGATCCTATTAATGCTAATTTAATTAAAGATGAGATCTTAAAACTGAGAGATGATGGTGCAACCGTTATCTTTTCTACGCATAGAATGGAATCTGTTGAAGAATTGTGTGACCATATTGCACTTATTCACAAGTCGAATAAAATACTTGATGGAAAACTGTTAGATATTAAAAGAGCGTATAAATTAAGTACCTATCAAGTTGGTTTAATTACAGATAATAAAGCTGAAGTCATTCAAAACCTAAAAGAAAACTTTGAGCTGTCTGACGCTACCTTTAGAACTATTAACGAGGAACTGAAATTCAATATCAAAATAGATGATAAATTATCTGCCAATCAACTTATTTCTCATTTGACTTCTAAAGGAGAACTTACACATTTTGCTGAGGTAATTCCAAGTGTAAACGATATATTTATTCAAACGGTACAAAATCACTAATTTTAATTATGCCATATTAAATTTGATATCCATTCCTATTAGTTATTTATACAAATAGTTGATTGTGCATAGAATTAAATTTGGCATCTAGAACCATAACATTAAACAAATGAATCATTTAGGTCTAATAACCAAACGAGAGTACATTAACAAGGTAAAAAACAAATCCTTTATTATCATGACTTTTTTAAGTCCGTTAATTATGGTCGCTATTTTTGCCTTAATAGCATATTTAACGCAGTTGAATAACGATAGTGTTAAAACTATTTCAGTATTAGATGAAAGTAATTTATTTGCTTCTGAGTTTATCAGTACTGAACAAACCAAATATGATATTTTAACAAATATTAGTATTGATGATGCGAAGAAAATTGTTCAAGAAGCTGAGAATTACGGCTTGTTATTCATTCCTAAAGCTAAGGATATTGACGCCATAGCGAACCAAATAAAATTTTATTCAGAGGATTCTCCTTCACTGTCTGTCATGGATAAAATTGAGGGTAAAATTGAAGAAAAAGCGAGAGCTATTAAATTAAAAAATTCTGGTTTAGATCCAGAAATAGTCAATCATTTAAATGTAAAAGTTAAGACAAATTTAGAGACTTTTGAAGGGGAGAAAACTTCAAAATTAGGTAGTGGTTTAAAACTGGCATTTGGTGGTGCAGCGGGTTATTTGCTGTTTATGTTCATCATCATTTATGGCAATATGATTATGCGTAGTGTTATTGAAGAAAAAACCAGTAGAATTATAGAAATTATCATTTCGTCGGTTAAGCCGATGCAGTTATTGCTTGGTAAAATATTTGGAACTTCTTTAGCTGGAATTACACAGTTTTTAATTTGGATTGTAATTGGCGGTGCTTTAATGTTAATAGTTTCTGCTGTTTTTGGTATCAATTTGGCTGAAAGTCAGATGGCACAACAGCAAGAAATGATAAATCAAGTGGCAAATAATAATGAGATGCAGGAAATGGCAACTACATTAATTCAGGAAACCTATAATTTACCTATCATAAACTTAATCATAATGTTTGTGTTGTTTTTTATTGGGGGCTACTTATTATATGCTTCTTTATATGCGGCTATTGGTGCTGCTGTTGATAATGAAACAGATACCCAACAATTTATGATGCCCATTATTATGCCATTGATGTTGGCCATCTATGTTGGATTTTTTACCGTTATTGAAAACCCACATGGTATGGTTTCTCAAGTTTTTTCTTACGTTCCATTTACCTCGCCGGTTGTCATGTTAATGCGTATACCCTTTGGTGTACCCATTTGGCAGCAATTGTTATCTGTTCTTATTTTGTTTGTAACCTTTTATGTAACGGTGTTGTTTGCCGCTAAGATCTATAGAGTAGGTATATTAATGTATGGTAAAAAACCTAGTTATAAAGAATTGTATAAATGGTTAAAATATTAGCTAGTTTATTTACAAAAAAACTATAATTTTATTGAGGATATAGAAAACAGATACAATTATGGAGAAAATTATTGACCTTTTAAATCACGAATTTAGTTTCAGTGATAAGGTACATATTTCTGTAAAAGCAATAGTAGTTGTTTTTGCTATTTTATTTTTGGTTTCATTTGTTTTGAAGTTGGTAAAAAGGTTAATGACAAAAAAATTACCTGAACAAGATAAGGTAAAATTCATTTCTTTATTTTCTTATAGTAAATGGTTTATATATGTTATTGTTTTATTGATGACATTCCATAATATGGGTATAAATGTTACCGCAATATTTGCCGCTTCTGCTGCTTTACTGGTAGGTGTTGGTTTAGCTTTGCAAACCTTATTTCAAGATATTATATCGGGTGTTTTTATTTTAATTGATCAATCGGTTCATGTTGGTGATATTATAGAATTAGATGGTAAAGTGGGTAGAGTGGAAGATATTAAATTACGTACCACCAGAGCAGTAACAATTGATAATAAGGTATTGATAATTCCCAATCATTTATATTTGACCAATAGTTTGTATAATTGGACAGAAAATGGAACTGAAACAAGAGAGAGTGTTGAAGTGGGGGTGGCCTATGGAAGTGATGTGCAATTGATAAAAAAAGTACTGTTAAAAGTGGCAAAAGCACATCCGGCAGTATTGGCTAAACCAGAGCCCTTAGTGTTATTTATGAATTTTGGAGAAAGTTCTTTAGATTTTAAATTGATATTTACAATAAACAATAGTTTTGAGGCAATGTTACCAAAAAGTGATATCCGTTTTGAAATAGATAGGTTATTTAGGGAAAATGATATTACTATTCCATTTCCACAGAGAGATATACATATTGTAAAGAGTGCAGCGTTATGAGTTCAGTGTGCAGCGTTCAGGGTGTAGCGTTTTAGGTTCAGCATTTAAATTAAAGAACTAAAAGTATTATAAAGAAAGAAATAAGTAAGATTTACGATTTATGAAATTTAAATATTACATATCGTTTGTCATTGCTCGCAAAAAAAATAATAGTAAATAACAATAAACAATATTTCAATGCAAAAAATATTAATTATAGAAGACGAAGCGGCCATCCGTAGAGTATTAAAAAAAATAATTTCTGAAGAAAATACTACCTACGAAGTTGATGAAGCTGAGGATGGGCTATTGGGAATGGAATTGATTAAAGCAAATGATTATGATTTGGTACTTTGCGATATTAAAATGCCAAAAATGGATGGTGTTGAGGTGTTGGAAAAAACACAAAAGATAAAACCCGAAATACCCATGTTGATGATTTCCGGTCATGGTGATCTGGACACGGCTGTTCAAACTATGCGTATGGGTGCTTTTGATTATATTTCTAAACCACCAGATTTAAATAGATTGCTAAATGCAGTTAGAAATGCCTTAGATAAAAAGAGCTTGGTGGTTGAAAACAAACAACTCAAGAAAAAGGTAAGTAAAAATTACGAAATGGTTGGCGAAAGTGAGGCCATTTCACATATAAAGGAGATCATTGAAAAAGTAGCAATAACTGATGCCAGAGTTTTAATTACAGGTCCAAATGGTACAGGTAAAGAACTGGTTGCACATTGGTTACACGAAAAAAGTGAACGTTCAAAATCGCCCTTAATAGAAGTAAATTGTGCTGCAATACCCTCAGAATTAATAGAAAGCGAATTATTTGGTCATGTAAAAGGTTCATTTACAGGAGCAAATAAAGATAGAGCAGGTAAGTTTGAGGCAGCCAATGGTGGTACTATATTTTTAGATGAAATTGGTGATATGAGCTTGTCTGCTCAAGCAAAGGTTTTGCGTGCTTTACAGGAAAACAAAATAAGCAGGGTAGGTAGTGATAGAGATATTAAAGTTAATGTACGGGTAGTAGCAGCAACTAATAAAAATTTAAAAAAGGAAATTGCAGAGGGTAAATTTAGAGAAGATTTATACCATAGATTAGCCGTAATTTTAATTAAAGTACCGGCATTGAATGAAAGGCGAGAAGATATACCTTTATTGATAAAATTCTTTGCGGATAAAATTGCCAAAGAACAAGGTAATGCAGAAAAATCGTTTTCTGTTAAAGCGGTTAAAAAATTGCAAGAATATGATTGGACAGGAAATATTCGCGAATTACGAAATGTGGTAGAGCGTTTGATTATTTTGGGTTCAAATGAAGTTTCCGAAGAAGATGTTAACTTATTTGCAAGTAAGTAAACTGGGTTATTTGGTTTATAGTTTAAAACAAGTTTTTCCTTCTTGTTATTTAGCAATTTAATGAGTATCTATTCTGGTTAAAATTAACTTTCTGTGCTTTTACAATTCCTGTTCCAATAATTGTCATTAAAAATCTTAAAAGTATTTTTTCATATTTCTTATTTTTAATAGTTGCCAACAATTCTATAAACGCATTGCGTTTATATCCATTATGGCATTAAAGTTACTATTATTTTCTTAACACTTAAAAATGGCTTACATCAAACCCTTGTACCGATAATAAACGTCTTGTGCAACGATTACTCTTGTTATGTGCTGGCTATCTTTAATTTCTCCATTGTCTTTCTTTCTCGTTCTGATAAATCAGTCAAGATTTCAGATGCTTGATTTATATATTTAATATCTTTTGTTTCTCCTGCTTTGTAGAATAATTGGGATACTTTTTCCCAAAGATCTGCTATTTTAGAATATTCTTGATAACATTCCGCTATTTCGTTAGAATTCAAAATTTCAGCACTTTCCTTTAGAAAATCACGATATAAGTTTCTAAATAATGAACCTCCCGTTCCTGCTTTTTCCATTAACATGGCAGTTGTTTGAAAATCTCCTTTAATATCTTTGCTGTTTTTAAACCACTTTTTAATTTCTGAACTTGCTTTTAAAATTCCTTTATAACTGATATTCTTTATTGGTGGATTAAGAAATTCAACTGCGTTATTGTAAATCGCTTTTTTGATTACTTTTTTCAATTCAAATGAAGTTCCGTTTTTACTTATTGTGTAAGTTCGGTTTCGTGATGACATTGGTCCTCTTTCATTTCTTGCTAATTCAAGATTTTTCAAAGTTGTTTTTACTTTTCCACCTTGTTGTTCAGTATCTACTAAATATGCAAATTCATTATCATAACCATACATTGCAGTATAATGTCCTGCGAAATGAAATTTGTTTGTGAAATAATCTAAATGGTAACAATCTAATTTTAGTCCAACTGCTTTTCCGTTTTCAAGATGTTTAGTTACATTTGCCCAAGCCTTTTTTACGGAAGATGTTTCGGTAACTTCTAATTTTAAGTTTAGATTTCGGCAAATATTTTCTGTTAATGCGTCTGGTTTTATTCTACCGCCAATAAATGGAAAGTCCATTATTTTCATATTCCAAAAGATAAATCCAAGCCCTTCTCCAATTCCAAAGAGCATTGGTTCGGATAATTCTATTCCGATTTGCTTTAAAAGACTTCCCGTTGCCGTTGTTTCGCAATGTTGCCCTTTAAAATGCTTGAAATTTTCTATTTTCATACTCTGATTTTCATTTTTTCGCCGCTGTTCGTTAAGAGACCTGGTTTACACAAGTTAAAGATTAGACTTTACATTAAATTGGTTGCTAACCTTGTTGATGATTCTTTCTTTCTTAAATGTTTTTCATTAAAGAAATTTATAATTGAGCAACACGACGTTCATATTGGGTGCTACGCACCACACGAACGCTTAGTTATTAGCGAGCGTTATTTATTATTCTTATTTATTAAATTTACTATAATTTTCACCATTGTGTCTTTTTCTTTTGGTTTACTAATTGCAATCATTAGTGTCAATGCAACTAGTGTATTATCCGCTATTCGTTTTGTTCCGTTTTTGGTTCTTAATATTCCATTTTTTTCAAGAAAATACAGAAATAAGAATGCGGCAATTCTTTTATTTCCATCTGAAAATGAATGATTTTTGACGACAAAATATAATAAATTAGAGGCTTTTTCTTCAACACTTGGATATAAGTCGACTTTTCCAAAAGTTTGATAAATTGTTGCGATTGAACTTCTAAATGATTTATCTTTCTCGTGTCCAAATAAATCGCTATTCCCATAAACTCTTTTTGTTAATTGTATTTGATTTATTGCTTCTTCATAGGTCAATTGATAAATTTCATTTCTTGTTATATCTTCAATTTTTAACGATTGATAATCATATTTATCAAGTACGTCAAGAGCGTAAGAGTAGTCAGAAATTATATCTAAAAGCCCTTTACTTTCATCATTTGATAATTCTTTATTTGAAACAACATTACTTAATATTTTTACAGTTTCTTTTAATTCAAGTAACTGCTTATTTTGCTTTTCTAATTTTTCTTGATTTATTGCAAACCCTTTTATTAAATATTCTTTTAATAATTGCGTTGACCATTTTCTAAATAATATTCCACGTTTTGAATTCACACGATAACCAACTGAAATTATAGCATCTAAATTGTAGTATTTTATTTGTCTTTTTACGTTTCTATTTCCTTCTTTTTGAACTACCGAGTATTTATCGGTAGTTGAAAATTCATCTAATTCTTCGGATTTATAAATATTTTTAAGATGTAAACCTATGGTATCAGTATCTTTCTCAAAGAGTTCCGACATTTGCTTTTGAGAAAGCCAAACAGTTTCCTTTTCTAATTTAACTTCAATAGAGGCATTTCCATTTTCAGTTTTGTATATTTTAATTTCAGAACTTTTCATAGCACAAATGTACAATTAATTAAATTTTTGAAAAGGGCTGAATTAGTCTCAGTTTTGTGTAATGTTCGTTAAGAGACCTGGTTTACACAAGTTAAAGATTGGACTTTACATTAATTAGTTGCTAACCTTGTTGATGATTCTTTATTTCTTAAATGCTTTTCATTAAAGAAACCCATAATAGAGCAACACGGCGTTCATGTTGGGTGCTTCGCACCACACGAACGCTTAGTTATTGTGGTGTCGTACTTTTTATTCTTTCCAATATTATTTTTCGTAAATCAGTTCCTAAATTGTCCAATAGTCCAGAGTAGTGACAGTAATAAATTGTTCCACTTTTATCTTCCTCTTTCACAGCAATTACTCCATCATCAAATTCCGCCAAATGGAAATAATTTTTATCATCAAGTCCAGTCGAGTATATTTCGGATATTCCGAGTATTACAAAATCCGCAAAATCAACTCCTTCTGATTTTTCAATAATTTTCAGATATTCAATAGGTAATTTTGAGTCAATTCTTTTCGTGTAACTGTCTAAAAATTCAGCTCCAATTGGAACAAAAACTTGATTAATAGATTGAATATTATTTAATTCTCCAAGTAGCCCACTAAATTTAGGTATCGATTTTAGTTTTTCTTTTTTTGAAAGTGCTTTGAGCAAAACTATTTGGGTCATTATTTATTTTCTTGCTTGTAATGTTTATTATTGATGTTTTCATAATCGACTTTGGGTTTGGTCTGATTTTCCATCCCCAAATTCGTCCGTCATAATTGTTAAACTCTATATGATATTTTTCGTCATTAACTTTAAATCGGATTGTTGCAAGTTTGCTTTCATCTTTTCTTTTATATAGTGAGTTGTCAGAAAGTGGGTTTTCATTATCTCCGTAAAGTTCCATTGACATACTTTTTTCCCAATACTGTCTCCATTTTCTTTTTGGTTCAAAATATTCAATTTGTGCTTTTAATTTGGCTTGAATTTCTGAATCAAACTGTTCATAAAGTTCAGAAAGAAGATTCTTCTCTAAAACTGTAAATCCCTTATTGTTAAATTTCGGTCGTCTTCGATACGAGGCAATAACAAGTGCTAGAAAAATCAGTCCGATTATTCCAATTAAAACTCCAAATATGATTAAAATGCTTTTCATTAAAGAAATCTATAATAGAGTAACACGATGTTCATATTGGGTGCTTCGCATAAACGGATGCTTAGTTGTTAGCCATAGTTTTTATTCTTTTAGACTTTCTAATTCTTTCTCTAATTCCGCTGTCTCATTTTTAATCTTACAGGTTTTGATCAGTTTAGAATTACTTCTAAAATACTCAAATAAAAATTTTGATTTGTGGTAACACTTATTGTCGTTTGTTATAAATGCTTTACATATAGAACCATAAGCTGAATGTTTAGAGTCATTAAGTAAATTACTGAAACCCCCTTTTTCTTTCATTGAGTCTGGAAAAAAACCAATTAAATCTAAATTCATATATGCAGTTGTGTAATAATCTATATAGGATAAAGGGTTAGTTGATGTATCTCCTCTTAATTGTAGTCCAAATTCAACGAATTCCTTTAAAGAATTGCTAATTCCTATCATTTTAATCAATTCATCTAATTGTGATACAGAAAAGTTACAAATATTCTTTGGGTCTAATTTAAAGTGTGTTTTGATTACATCATCTCTTGAAGGACCATAATTATCCGTCATTTGTTTTACTATCGATTGCCATTGAGCTAAAGGTGCTGTCGAGTTGTCGTATGCATTGCTTTCGTAAAACTCAAATGCGTTTCTGTTTTCAACATCTATATAGTCTCTCCCAAAATATTTAACTATTGCTAAATCTTTTGTTTTTTTAGAAAGATAATCCAAGTCATTTTTTCGAATTCCAGAGAATTCGTCCGAAGTTTTTGCTAAATCTCCAAGATGTGCATCTGAATAAACAAGTGAAATTTTATCCGAATTCTTATTTAGAAAATCGTTCAGAATGATGTGAGGATTCAATTTAGGTTCTTTGAGTATTGAAAATAAATTCCAATCGATGTATGTTAAATCCTGTGTTTTCAATTTTTAGTTTTAGTTTATTTCTGTCATTGTATTATCGCAAAAAGGTTGAAAACCAACGGCTTTACAAACTTTATTTGAGGCTATCATCTTTTTATCAGTCATAACATATACTTCAGTGTTTTTTTGTTCAAGTAGTTTTGCACAATAAGAAAGTAGAATTTTACCAAATCCATTTTTTCTATGTTCAGTTTTTGTAAATAAGATACCAATGTCTGGGTCAATAATTGTGCAAAAACTAATTATCATTCCTTTTGAACTTTTTAAGACAAACATTTTTTCAGAATGAATGAGTTGAAAAATACGTTTTTGCATTTCATCTAGAGGCTTATCTTTTTCTCCGTCATACTCTTCACGATAATATTGTTGAAGCATTTTAGATAAATTATCAATTTCTATCATTTTTGCCAACTCAATTATTTGATCTTTAACTTCAAATTCAATTATTCTATTTGTTTTATAAAATATTCTTTCTTTTCGAATAGTATGTCTTTCGACTTTAAAGTAATTAATTAATTCGTAAATCAAAGCAGAATCGCCTTGTATCGTATAATTTATGAATTTATTTAAATCAAATACTTCTTTTATTTCAGAAAATTGAGTTTTGTTCCAATTGTCACCGTAAATTAATAATAAATCACCAAGTAAAATTAAAATCCAGCCACTGTCCGAAGTGTTTATTAAAGAAGCATCATATAATTTTTTTGAACCTTGTTTTACCTTCTTAATGTAATCTTTCAAAAATTTATGTTTGAAAAGATTCAATTCAATTTTTTTAATAAGAAATTGATTAAATTCTTCCGGATTATTTTTTGGTATTAGGTTCATTTTTTAATTATTGCTAACAATTCTATAAACGCATTACGTTTATACCCATTATGACATTAAAGTTACTATTATTTTTTTAACACCTAAAAATGGCTTACATCAAACGTGTGTATCGATTATAAATCTCTTGTGCAACGATTACCGTTGTTGTAAACTGTGCTTTATTTCAAAAGTTTCTCACTTACTAAATAACAGTTTCCTCTTGTCCTTGAAAGAGCAACGTATAATTTGTTTTTAGTTCTATTTGCTAATTCAGCTAATTTGCCTTTTTTGTACAAATTAAATGTTGTTTGATTTAAAATTATACAGGTGTCTATAAAATCATCTTCTCCTTTACATTCTCCCCAATTTTTGGCTGTAAAGTCTCTTTTACTAGCATTGCTATAAACCAGTTTTATTATTGTATCATCATTTAACTTTTCGGCTAGGACTTCTTTATCTTCAATTAGTTCTATCTCAGTTTGGTCAGTTCTATTAGAACCAATTTGAATTTTTAGGTTATCGGTTATGTAATTACAAATTGTTGGACTACATCTCCAACTATTACTTAAGGTGTCTAAGTCAATTGTAATGTTGTAATCTTCATATCTTTTTAAATATTTTGCGTAATCCTTGTGCAAATTCGTATTTACATTTCTATCGAAACTTGTTACATAAGTATGTTGGTAGAAATCGCCAACAAAAAGAAAATTAAGTTTTGATTTTGATAGTTCCATTATAAAATTAAAATCGTGACTTCCTAAATCTTGTACTTCATCATAATAAAAATGGTCGCAGAATTTTTCAAGTCTTAATTTCACATCATCAATTAAATTCTCAAATTCGATTAATTTTGCTAATCTATTATGATATGCGTAACCTCTTTTACTTATGTACTTTTTTATATCGGAATTCTTTAAATAGTTTGTAAAATCAGGTGAATTGTCAAGATATATTCCTTTTAGATTGTGCTTATAGAATAGAAAAGGCTTTATGCAGAAATTATATAAAAAATTGAAATAAGTGAATACTTTTATATTGTTCGGTAAATAACCAAACCTTTTAATTATCCTTTGCCTAATTAAGCTAGCATTTGTAATAGTATAGGTTACTAAATAAAATCTTTCAGTCAGATTTAGTTTGTCAATTAGATTGGTTGTTTTTCCAGAGCCTGCAACTGCTAGGATTAATTTTTTATCAACCATTCTATTGCCTCTTTTATGTAACCAGGAACTTTAATTTCTGCACTTTTTTTGTCTAATATTTCAAATGCACATTCAGCTTTTTCGTCAAGCATAAATTGTTGGACTGTTCTTGTTTTTCTTGCAGGTAAAAATAGGTCGTTACAAACTTGAGTATTTGTACTAAACATTGAAATCTCAAATGTAGAAAGAGCATTATCTTTCTCAGAAAATACTTGAATGTTTGGTGCAGTATATTTTGAATATCTGTCAACACAATTTTTTTGATAGTCCTCATCGTTATCTCTAATTACTGCTGTTTTGATATTAAGTAGTTTGGAAATTTCCAGATACCTTTTAAAGCTCGTTCCGTCAACTGATATTATGTGGGAATCTAAATCGTTAGGCTTTTTACTTGTTGTTATTTCAAATAACCTTTCTAAAAGAATAAATTCAGCATCTCCTTCAACTAGAATAACTTTTTTTGAAAGTATAAATTCCAAACTATTATTGTCAGGTGCTTTCATAAAAAAGTTAGCAGTTGAGTCTTCTAAATTAGTAAGGTCTATTGAAATAGAGCTATTACTATTTAATAAAATTGTATTTCTTAAATCTAATCTTGAACTGATTAAATTGTTATGAGTTGCAATGAAAATTTGTTTATTTTTAGAATCATTTATACGTGAAATTAAATTTTTCATATTCAAATGACTTAGATGATTCTCTGGTTCTTCCAATAACACAAAATCTAATTCATTTTGATTTTTTTGTAATGCAAATTCTGTTTTTATAAAGCATTGACGTCCTTTTCCTTTATTTTGAATGTCAATGTTTTCTTCCGTAATTGTTAAGTCCGTTACTAGGTTAGATTTTTTGTCATTTTTAATTCCAAATTGATAGTCACCCGTTTTTTTATTGACGTCAGCTAGAATTGTCTCTCGATAGTCATTTTTATATTTACGATATTCATTAAGATGCTTGTTCTTTTCGGATAAAGTTACGTTGCTATCGTATAATGTCTTTATATATTGATTTGTAGCATAATCATTATTAATTAGAGTATTATCTAAAAGTATATGCTTAAAATCTTTTCTAAAACTTAAATATGGTTCTCCAGAGAACTTATGAAAAGCAATTGAAAAGTACTCAAATGGAAAATTTCGTTTTCCTTGTGCTAAAATTTCTGAAATATCTTTACTCAATTCATCTCTTGGTTCACAAATTAGAGAAAGACCAAATTGGTCAGTTCCAAGCGTATTATTTCTACCATAGTATTCGTTTTTGTCGCCTAAATTGTCGAAATATAATTCGACTTTAAGTTTTGGTAAGGTATCGTAAGTATTGGTAAGAAAGAACTTTTCTATACAAGCGGAATTAAACAGTAAATCTAATCCTTCAGTTTCAATTCGGTTTCGGCTACCTCTTAGAGCTAAGTCAATAGCTAATAGGATTGAACTTTTTCCAGATTCATTATCTCCAATCAGAACGTTTAAATTATCCTTAAAGTCTATCTCTAAAAATTCGAATTTTTTAAAGTTGAAAAGCCTTAGTTTTATTATTTTCATAATTAGTTCGAATCTTTGTTCAGCATTGTTTACAACAATTGCATAAACATATTACGTATATATCAGTTACATCTTAAAGTTACTATTATTTTTTTAACACTTAAAAATGACTTACATCAAACTTGTGTGCCGATTATAAATCTCTTGTGCAACGATTATAAGTGTTGTGCGTTCGTACTTTTTATTTTTCATTCCAATTGTTCGAATTCCAAGTTTCAATCCAATTGTCAGATTCGTGAATATTATAATTATTCGGTTTTTCTTCGTAAAGTTCTTTTAGTTTTTTTGGGATTAGCACATAATCAAAATTCCAAAGTTTATTTCGGTCAGTCGTTCTAATTCCGTTAAAAACTCCACCATCTTGAGCTTCGTCAGTAAAATAAATCCCAGTTTGATCAAATTCCGTTGACATTTCTTTTACAAGTTTTTTGATGAACTCAAATGTCAATTCCTTATATTTTCCTTTTTTAAAGTCCCGTATTGTTTCTGTTTCGATAAGCAAGACGTTGGAAATCCAGTTATCTTTAAAAGTTTTGTCTATCGCAGTTGTCCAAGCCATTAAAAGCGGTCTAACTTTAATTTCCGAAAACGATGTTTGATAAAATCCATTGTCAGAGTTTGAAAAATAAACGAATCCGTTGTCTTCAACATTCCATTTTAGCGAGTCAAAATCATTTTTTAATTCAGTATTCCAAACTCCAATTCGTTCTAAAACTTTAATAAATTTTTCAATTGAAGGCTTAAAATCATTATCGCTCAATCTTTCATAAGTTTGTATGTTACTTAATTCGGGCATTTTATTTTTTTATTCAGCAGTTTCAAAATCCAAAATATCAAAACTTTCTCTTTTCTTAAATTTTGACCTCCACATTTTTTTTGTCAACTTTCCGCTATTTATACAAGCGATGATTAATTCAGCCCATTGGTCTTGATAAATATAATCGTTGTGAACTTCGTCATAATGGCAATAATTTGTGTTTGTATCAAATGGGTCGTCAATATCATTCGCACTTGCAGGACGAATTTTGAAACAGCAATATAGACACTTGTGGTCATAATGATTAAACTCAAATTCGATTTCTGAATTTATTTTAGTTACTACATCTCCAGGTTTTCTCTTTCCAGGATTAATTGCTTCCTTTTTTAATACCTTATCTTTAATAATTGCTGTAACCTTTTCATAATTTTCTCTGTCGGCTTCAGAAATTGAATTCCAATTCACAAATTCCACAGCCAAGTCATTTCTGTTCGTATTAGCTATTTTAGGAACTTGAATTAGCTTGATGCTATATTCTTGTGTGTTAAAAACTTCGTCTGATAACGATGTTCTATAATTGTCAATAAAAGTTTTTAGCTCCTTAATTTCTTTAGAAAGCAGTTTTTTACTCGCTTGGATTTGAGATTTCTTACGAAGTCTTGAAAATTGAATTGAAAAAGATAAGCTTTCGTTAAGAGCATAGTCTTCTCCGAAAAACTCGATTAAGGTATTTTCGTAGTTATACAACAGAGATTGGCATTCTCCGAAAATCATAATTCCGATTTCGTCTCTATCAATATGTCTATGTTCAATTTTGTTTCTTAATTTAATGAAAAAGGTCAGATTAGATTTTACTCCGGCTTCGAGAGTTCCAAATTTGGAAATACAAGTTTTTAATTCCCAAGATTTTTTTTCACCATCAATTGTTTGATATCGTCCATTTGAATTTTTATGATAATATTTACTTCCAATCGTATGGTTAAAATGTGCGTGAAATAACCTTGTCCAAGCAATTATCATTTGAGTTATAAATCCTTCAACTCTAAATGGTGTTCTTGGTTTGTTGTAAATTTCGACAGCAAGTAAGGCAGATTCAATAGAACTTTCTAAAGTCGATTTTGTTTTACCTTTTCTTAATGTCATTTAGTTCAGTTTTAATGAATGCAAACGTAGATTTATAGTTACCTACAATCCCTTATGTCTTAAATTCGTTAAATTAATATTGCTAAAAGTAAGCTGAAATTGGGTGTTGACTTGTATTTAGCGAGTACTACTGCCCTGTCAAACAGGGTGCTACGAAGTTAAGCGTTTTTAATTAAAAAGTAAAGTAATCAAAGTGAAATAAAAAAACACGCTTTTTTTGCTTTTAAAAGAGCTAAACCTTAGGCATCTATTTTTTCTAAAACCAATTTTCTATAGGCTTTGCCAATAGGTAGTTTAGTGTTTGTAGTGAGTACAATTTGATGGCCATCTATCAATTTTAACTTATTGAAATTAATCACAAAAGATTTATGAACCCTTAAGAAGTTGGTTGGTAGTTTTTCTGAAATACCAGATAAGGTTTGCGGTACTAAGATCATCTTATCGGTAAAAATTTTAACATAGTTTCCATAGGCTTCAATATGATTAATTTCATCAATAGTAAGCTTGATGAGTTTCTTGTCACTCTTCACAAAAATATGTTGCGTTATGTCTTCATGTTGATTAACAACGGTTTTAGGTTGTGTTGCTGTTTTTTGCTGTACTTTTAAAACTGCCTGTAAAAAACGTTCTAATGAAAAAGGTTTCAATAAATAATCAGTTACAGAAAGTTCAAAACCTTCTAATGCATATTCAGGATAGGCGGTGGTGATAATCACATCAGGCCTGTTTTGTAAAGTTTTTAATAAACTTAAGCCTGATAATTTGGGCATATTGATGTCTAAAAAGAGTAAATCAACAGTTTGTTCTTGTAGTACTTTCATTACTTCAAAAGCATCTTTGCAAGAGGCAACTAGGGTAAGCGTTGGAATCTCTTTAATATAGTTTTCCAAAATTTGACGAGCAATAGGCTCATCATCTGCTATAATGCATTGTAAGGGTTTCATTCAAAAGTAAGTATTAAGTGTACACTGTAATTTTCTTGCTCCTTAACAATGGTTAAATCGTGTTTGTCAGGATACATAAGTTTCAATCGTTTTTTTGCATTTTGTAAGCCTATACCGCTATTCTTTTTTTCTAAATGGTGTGCTTCTATACCTGTATTGTCAATGGTATTTGAACATTTAAAGTGTAGGTTGTCATTAAAGACCTCTAAAGTAATACAAACCTTGCTGTTTTTATCTTTTGTAATACCTAGATGCTTAAATGCATTTTCTACAAAAACAATGAGTAGCATGGGGGCAATTTTTTTAGTTGTAAATCGTCCACTTTTTGTAAACGTAATTTCTGATTTTTCTTCCAATCTAATCTTCTCTAAAGCGATGTAATTTTCTAAATACTGAATTTCTTTTTCTAAGGGTACAAAACTTTCTTTTGTTTCATAAAGGCTATAACGTAATAAGTCAGATAGTTTAAGCATTAAACTAGGAAGCTTGTTAGATTTTATTACTGATAAACCATACAAATTATTTAAGGTGTTGAATAAAAAATGAGGGTTTAACTGTGCTTTTAATAATTTTAGTTCAGCTTCTTTTTCTTGCTGACGTTGGGTAAAACTATCTCTTGCTAATTTTATAGCTGTACCAAAGGAGTTTGCCAATACCATAATACCAATAAAGTTAAAAAACTTTATCAGGTTAAAATGCTCATTAGAAAAGTGATTGATTAAAAAAACTGCAATAGCAGAAAAAACTAGAGCATTAATAAAGAATAAGAAAAAAAACAAGCCTTTACTTTTCTTTATAATAGGAAGAATATAGAGGTTGTTGATATACACAGCAGGGGCTAGTAATAAGATAATATAGAAAGAAACTAAAAGTTTATTTTCTCCTTGAGTAGAGCCTGCAAGTATAATAAAAAGGCACATCCAAATAAAGAGGTTCTGTGCTATTTTATTATCAATTAGTTTATCAAATTTTATCATCAAATTTCTTTAAGATCTATCCAAAAATACAGTTTTGAACTGTAAACAGCCAAGTTTTAATGACATGGACACTTACTTTCTATCTAAACGGTGTTGTTTTCATGATGAAAGGGTTTTAATTGGTTTATCATTTTGTCAGATGTGTTGGTCATTCTTATTTTAGAAAACAAGGATGTCCTTGTAGTTTTGGAGTATAAATTTAAAAAACATTTTAATATGAAAAATTTAAAACAAATTACAATCATTATTTTTTTATTAATTCAAGGCATTGTTCTTGGACAAGAAAAAACTTTAGAAACACTAAAAAAGAAATATACCACATTATTAAAAGAACAACATAATGGAGTGGGAGTTTTGGTGAAGAAAAACAATGAGATAAATACTTTTAGTATGGGCGATTTTGATTTAAACAAAAACAAAGTTTTTAATATTGGTAGTGCAACTAAAACGTTTACAGCCATTCTGTTATTACAAGAAATAGAACAAGGAAATCTAAAACTAACCGACAGTATTGGTTCTTTTCTTACACCTATACAAAATGTAGACGGTTCTTTAACTATAGAAACTTTACTAATACATGAAAGCGGTTTAGATGATGTTATTGGTAAAAATATAGGAACTGCATTTTATGCAAAAAACGATTCTATTTATGCTATTAATTTATTGGATAATATTGGGAGTAATAATCCTGAAATGATAGGTAAACATGAGTATAACAATACCAACTACCTTTTATTGGGTAAAATAATTGAAAAAATTACAGATCAAAGCTATTTTGACTTGTTAAGAGAACGGATTATTGAACCTTTAGGATTAAAACACACCTATCCTTATGTGTATAAAAGTATTCCAAATTTAGTAACACCTTATCATAACGAAAAAGACGTAACTGAATATTTAGATTATCGTTATTTCGCAATAATTGCCAATGCTGCTGGTAGTATCGCTTCTACATTAACTGATATGGAAAAGTTTTATACATCCCTTTTTGAAACAGAAATTTTATTGAAAAATGAAACGGTACAACAAATGATGAATAAAGGTAGTGATGATTACGGATTAGGATTAATGAAATCAAACCATAATGGCTTAACACTTTATGGACATGGCGGTAATAACATTGGGTATTCTTTTAGTAATGCATATAATCCTGAAACTAAAAGTCTGTTTTTAGTATTTTCAAATACAATAAGAGTACCGTTTAAAAATGCTATTAAAAACGATGTTTTTTCCTATTTCGATGATAAAGAAATTGAAAATTTTAAAACTGATATTGGATTATTTAAAAAGTACGTTGGTAAATATTTGTTGAAAGAAGCAAATATGACTTTTGAGATTTTATTAGAAAAGGATAAGCTCTATTTATTTGTTGAAGCACAAGGTGTGAAGAGTCAGTTACTACATAAGGATGAAACAACACTTTATGATACAACTGTGGGTGCAAGCCTTACCTTAATTAAAGATGACGAGGATGCATTAACGTTTAGTCAAAACGGATTCACAACAACGATAGCACGTATTAATTCAGATAAAAACTAGAAACGATGCAATTAGAAATTCAAAACGTATCAAAACGATATAACAAAAATACCTACGGATTAAAAGATTTTTCTATCACCATAGAAAAAGGAATACTGGGTTTGTTAGGGCCAAATGGAGCAGGAAAATCTACTTTACTAAAAATGATAGCTACCGTAAGCAAGCCAACTGATGGTGTTATACTTTTAAACAGAAATAATATAATCAAAGACCCTAATTACATACGAAAACAACTTGGCTTTTTACCTCAAGATTTTGGAGTCTATCCTAATTTAAATTCCTTTGAATTTTTAGAATATTTAGGGTCATTAAAGGGTGTTGGAGGAAAAAATTTAAAAAGTAGAATTACCCAATTGTTAGAAGGTTTAAATTTAATAGAAGCTGCTAATAAGCCTATAGGGAGTTATTCTGGAGGAATGAAACAACGCGTAGGTATAGCCCAGGCTCTATTAAACAACCCTAAAGTTATCATTTTCGATGAGCCAACCGTAGGTTTAGATCCGGAAGAACGTGTCCGTTTTAGAAATCTGATTTCAGACTTAGCAAATGATTGTATCGTGATTTTATCATCACATATTGTATCTGATATTGATACTATTGCAGATAAGGTGGCTATTATGAAAAACGGTTCGCTAATAACAAAAGGTGAATCAGAAAATATTGTAAAAAAAGTAGAAGGAAAAGTATTTGAAACTACTATTGAAAAAGAGAAGTTTTCTAGTTTTAAAATCAATCATATTGTAGTAAGTACGAAACGTAAACAAGGAAAGTTACAAGTACGATATATTTCAGAAAATTCTACTGATGATGCAAAAGTACAAGAAGCCAATTTAGAGGATGCATACTTATACTTAACTAAAACGAAATAAAATGAAATCATTTTCCACTATTATAAAATCAGATTATTTGCAACGAACAAGAAGTTATGCTTTTTTAATTACACTTTGTGCGAGCTTAGCAATTTCTTATACTTTTGTGCCAGAACCAAATGCAAACTATTCTACTATTAGAATTGCTGATCATATTGGTTACTACAACTCAGCGTGGTTTGGTTATGTAACTGCAATCATGACAAGTATTTTCTTGTCGTTAATAGGATTTTATTTAGTTAATAGTAGCATTAAAACAGATATAAACACAAAAGTAGGTCAGATTATTGCAACTACAAGAATCAATAATTTTAAATATTTATTTTCTAAAGTAATTAGTAATTTTTTAGTGCTATTAACTATTCTTTTGGCTGTGTTTACAATGAGTATTTTACTCTTCTTTTTATACAATGACGGATTTCCATTTGAACCTTTTCAATTTATAAAACCTTATATACTTATTACAATTCCTTCATTATTTTTAATTTCAGTTTTAGCGATTGTTTTTGAAGTGTTTCTTGGAAAATATTCTGTAGCTCAAAATGTTGGGTTCTTCTTTATATTTTCTTCACTGTTGGTGTTTTCTCCTAAAACTGAAAATGAATTTTCATTGGATATTTTTGGAAGTAAAATTGTAATGCATCAACTAGAAGAAAGCGTGAGAGAAATCACTAATACTGACAAAATCACCGATTTGTCCATTGGTTACGTGATTGGGAATTTTGAAAAAACAAATAAATTTGAATTCAATGGAGTAGACTTCCCATTATCATTTATCATAAGCCGTTTTCTTTGGATTGGTTTGGGTGTACTTATAATATTTCTCATTTCTGGTTTTTTCCATCGATTTGATATAAAAGAAGGGATTTCAGTAAAGAAAATAACAAGTATCAATACTCAACCAACTTTAGTAAAAGATATAAATGTGTCAAGTTTACCTAAAACTAAAATAAACTATAACATTTTCCCATTATTAAAAACTGAATTTTTGTTATTGTTCAGAAAAGGTAAAAAATGGCTATGGATATTAAATATTATTGGAATGATATTACTTGGTATTCTTCCTATAAAAATTGCACATCAAATGGTGTTGCCAGTTTTATGGTTTTTACAGGTGAATTGGTTATCCGGACTCACAACTAAAGAGGTAACTCACAATGTGCATTATTTCGCATTTGCATCCTATAAACCTTTAAGTAGAATGTTAACTTCTCAATTGATAGCGGGATTTGTTTTAATGTTGTTTTTGGCCTTGCCATTATTGATCCGTTTACTATTTGTGTTAAATTTTACAGCCGTATTGTCTATTGTTATAGGTGGGATGTTTATAGTATTATTTGCTGCAACATTGGGTATACTAACTAAAGGTAAAAAACTATTTGAAGTGTTGTTTTTTATGATGACGTATGCAGTTCTCAATGGAATTTCTTTTTTTGATTATTTTGGAGGGTTATTACACAATTCCTATTATATTTTCAGATTATTATGTTGTATCCTAGTTTTGGGAGTACTGAGTTTTATAGTTAGAAAGATAGATATTAAGAAAATGTGATTTATAGAGGTTAGATGGTTTTATTTAATGGATATGCTATGGTGTGGTAGCTAAGGATAGAAAATTATTTAATATAACATTGTTTTACGTTTGTTATTTACTTTTCAATTTCCATTTTTTCAACCCACCCATTAGAAATAAAAATCCAATTGATAATGCAATTAACGAATAAATTGTCTCAGCAATGGGATCTGCTTCTTGTCTTGAAATATCAAATATTAATTCTCCAATGCCACGAACTATATAAATCGCAGCAATCGCAAATATTCCCAATTTCAAGAATGGTACTTTTCTGATTATTTCATCTGCTGATAGTCCGTAAAGTCCGAAAATAAAAAATACAATTGAAACCAAAATGGTCAATATATACGGTAATGACCAATGAGTTAGGGCAAGTTCATTCATTTCTGTTCCTATTCCAGTTACTTCAAACATTTGTTGAGCCCAAATCAGTCCAATGATATGTCCGATAGCAATTATTATATTTATATATCCCCCAATTCTAAGCATCATTTTCAACCTTTTTTAATCCAAGCATCGTAAATACTCCTATTGGCAGAAAGAAAATCCATTGAGGAACCAATAGGCCATAGTAAAAACTAGCAATAATAAATGGTAAACAAAAGGACAAATTTAAGTAACCTATTAGTCTAATTAATTCTATGTTTGTAGCATATTTTTTTTTAAATCCTGCCGATAATAAAACATAGGAAGTTGCTAAAAGTATAATGGTCACCATATTCCAGGCTCCAATCAATTGAGAACTTTTCCGAATACTTAAAGTGGTTTCTATCATTGGATTTACTAGATCTAATTGTCCCCCAATTAAATGTAAAAAAAAGGTTATAGAGTTGAAAATTCCAGCAATAATCAAATACTTGTTTTTTGTTTTCATTTGCTAATATTTTATAAATTGATTGATTTCTTTTTTAACCTCTGTTTTGTAATTTTTATTCTGTTTTTTGTAACGTATCATTTCGTGATAACCAATTAGATATTTATATAACAATATTGATTTCGTTTCTGCTTCAATTGCAGAGAAATTCATGTCAGTTAGAATATTCTTTGTGTATGATATTCTTTGATTGTCAATCTTATCTATAATAGATTGAATTTTTTGATTTTTCAGAGCATATCTCTTTAAAAAGAAGTTAAAATCTAAAAAGTGACCTTTCGTAAATGACAGTTCAATTAGTTTTTCAAATCTTTCTTTTCCAGATTTTTCACTATCGGTTATTAAAATTATTTGATTGGTATTTGTCGAAACCCAGTAAGATATTATTTCATTTACAAAATCTTTTTTAGTTTTAAAGTACCAGTAAAAACTTGATTTGTTAACTCCCAATTTTTTAGCCATTTTTTCGACTACAATTCCTGATATTCCTTGTTCAGAAAAGAGTTTGTATCCTAGAAATATCCAGTTTTGTTTTTTCGCTATTATTTTTGGCATAATTAGACGGTATCGTTTAATTATGCAAATATATAAATAATTATTACACTAAACGATACCGTCTAATTAATTATTTACTCTTTATTTTTTTTGAAAATTTGAGTGAAATTTTTGTTTGGTCATAATAACGTAGAACGCAAGGCTAAAATTAGTTTCAATTTATGTTGAGCTACTCAACCCGTCTGATAGACAGACAGAAACTAAGCTAACCTATTGTAACTAGAATGTCAAACAGACTTTAAAATAACTAAAAATAGGTCTAAAATTAGCTATTTACATGTTTCTAGGTTGCTTGTTTGAGGATTACCAGTGCTAGGAAACATTATTTATTTTCCGTTTTTATTAAATGCAGAACAAAGTTCATTTGGGTGTCAATTTGATTTAGATAATCATTATATGATTGAGTAATATTATAATTTGGAATTATTCCTCTATTATAAATTTGATTTTCCTTCTTATTAACATATTGTTCCAAATTTACTACAGAGAAACTAGTGATAATTTTTGATTTTGGAAGAATGTAAGACATAGGAGTATGTCCATTATGCCCGTAATATCCTCCCATAGTTTCTTCTCCAATTATTGTGGTATTATCATTACTTGCAACTAAAGAGCCGAAATTACTTCCCGCTGAAGCAACCCTTGGACTAATTAGCAAAAAAATTTCACCTTTAAAAGTATTTTCATTAGGCACTCGTATTTTATGGTCTTCACTTAAGGAACTTTGATAAAATCTTCCGTCTTTTTCAATAGGGAATTCTTTTCTAAAATAACGATTGTATTTTATTACACCTAAAAATCGCAAAAACGAAGGAACTTTAGTTTCAATATATTTCAAATATGGAATTTTTTGAAAACTAATCCAAGCATTTTTATTTTCTGAGAAATTTGTTTTAGTAAGATATTCATAAACCACCAATTCATTTGGATCTGTTCCTCCTCCATTATGACGTATATCTACTATTAAATTAGAGGTATTGCTTTTCTTTATTTTACTAAAAACACTATCTAAAAATTTTGCATATACTATATGTTCTATTGATTTTTCATTATCTCCAATCGCAAAAGAATTAATAGTTAACAGACCTGTTTTTTTGTTAATATTTCTATATGAGTATATCTCATTTATATCCCAATCTTTATAATTAGGTTCGTCAAATGGTTTTGAAAATCGATTATTGAAATTTTTAAAGTATTCAGAAAATCCAATACTGTTAAGAGATACTTGTTTAATTTCAGCTGAATTATTTTCTCGATATGTAACAGTAAATACATTTTGTTTTCCATAATGAAGACGGTAATATTTACTAAACCTATAATTTATCCCTATTGCTTTTCCTGTTTTATTAATTCCGTCAGTAGTGTAATATTTATATAAACTTGAAATCACCTCTATCATTTTATTGTCGTTAATAGATATGATTTCTGAGCCAAGAGATATTTCTTTGTTCTTAAAATTTAAAATCCATTTCCCTTCAATTAATTTCAAAGGATATGGAAAATAACCTTTTTTTTCATTTTTCAATGATTCGTATATTTTGCTAGGCAAGGCTGTGTCATTATGTAAGCTACCTTCAAAGTCAGTCAAGGCACAAATAATATTGTAAAAATCTCTATATGTTTTTGACTTTTCAACTTCTTTGAAAGCCCACTGATATATGCTGTCAATTTCTTTTTCTGTACGGTATTTATATAACCCAGAGTTGGCTTTGAATCTTATATTCTTGAAAATTTCAAGATCTTTAGACATTTTTTTGATAGATAATTCATCATCTATGGATTGAGCATAAAGTGTTGGTGAAGCTAATAGAAAACAAAAAATTAGGTGAATTGCGTATTTCATAAAGTCTATTTATACACCAAAAGTAATTGTATTAGAAAAGAGCTACTTGTATAATCTTGACAATTATATAAAACTTGAAATATTTTTTTGAAATGTTTTAGGAGAAACACCAATATAACGCTTAAATGTTTTTGAGAAATGTGCCATATCTGAAAACTGATAATCATAGGCAATTTGAGTTAATTCTGAATGTTCAGTAATCAATTTTTTGCTTGAAAATATCTTTTTCATCATAATATAATTCATTGTTGTCATTCCAGTTGATGCTTTAAATTTTTTAGCAAACCCATATTTATTCAAATTTGCTATTTTGGATAGTTCATCAAGGCAAAATTTATTAGTTATATTATTGTCAATAAAGTCATTTATATTATTAAGAGAACCGAAATTTAATCGTGAATATTTTTCTTTTTTTATTTGAGAATAGTGTTTGACGATTGCCACAAATTGAAATAGCAAATATTCAATAGCCTTAACATTATTTAAATCCATCGCATTTTTTAATTGAATAAAAAGTTGATTTGCTTTTCCATTGTTAATTTTTCGATTAATGAAAATTACGTTTTTTCCATTAAAGAGGTATTTCATTAAATCTTTTGAAATGTAAATAGTGTCAAATTCAAGTTGAAAGTTAGAATCAATGAGAGGATTAGAATGTATTTCGTAAGGGTTTGTTATTGTAATGCTCCCGGATTCACTATAAAGGCTTTGTCCTTCTAAATCGATTTGTTCTATTCCTTTATGGATAAGTGAAATGCAAAATGTTTCGTGATAATGCTTTGGAAAAGCAGTTACTTGATTTTGGATGGTTAAGTATTCTAAATTATCTAAAAGCATTTTCAATTTCGGAATGTTTCTCTCTTATGTTGTCCTACGTCAGACCAAAATAAGTTTCAATTCATGTTTAGTAACTGATACCCTCCAACCGAACGAGTAGGAACGAAGCTAATCTTTTTTAGTGAGAATGTCAAGCAGCTATAAAAGATGTTGTATAATGTGTTTGCTTATAAGAAATAATTATCCTTAATATTTCAATATAAATTATTCTTATATCAATATAAAAAAATGCACTGGTATTATTCGCATCTAAAATTTTTCTATGGTATATTTGTACTTGTAAAGAAGGAGGAATTGGGATAAGAATTTTACTAGGTTAATCTATAATTTAAATCTCAAAGTTAAATCCTGATAATTAATAATAATAAAAAATAAAAACAATGGCAATAGTAGGTAAAAAATTCCCAAATTTAGAGGTAGATGCAATGAATGATATGGGCGATACATTTAGAGTAAATGTATTAGATGAAGCAGTTAAAAACAAAAAGAAAGTAGTATTATTTTGGTACCCAAAAGATTTTACTTTTGTTTGTCCAACAGAATTGCATGCTTTTCAAGCGGCAATAGGTGAATTTGAAAAAAGGAATACTTTGGTAATCGGAGCCTCATGTGATACTCCGGAAGTGCATTTTGCATGGTTAAGTACTGCAAAAGATAATGGTGGAATTGAAGGTGTTACTTACCCAATTTTAGCGGATAGCAATCGTAATTTATCTAGTATATTAGGTATTTTAGATATTACCAATGAGGTTTATGATGAAAACACCGGAACCGTACAGGTAGAAGGAGATAATGTAACTTATAGAGCTACCTATTTAATTGATGAAGATGGCTTGGTTTTTCATGAAGGGATAAATCATATGCCCTTAGGTAGAAATGTAAATGAATATTTGCGTTTAATTGATGCTTATACTCATGTTCAAGAAAAAGGAGAAGTATGTCCTGCAAATTGGGAAGAAGGCAAAGATGCAATGAACGCAACTTTAAAAGGAACAGCCGATTATTTGGCTTCTCATTAATTAATGAAAATTGTATATCCCGTATAACCGTAGGGAGAATCGGGATTTGATTAGATAAAACCTAAATTCCAATTTAAAAATTGGAATTTAGGTTTTATAATATAAAAATTAAAAATATTTATGATAAAAGAATTAGATCAAGATAATCTATCAGCAATAATTGCTGATAATAAAACGGTGGTGGTGCAATATGCAGCAACATGGTGTGGTAACTGTAGAATTATGAATCCTAAGTTTAAAAAATTAGCAATAGAAAATGAGGATATGGTTTTTATTTATGCTGATGCTGAAAAATTTCCAGAATCGCGTAAGTTAGCTACGGTTGATAATTTACCCACTTTTGCAACATTTAAAGACGGAGCTTTTGTAAACCAAACACAAACCAATAAGTTTGAAATTTTAAAAGATTTAGTAAATGAGGTAGTTTCTAATTAAAAATCTACTGTCAGTTGGAGTCAAGTTTAATGCTTGATGCTTAAAAATATCGACTAACATAAATCTTATAATTTTTAGAAAAAATCGCCATGTTTTTTTATTTCTTAGCAGTGAGAAAAATCAATGATTGTTGTTTAATACTGAATTAAAATATATAAAGCATTTATGAATAGTGGATTAACCGTTTAATAAAATGACAGTAAAATTTCCCATATAAATAACCAATTAATAGAAACAGATGAAACTACCCATAATTAAGCATCTCACCAATTTCATAGAAGAAAATGATGAAGATTATATTATTGAAACAATTGAGACTCTAGAGGCATTGACAGAAGTAGCTTCGTTGAAAGATGAGGAATTAGATGTTTTAGGAGAAGTTATTTCTAATTTATATGGAGCTATAGAAGTTGATAAAATGATTAAAGAGGGAACTCCAAAAAAGGAAGCTTTAAATGCCTTTATGAAAAGGGTTTTAGGATCCATAGATAGTTAAACACTATGGTTTCTATTTTTGCTTTTGACTGATATTCTTACTCGATAATATTAGGTATATCCATTTTTGGTCACATTGTCATGTCACCCTGAACTTGTTTCTGGGTATCTTATTGTCGCACTGATTTACAGCACAATGAGATTCTGAAAAAAGCCTGCCTGCCTGCGAGCTACGGTGTACCTACATTTTTTTTAGATCAGTTGTGAGCTCCTCGCTTTAGATAAAGGGAAGTGGCCACGCTTTTTGGCGTGGACGGAGGGATTGAAAGCTCAAACCATACCTGCCTGCCGCTAGGCAGGGTCGTTTTTTACAAATTTTTTGAGATTAACACCAAAGATTAGTGTTATCAAACTCCCCTTTCTTCGCTCAATATACTTTTATCCAACACTTAAATTTTTAGAAATGAGCGAATTCATTCCCCTCTTCATCCGAAGAGGGGAGCTTTACTCGTATCTTTATTTGTGGGTACACCGTAGCTGCCTGCGATGCAGGTTCAGCTTGACCGTCGTTGTAAATTTATGAGCCTTAAGGAACTATCAAATTACTATACATGCTTAAGGGTTTAAATAAAATATAAGCATAAAAAAACCATTGAAATTCAATGGTTTTATAATTTGTATTAAGGAAAAATTACGAGAATAATTTTTCCATTTTAAGTTTTTCTTCTTCTGCTAATTGTGGATCAACTAAAATTCTACCGCTATGTTCATCAGTAGTAATTTTCTTTCTTGTAGCAATTTCTACAATTTGTTGAGGTGGTATTGTAAAGAACGATCCGCCTGAAGCTCCTCTTTCAACAGCTACTACTGCTAATCCATTTTTTACATTAGCACGAATGCGACTATAAGCGTTCAATAAACGTTCATCAATTAATTTTTTATATTCTTCTAATTTTTTATGCAACATTTTTTCTTCTTTCTCAGTCTCAGCTAAAATGGCATCTAACTCATCTTTTTTATGCTTTAAATGTGAATTTTTATCCTTTAACTTTTCTTTAGCTGCATCTATAATTTCATTTTTATGCTCAATTTTAACAGAAAATTCTTTGATATGCTTATCCGCTAATTGAATTTCAAGATCTTGAAATTCAATTTCTTTACTAATTGAGTCAAACTCTCTGTTATTTCTAACATTTTTTTGTTGTGTTGTGTATTTTTTGATAAGAGCTTTGGCCTCTTCAATAGTATTCTTTTTATTCTTAATACTGGTTTCAATATTTTCAACGTCAATATTAAAATTAGTTAACCTAGTATTTAAACCTTCAATTTCATCTTCTAAATCTTCAACCTCTAAAGGTAATTCTCCTCTGGTGCTTTTGATTTCGTCAATGCGAGAATCTATCAATTGTAAATCGTATAATGCTCTTAGTTTATCTTCAACGGTTAATTCTTTTTTTGCCATTTTTAAATGTAGTTGATAGGATTTGTATTTAATTCTGATAAAATGACCTTACCTGATGGTAAGGCGGGTGCAAAATTACGGAATTTTTTCGTAAGATAATCTACTAAAAGATTTTTTGTAAACTGTTCGCTTTCATAATGACCAATATCTGCTAAAACTATCTGATTTTCAGCTTTATAAAAATCGTGGTATTTAAAGTCAGAGGATATATAAATGTCAGCATTGGTCTGTTTTGCCGCTTCAATGGCAAAACTACCTGAACCACCAAGCACTGCCACTTTTTTTATCGGTTTATTTAAGAATTGAGAGTGACGAATACTTTTTATATTAAAAATTTCTTTTAATTTAGTTAAGAAATCAATTTCTGATACTGTTTTTGGCAAAGTACCAACCATACCCATACCAATATGTTGATGCGTATTATTGGTAGTTACAATGTCATAAGCAACTTCTTCATACGGATGCGATTTAAACAACGTTTTAAGAATGTTTTTCTCTAAGTGCTTTTCAAAAACAACACTTATAAAAGTTTCTTTTTCTGTATGAAATTCTCCTTTCTTACCTAAAGTTGGATTTGATTCATCATTACCTTCATAAGTGCCAAGACCATCTACATTAAAACTACAATCGTTATAATTACCTATAGCACCGGCACCAGCATTAAATAGAGATGTTCTTACTTTTTCTGCAGTATCAATAGGTACATAAGTCGTTAATTTTTTAATTAGCCCTTGTTTAGGAAGTAGTATTTTGGGTTTTTTTAAATTTAATTTTTCAGCCATTTTTGCAGAAACACCTTTATAACAATTGTCTAATGCAGTATGCATACTGTAAATGGCAATATTATTTTTAATGGCCTTTAAAACGACTCTTTCAACATAAGTATTTCCATTTAGCTTTTTTAATCCCGAAAAAATAATTGGATGAAAGCTGACAATTAAATTACATTTTTTTTTAATCGCCTCATCTACAATGTATTCTAAGGTGTCTAAAGTAACTAAAACACCTGTTATCTTGGCTTGATAATTACCCACAAGTAGCCCCACGTTGTCAAAATCTTCAGCGTATTGTAGCGGTGCTAACTCTTCAAGGTAATTGGTTACATCTTTTACAATCATATACTAAAATCTCATATTAAATTAAGATTATTGAATCGGCTAGTTTTTTTAGTATTTAGATATATGATCACACTAAAACATACAATTGAATAACAATAATCAGCCTAGCTAAATTACAAATAAATTATATAAGAAAACGGCCTAGCAAAAAAGATACAATTTAATTATTAAGATTCTATTTCTACAACTTTTCTGTGGTTTATATTATAATGAATAACAACTTTAAGGTTGTAAGTCGAATAATAGTTACTATTTTATTCTTCATAAAATTTTAAAACATTTTCTCCATTTGATTTTTTATAACCTCTATACATACCTTCGGTATTAAAAGACCAAGCAATATTTGCATCTTTGTCTAAGGCTACCATGCCACCATCTCCACCTAAATCGCCAATTTGTTGCACCACATTATCTAATGACGCTTTAAGACTTAAATTTTTATAAAGCATTAAGCTTGAGGTTTCATGAGCAGCTACAGTACGGATAAAGTATTCACCAGTGCCGGTTGCAGAAACACCACAAGTCTTATTGTTAGCATAGGTGCCAGCACCAATAATAGGTGAGTCTCCTATGCGGCCATATTTTTTATTGGTCATGCCACCAGTTGAAGTTGCAGCAGCAATATTGCCATTTTTATCAATAGCAACAGCGCCAACAGTACCATATTTATGATCATCCACCAATTCATCGTTTTCAATATTGGCATGATCTAACTGAACTTTATTTTTACCTTGTGCTTTTTGTAGTTGTTGCATTCTTTTTTCTGTAAAAAAATAACGATCATCAACAAAAGTAATACCATATTGTTTGGCAAAATCCTCAGCTCCCTTACCTGACAGCATAACATGACGCGTACTATCCATAACAATTCTGGCAGCATTGATAGGGTTTTTAATTTGCTGTACACCGGCTACAGCTCCGGAATTCAATGATTTTCCATCCATTATTGAGGCATCTAATTCATTTTTCCCATTACTATTAAAAACGGCTCCTTTACCTGCATTAAAGAGTGGAGAATCTTCCATAATGTTAATTGTTTTTTGGACAGCTTCTAGTGAGCTACCACCATTTTCTAAAATGGCATAACCTGTGTTAATCGCTTCTTGTAACTTTTCAGTATATGCTTTTTCTTGCTCAGCAGTCATATTTTCTTTTTTAATAGTTCCGGCACCACCATGAATAACTATAGCAAAATGCTTTTCTGTAGATTCAGAATTTTCGAGTTTTGAGTTTTGAGTTTCGGGCTCTGCGTTTTGGTCTTTTTTGCAACTGATAAAAACAAGTAATATTAAAAAGGGTAAAAATAGTTTAATAGCTTTCATAGAGGTGGGATTTTAGCTAATTTAAATAAAATATATCGATTATCTGTTAAGGCTTAAAACTTCACAATGTACGTCATTTTGAACCTGCTTCGTTCCTCTAAAGGTTGACAAGTGGCCTATAGGCTTGTTTCAGAATCTCATAATACAGTAAATCAATGTGATAATAGAGGCAGACCTTGAAATAAATTCATCATGATTATATGCGTCATTTAAAAAAGTGCTTTGACTTTTTTCAGCTTTGCTATTTGAAAAAGTGCTTTGACTTTTCCCAATGGATATCCATGTCACCTAAGGTCATTTCAGAAAGTTGTTTGCCTTCTTTTTCGGCTTCTTGCTCTAGATATTGAAATCTATTGATAAATTTTTTATTGGTTTTTTCTAAGGCACTTTCCGGATCAATATCAATAAATCTTGCATAATTAATCAATGAAAATAACACATCTCCAAACTCACTCTCAATAGCATTGGTATTACCCTTATTTATTTCTGATTCTAGTTCAAAAATTTCTTCTTTTACCTTTTCGTAAACCTGATCACGTTTATCCCAATCAAATCCTGAACAGGCAGCTTTGTCTTGAATTCTAGAAGCCTTTATCATTGCCGGCAATGATTTTGGAACACCTTCTAATACAGATTTTCTGCCCTCTTTCAATTTTAAATTCTCCCAATTTTTTTCTACTTCGGCAACTGAATTTACAGTAACGTCTCCAAAAACATGTGGGTGTCTATGAATTAATTTTTCAGTTATATTTTTAATAACATCGGTAATGTCAAATGCCTTCGTCTCTGAAGCGATCTTTGCATAAAAAATAATATGTAACAGTAAATCGCCT
>DEIV01000129.1:54465-66541 GCA_002352665.1 Flavobacteriaceae bacterium UBA2765
GTTTCTTCAATGGTCAAATGCCGTAAAGATTGAAGTGTCTGTTTTTTATCCCAAGGACATTTTTCGCGAATCTCATCCATAATATCTAATAGATTACCAAACGCTTCTAAATGTTTTGCTCTTGAGTTCATATTATACGTTGTTCAAAGTAATGATTCTTGGTTGAGATTTTATCTTCTGTAGCTTTGTTTAAGGAGTAAGTCTTACTAAAGACTATTCTTCTTCATCAGTAGCATCTTCTTTGATTGTAGAAAAATCAAATTTTGCTGTTGATAAAATATTATACCATTGTACTACTTTTTTAATGTTAGAAGCATATACCCTTTCTTCATCATAATTTGGTAACACCTCACTAAAAAATGCAGTAAGTTTATCATTACTCTCTTTATGATTTAAGGCTTCTTTATTTTTTAGTTTTTTAGCTATTGTTTTTAAGATGTCTCTTAGAGGCACTTCATCTTCATAAGTATAAATGGCAATATCATTTAATACACTTACATTATGCATTGCACTTACAGGTATTCTTTTTTTATCAATAAGAGATGCTACTAGCAAGCCTCCTTTGGTTTGAGAAATAATTTCAAATAATCCCGGTTTACCCGATATAGCTACTATTTTTTCTAATGTCATATATTTTATTTTTTAGGAAATTTCATGCGGTAATCAACATCTATAATTCCTTTACTTATTTTTTCTAATTTTTTCTTCAATAATCTTTTCTTTAAAGAGGATAATTTATCAGTAAATAAAATCCCTTCAATATGATCGTATTCATGTTGTATAACTCTTGCAGCCAAACCTTTTAGAGTTTCAGTCTGCTTTTTAAAATTTTCATCAACATATTCAATAGTAACTATTTCATTTCTAAATACATCTTCATTGATATTAGGGATACTTAAACAACCTTCTGTAAAAGCCCATTCATTACCTTCTTCATTTATTATTTTTGGGTTGATAAAAACCTTTTTGTAATCCTTTAAAAAAGTTTGTTCTTCTAAGTCTAGTTCATCATCTTCACCAAATGGAGAGGTGTCTACAATAAATAAACGTATAGATTTTCCTATTTGTGGAGCAGCTAAACCAACACCACGAGCATTTTTCATTGTCTCTTTCATGTTATTGATAAGCTCTTCTAAATTAGGAAAATCCTTATCAATATCTAGACCTACTTTCCTTAAAACAGAATCTCCGTATGCAATTATGGGTAATACCATTTGTTAAATTATTTTTTTAGATTGTAAAGATACGATTGTAAAATAATTGTTGCACTAATTTCATCAATTAATGCTTTATTTTGGCGTTGTTTTTTTTTGAGTCCACCATCAATCATAGTTTGAAAAGCCATTTTTGAAGTAAAACGTTCATCTACTCTTTGCATGGGTATATCAGGAAAATGTTTTTTAAGTTTATCTAAGAAAGGTTTAATTAATATCTCGCTCTCAGAAGCTAAACTATTCATCTGCTTGGGCTCTCCAACTAAAAATAATTCAACATTTTCTTTACTCATATATTCATTTAAAAAATTAAAAATTTCATGAGTAGGTACAGTTGTTAGCCCAGATGCTATTAATTGCAACTCATCAGTTACAGCTATACCTGTTCTTTTTCTTCCATAATCTATTGCCAAAATTCGAGCCATGTTTAAATTTTATGCAAAAATAACTTTTATGTGATAACTATGGTAAAATTTATGCCTATTTTAAATGAAGCCATTATCTTTGTGGAATTACCTAGATGGAAAGCGGCTGATGTACAATGAATAAGGATAGTATTTAGAGGTTATATTATAAACGTGTTTTGATACTAAAACGCAAAACTAAAAAGACAAATGACAGAATTACAGCAAATTATAGAAAAAGCATGGGATAATCGTGAGCTTTTAAAAGAGACTAATACAACTAATGCCATTAGAAAAGTAATAGATTTATTAGATGAGGGTAAATTACGTGTTGCCCAACCTATGGCAGCAGGTTGGCAAGTAAATGAATGGGTAAAAAAAGCTGTGGTTCTTTATTTTCCAATTCAAAAGATGGAAGTTCTAGAGGCCGGTATATTTGAGTATCACGATAAAATTCCGTTAAAAAAAGGGTACGCAGAAAAAGGAATTCGGGTAGTGCCTCATGCCGTTGCCAGACATGGAGCCTATATTTCTTCAGGAACTATCTTAATGCCCAGTTATGTAAATATAGGAGCGTATGTTGATGAAGGTACTATGGTTGATACATGGGCAACTGTGGGTAGTTGTGCTCAAATTGGTAAAAACGTTCACCTTTCTGGAGGTGTAGGTATTGGAGGTGTATTAGAACCATTACAAGCTGCTCCGGTAATTATAGAAGACAATTGTTTTATTGGTTCTCGTTGCATAGTAGTGGAAGGGGTTAGAGTTGAAGAAGAGGCTGTTTTAGGAGCTAATGTAGTTTTAACAATGAGTACTAAGATTATAGATGTAACAGGTAATGAACCTGTAATTTCTAAGGGCGTTGTACCCGCAAGATCGGTGGTTATTCCAGGTAGCTATACTAAAGAATTTCCTGCCGGAAAATTTAATGTACCTTGTGCATTAATCATTGGTAAACGTAAAGAAAGTACAAACAAAAAAACATCATTAAATGATGCCTTACGCGAAAATGATGTAGCCGTATAAGCATGAAAATATTAGTTATACAACAAAAAATGATTGGCGATGTTTTGGTCAGCTCAATTATTTGTAATAATCTTAGAAAAGCCTTGCCGGATGCTCAAATTGATTATATGTTGTATGAATCTACAATTCCCGTTATTGAAGGTAATAAGGCAATAGATAATTTAATCATATTTAAGGAAGAGTATAGAAAAAACAAATGGTCTTTTTTAAAATTTCTTATGTCTGTTCGCCAAGAAAAGTATGATATAGTTATAGATGCTTATTCTAAACTAGAAAGTTGGTTAACTGTTTTATTTTCTAGTGCAAAGACCAAAATATCATATCAGAAAAGAGGAAGATCATTTTTGTACACTCATAATATCAAACTTATTGAAAGACCTAAAACAAATTTAGGCTTAACTATTGAAAGACGCTTATCTTTATTAGCCCCTTTGGATCTTGACATAGCCATAGATCCTATTCCAAAATTATATGTTACCTCTAAAGAAAATGAGATTGCCAAGAAGCTTCTAACTTCTCATGGCGTTGATTTAACAAAAAAAACGGTAATGGTTTCCATTATTGGCAGCTCAGATAATAAAACGTTTCCTTTACCAGAAATGTCTAAGGTTTTAGACTTTATTATTGAAAATGCTGAAGTAAATCTTTTATTCAATTATTTTCCCAGTCAAATTGATGATGCCAAATTCATTTACAATCATTGTAAAAAACCAACACAAAATAGAATCTATTTTGATGTTTTAGGGAAAAGTCTTAGAGCGTACATCGCTTTAATGAATAACTGCGATTTTATCATTGGAAATGATGGTGGAGCCATTAATATAGCTAAATCTTTAAACAAACCATCATTTATAATATTTTCTCCTTGGATAGATAAAAGAATATGGGCAACATTTGAAGATGGAAAATTTCATAAGTCAGTGCATTTAAAAGACTATAAACCTGAATTATTTATAGGGAAATCAGAAAAAGAATTAAAAAAAGATGCCATTCAGCTATATAAAAACTTTAAGCCTAACTATTTTCTTAATGAATTAAGAACTTTTTTAGAATATAATTTAACGGATAATAAGACACTTTCATTAAAAGACATTATAATAGAAAACAAGTTAGAAAATAAATTATCAGTTTTAATTATTACCCTAAACGAAATTGAAAATATTGATAGCTTAATTAAAAATGTGAATTTTGCTGATGAAATAGTTGTCATTGATGCTTTTAGTACGGATGGAACAGTAGATGCAGTAAAAAAACATAAAAATGTTAAATTGATACAACACAAATTTCTCAATTTTTCTGACCAACGTAATTTTGCTTTGGAGCAAGCCTCTAACAATTGGGTATTGTTTATTGATGGTGATGAAAGATTATCAAAGGAATTACAAATTGAAATTAGTGGAGTTTTTAAAGATCCTAACGATATTGTTGCCTACGGTTTTTATAGAAAATTTTATTTTGAAAATATACCTTTGCGTTTCAGCGGATATCAAACAGATAAGGTTTATAGATTATTTAATAAAGACTTTGTAAATTATAATAAAGAAAAATTAGTACATGAAACATTAGATGTAAATGGGAAAACTAAAATTTTAAAAAATAAATTGCACCATTACTCTTATAAAAATGACACAAGCTATAGAGAGAAAATAATTATTTATGCTCAATTAAGGGCAAAGGAATTGTCTATTAAGAATTTAAAACCAACATTATATCATTTTTACTTAAAACCAATGTATAGGTTTATGTATCATTTTATACTTAGATTCGGGTTTTTAGATGGAAAAAAGGGATATAAAATATCTAAATTAAATGCTTTTGAAGTTAAACAAAGGTATATAGAGCTTAGGAAGTTGTATAAAAAAAAGTAATTTATTTACAGAATATTATATCATTTCTTTTTACCCAAGTATTTTTGCTTTAACCTTTTTTTTCTATGATATTTCTCTTGGAATTGTTGAGTGTAAAACCACATTTTTTCAAAAACCTTTTCAAATGACAGCCCACTTATTTTAGCATACTCATCGCTCATTATTCTCACCATTTCCTTTTTTGGCGTAAGCCTAGAAAAATTTTTCATTCTCGATTCAAAATCAAGTTCAAAAAATGACATTCTGTTGAGGTCAACAAGGTAGAAACTATAATCATCTTCATTTTTCACAATAAGTGTATTACCGGGCGAATGGTCTTTAAAATAAATACCCTTTTCATGCATTTGCCAAGTAAACTTTGTAAATTTTCTCAGTATATTTTCGTGATCAAGATAATCAGGTTGGGTTACCAGTTCTCTAAACGTTAAATCGTAATTCAAATGCTGACATAAATAATAACTATCCTTTAAACCCATAAAAGAACTATTTTTATAAAAAGCAATAGGCTGAGGTGTACCAATATTTTTTTGAATTAGCATATTGGCATATTCATAGGAGCGTTGGGCTTTAGATTTTCTAAAATATTGATAGGCAATACCATTGATAATATTCGGAATCTTAAATGATTTTATATTGATGGTATTTCCTTCAATTTCAAAAATTTTAATTTTATTTCTATCTCCATCACCAACCAACTTTCCTTTACTAGAAAAATTTTCTATAATATCTATTAATTGTGCTGTAAGAAATAAAAACTCACTATGTATTTTATAGTTTTTCATTAAAATTTAGAATAAGTATTTATCAATTCCATTTTCACACCAGGTAGATTTATTCTTAATACTATTTTGTTGTATTTCATCATTTAAGTCTAATCGACTTTTTGATTTTTCAAGATGATAAATATGGTAAATAATGCCACAATATCTTAACCTTTTACCTAAAACACCCTTGTTTAACAATCTAATTATCATTTCAGAATCTTCTCTTCCCCAACCTTCCATATCTTCATTATATCCATTTATGGCTATTATATCTTCTTTCCAAAAAGATAGATTGCACCCTCTTAGTTTTTTAGAAAGTTCATTTTTCCTTTTGTATTGGTTGCTTAATAATAATATTCTTAAGTTACGTGTTCTTTTTTTTATACCTTTTGCAAAAAAGCTAAAGCGTATTATTTTGTTATCAAAAAGAGTTGGTAAAAATGATTTTTGAATACTAACTCTTGAACCAAATAAAAAAGTGTCTTTTTCAGCGTGATTCATATGATCTTTAATAAAATCTTTATGTATGATACAGTCACCATCTAGTTGTATTAAGTATTGCGAGTCAGTTTTTGAAAATGCCATATTTAATACTGCCGATCTACGAAAACCTTTATCTTCATGCCATAAATGAATTAATTTTGTAGGAAAATTTTGTTGAAATGTTTTAATCAATTCTTTTGTCTCATCAGTTGAGCCATCATCAGCTACTATAACTTCATTGGGCATATAACTTTGGTTTTTAACACTCAATAAAACTAATTCTAACGCCTGGTGCCAATTATATGTTGTTATAATTAAAGCGACGGTTGTGTTGTTTTTCATTTGTAATTATTGTGAATTTATAAATTCAATCTTTTGTTTTTGTTTGAGTGAATGCTCTAGATATTTTCCAGTTATAATGATAAAAAACAAACTCCAATATTTGGGTTTAAAAAAACTTTTAAATAAAAATTTAACAAGCATGAATGAACGTATAATACTATATTTAATATAAAGGTTGTTTTTTCTAATAATATAAAGCTTTGATAATTGTAATTCTTTTTTAATCAGATAATTATTAGCTGTACTTTCTCCATGTAAATGGATAAATGTAGTTGCCGGAAATAAACAACTTGAATAGCCGTTTTGTTTTAATCTAAAACAAATATCCATTTCTTCATAATACAAAAACACATTGGTATCGAATCCACCTACATTGGCAAATTTTTGAGCATCGAAAAACATAAAACAACCTTGAATAAAATCGGCACAGACGGTTTCTTGGTATAATTTAGCCTCTCTTTTTACTTTTTTAGAAGTCAATTCAACCATCCATCTACCAAAAAGTTCTTTTCTAATACCATGAAAGTAATCAAAACACGAAGTTGGTTTTTTATGTCTATTAAGTTGTTGCGGTGTGGCTACACCAGTATTTGTATTATTTTCCATGAAGGATTTTAAAGAAGAAAAGCAATCTTCAGTAAAAAGAATATCGTTATTGATAAAGGCCAAATATGTACCCTTAGCATGTTGTACACCTAGCATATTACCGCCACCAAAACCAGTATTTATATTGCTTCTAATAATCTTAAGATTGCTATTAAAGTTGTCCAACAATCGCTTTAAGTTGTTATAATCTTCAATTTTAGAACAATTATCTATAATGATAATTTCAAAAGTAATTGAAGAAGGTGTATGTTTTATAACAGATTTTACAAAGTCTAATGTTAATTGACTGTTGTTATAATTGATTGAAATAATGGAAACATCCATAGAAATTATTCTGCCGTTTGAAAAACCAAATTTAAATAAACAAATGATATTTCTAAAGTAATTCGTTAATTTGTATTTTAAGAGGCCGAATTAATCAAAAAACGAATAATGGACTACGAAAATAAACCTGATGGTTATTATAATAATACTAGAGAGGAAATGTTGAGTTTCTTACCTGCTACTGCTAAAAAAATATTAGATGTTGGTTGCGGTAATGGTCTTTTTGCGGAAACGGTTAAAAATAGAAATAATGCAGAAGTTTGGGGTATTGAATATATGGAGAAAGAAGCTTTAAAAGCTAAAGACATTCTTTTTAAAACCTTTATTGGCCCTTGCGAAGATCATATTGAAAATTTACCAAATGATTATTTTGATGCTATTTATTTTAATGATGTTTTAGAACATTTGGTAGATCCTTATACAGTTTTAGAGAATATAAAGGGTAAATTATCTCCAAATGGGGTTATTATCAGTTCAATTCCAAACATCAGGTATCACAATGTTTTTATAAAGCTTTTGGTCAAAAAAGAGTTTGAATATCAAAGCTATGGCGTTTTGGATAAGACCCATATGCGTTTTTTTACTAAAAAAAGTATTAAAAATATGTATACCAATTTAGGTTATGAAATTGTTACCCATATTGGTATCAATGGAAGTAAATCTTTAAAACCAATTTTGTATAATATACCTGTGCTTTTTACAGCTATGGATATCAAATATCCCCAATATGCTACTGTGGTGAGGGTAAAAAAGTGATGATTTATGCAAGTCGAGATCCAAAAAACTATTAAAACACTAAATGACGGTAATACTGTTCTCTATCCAACAGATACTGTTTGGGGTATTGGTTGCGATGCCACCAACCAAAAAGCTGTTGCAAAAATTTATCTAATTAAAAAACGTAGTGAAAGTAAAAGTTTGATTATTTTGGTGGACAGTATTGACATGTTGCGAACTTATGTAAATAAAATTCCAGAAAAAGCAATTTCAATACTTAAAACGTCAAAAAGACCAACTACCATTATTTACAATAACCCTTTGGGATTAGCCAGAAATGTGATAGCAAAAGACAATACCATTGCCATAAGAATTGTACAAGATGAATTTTGTAAAAATGTTATCAAAGAATTTGGTAAACCTCTGGTTTCAACTTCAGCAAATAGTAGCGGTAGGCCTACTCCGAAATCTTTTCAAGAAATTGACAAATCTATTTTGGATGGGGTTGATTATGTGGTAAATTTGCGGCATAATGAAATTGCAAATGTTCCATCAAGAATAATTAAAATTAATGTTGAAGGAGAGTTAGTAGTGATTAGAGATTAAGAGGTATTGAGGAGAGTTGTATAATATGCCACGAATACACGAATTGGAATAAGTGTTGTTAAAGAAATGAACATGAATCCTTCCCTATGGGAAGGTGATTAGTGAGGATAATAGAATAATAGTTAAGACAAAATTATTTTAGAAATTAAATCTGTTAATAGTTTTCACGATAAGCATTTGGCCCAATGTATAAATTACCTTAGAGTATCAAAATGTAAATTAGCAATTTTAGCAAATTTTCATGAAGATATATTAGATTATAAAAGGGTGGTTTTATAAAAACATTTAAATAATTTCCAATGCAAGATTAAAAATTCGTGTATTTGTGGCAAATAATAAAAAATAAGTTCATGCCAATTTATAAACAAGCATTAAACTCAGAAATATTTGATTATATTTCAAAAGCATCTTCAGCATTACAGTTAGAAAGTTATGTAATCGGAGGGTTTGTCCGTGATTTTTTATTGCAAAGAAATAGTGGAGCAAAAGATATAGATATTGTTACGGTAGGTAGTGGTATAGCATTGGCTAAAAAAGTAGCAAATTTATTACCTCATAAACCGAAAGTGCAAGTCTTTAAAACTTATGGTACGGCTATGTTGAGATTTAAAGAAGTTGAAATTGAATTCGTTGGTGCTAGGAAAGAATCTTATGCTAAAGAAAGTAGAAATCCACAAGTAAAAGAAGGAACATTACAAGACGATCAAAACCGTAGAGATTTTACCATTAATGCCATGGCATTGAGTTTAAATCAGAAAGACTATGGCGTATTATTAGATCCATTTAATGGAGCGTCTGATTTGAAAAATGGAATTATCAAAACACCCTTAGATCCTAATATAACCTATTCTGATGATCCGTTACGAATGATGCGAGCCATTCGTTTTGCAACACAACTTAATTTTAAAATTGAACAAACATCTCTAAATGCAATTAGCAATAATGCCGAAAGATTGGATATTATTACCAGAGAACGAATTGTTGACGAACTTCATAAAATATTATTGTCTGATAAACCTTCTATAGGGTTTCTCCTACTCGAAAAAACAAATTTATTGATAAGGATTTTACCAGAATTAACAAATTTAAAGGGCGTTGAAGAGGAAAAAGGTCAACGTCATAAGGATAATTTTTATCACACCCTGCAAGTGGTAGATAATATAGCAGTACATACTGATAATTTGTGGTTGAGGTGGACAGCACTTTTACATGATATTGGGAAAGCACCTACCAAAAAATTTGATAAAAATTTAGGATGGACATTTCATGCTCATGAATTTGTAGGTTCTAAAATGGTGTATAAGCTGTTTAAGCGATTAAAAATGCCATTGAATGAAAAGATGAAATATGTTCAGAAGTTGGTATTATTGAGTTCAAGACCTGTTATTTTAGCCGAAGAAGTAACCGACTCAGCAATAAGACGTTTAATTTTTGATGCAGGGGAAGATATTGACGATTTAATGACGCATTGTGAAGCAGATATCACCACACAAAATTCTAAAAAATTGAAGCAATATCTCAATAATTTTAGAATGGTACGAGAAAAGATTGCTGATGTCGAAGCTAGAGATAGTATAAGGAACTTTCAACCACCTATTACCGGAGAAATAATCATGAAGACTTTTAATTTAAAACCTGGTAGAGAAATAGGCATACTTAAAGAATCTATTAAAGAAGCTATTTTAGAAGGAGAAATTAAAAATGATTTTGAAGAAGCCTATCAATTTATGCTAGAAAAAGCAGATAAGTTAGGATTTAAAAGCTCCTAGTCTATAATATCAATATTATATTTTGAAAGAAGTCCAGAAATTCCGATTAATGAAAATTTTGCTTTTTGTATTTGATTTATATCGGGGTCAATACTATAGTTAAAAGCAGTTCTTAAATCAGCTTTTTCAAGATTGGTATTTTCAAAAATAGCCTTTTGTAGATTACAATTATTAAAAACTACTTCGCTCAAATTACTTTGAGAAAAGTCAACTTCTTCTAAGTTACAGTCGTTAAAAATTTGTCTTTTTAAATTTCGACTATAAAAAGAACTATAATTTAACTGACATTTATTAAATTGGGCGGAGAATATAAATTCATTTGCTTTTTCAAAAGCTAAACCTAATAATTTACAGCTGTTAAAGGTGACTTCTCTGAAAGTAGTATTGAAAATTTTAGCTGAACTCAAATCACAATTTACAAATTCACATTCAATGAATTCAACATTAGAAAGGTCGGTATTGGAAAATATACAATCAGTAAAAGTACAATTGTCATATTCATCTATAGCTAGTTGTTTTATTGAATAGTCTATTTTATCAAAAGTCTTATGCTCAATCATTTTAACACGTTTTGGTTCAAGAACAGCCAATTAATCTACATTATTACTGATTTTAATATAAGAATTTGTATCAGAAATTGTTGGTTTGTCAACTGAGAACAATATGCTTTCTTGAGTTGTTTTAAGGTTTAATTTAATAATTCCTTCCTTGGCATAATATAATAAGTTATCTTTATTATATAATTCTAAATTTGAAACAGGTAAATAATTCAATGCAACTTTTTGGATTATTTTTCCTGTATTTTTATCCAATTCAAAGAATAAGCCTTTTTCAGTATAACCGTAAATACTATTGTTATATATGTCTATATATTGGATATTGTCGTCCTTAAAGTCGGTTTTCCATTTTTTTTCTCCGTTTACATCTTTTAAACAATATACTGATGCAATATTTGGTGTAGGATTTGACCATGTTGCGAGGTAAACATAATGGGCATCAGCTTTTAATTTTTCATCAATATTATACTGATTATCTTCTATTGTAAATTCCCAAATTATATCTAAATTTTCAGGTTTTAGGGCAAATAGAATATCTGATTCATTAGCTACATAAATATACTTGCTATTAGAGGCAGGCGTAGAATACATCGCTTTTTTAAAGCCACGTTGGTATAAAGGTTTGCCGGTCTCAGCATCAAAATTATAGACATAAGGTGCATTAGGCACAAATAACATGTCATGTGACAGTAAAAAAGGATGTTGATTGAATTTGTAGGCTAACTTATAATTCCATTCTAATTCACCGTTTTTAGTATTTAGAGCATAAACATTTTTATTAATGGAAGTGAAATAAACTTTATTATTAAATATAGGAGGCTTTTGCCCCCAAAGTATTATTTTATTATCTATAAACCCTATTTTGCTTTTCCAAAAGGCTTTTCCTGTAAGACCATTAACAGCATATATCTCACCATTTTCAAAGGGAATATAAATAATCCCTCTATCAATGGTAAATCTATTTGAGGTGGTACCCTTAACAGAATCTTTTGATCTAAATGACCATATTTCTTCTTCTTTATCAAGATCATAAGCTTTTAGTTTGCCATCAAAAGAGTAGGCAAAAAGTATATTGTCAGAAAGCAAATTACCAACTATTGGATCATAACTTTCGTTTACCAAAATATCTTCAGCAGTAGGAATAATATTATTAGAAAATTGATTTTTTTTGTCAGAAGTATTATTTGTTTCCGTTATGGTTTCTTGACCAAATGTTTGTAGTGAAAAAAGAACAGTAATAATTAAGAATAGATTTTTCATGATTGAATAATGTAAAAATAAACATTTTAAGTGCTTTAGCCCAAATCTATAAAACTAGATCAATAAAATATCGAAATTTATTAATATTTCCTATCCATGTTAAAACTAAGTCACCGGATTATAACTTTTCTTATCA
>DEIV01000129.1:66628-81599 GCA_002352665.1 Flavobacteriaceae bacterium UBA2765
TTAAGTTGCCGGATTATAACTTTTTTTATCAATTATAATTTTAGCAATAATCTCTCTTAAGATTTCAGAAGTGCCACCGCCAATAGGTCCTATTCTACTATCGCGTAGCAATCTTGCCATTGGGTAATTTTCCATATAACCATAACCACCTAATAACTGTAAGCAATCATAAATTACTTGATCAGAAATCTTTGTAGATACCAATTTAGACATACTGGCTTCTTTGACAACATACTCACCATCGTTCAATCGTTTGGTTGTTAAATAGTTCATGGCTTTGCACATTTCTACTTCACTTGCCATATCGGCAACTTTATGACGTAAAGCCTGAAATTTATCAATACTTTTGCCAAATGCTTGTCGTTCTGACATATATTGTAATGCATATTCAATGGCATATTCAGCCCTAGCATGAGCATTAATGGCCATTATTAGTCTTTCTAAAGCGAAATGTTGCATGATATAAGGAAAGCCTTTTCCTTCTTCACCCATTAAATTTTCAACAGGTATTTTAACATTGTCAAAAGCTATTTCAGCCGTATCAGAAGCACGCCAACCTAGTTTGTCTAACTTGGTGACTGAAATACCCGGAGAATTACTATCTACAATAAAAATACTCATACCTTTATTTCCTAATTCAGGTTGCGTTTTAGCTGCAACCACCATATAGTCTGAATATACTCCATTGGTAATAAATGTTTTAGACCCATTGATTATATAGTTTTCGTCTTTTTTTACAGCTGTAGTTCTCATTCCAGCCACATCAGAACCACCAAAGGGTTCGCTTATACAAAGGCATCCAATTTTATCTCCTTCAATACTTGGCGTTAAATATGTTTTTTTAATACGATCATCTCCTTCCTTATTTACGTGTGTCATAGCCAAATAAGCATGTGCCCACATGGCAGCGGCAAAACCTCCGGAATTTATTTTTTGCAATTCTTCAAGAAATATAGCGGTATAAAAAAGATCTAATGCCAAACCACCATAGGCTTCGGGTGAATTGAGCCCGAAATAACCCATATCGCCAAATTTCTTCCAAATAAAACGTTCTATTTTTCCTTCTTTTTCCCATTTTTCAATATGAGGAACTACTTCTTTTTGTAAAAACTCTTTAAAACTCTGTCTAAATGCTTTGTGTTCTTCTGTAAAATACAGCATACTCATTGGTGGATTATTTTGCCTCCAAATATAAGGCTATTCTGTCAAATTTATCTAAGGGAAAGTCCTCAATTTTCTTTAGTTCATTTAAGGATTGAATTTCTGCCACTTCATCTCTATATTCAAATATTTTTTTAGTCAATTCATAATCAATATATACAATAGATAATACTTGTTTAAAGGTGGCTGTATTCACATTTATTTTTTTGAAGGATGGTACTTCTAAAACCTGAAATTGACCTAAAATACTATCTATAATCGCACTATCTAAATAATAAACCTCATACAATTGATCATTTAGAAAAAACCCACCTAATTTGGTGCGATAATTTATAATACGTTCTGATAATTTTTTGCCAATACCTCTGATAGATTGTAAGTCTTTCGCAGTAGCAGTATTTAAATCTTTTATCTCAGTGTCTATCGGTTTTTCAACTTTAATATAAGTGTCAGAATTTTTATTAAAAGTATCTTGGCGAAATAAGTTTTGCTCTTTTTTATTTGCTATCCAATCTGGGAATTTGAAATACGGAGAAATTATAGCTAATAAACTGTCAGATACTTTTGTTATATATTGAAATTCACTTGCTGAATTAATATATTTTCCATTGGCTCTATGTTCAAGTAGTCTGTCTATTTCTTCTACAGACATGCCTATTTGATATCCTTTAAAATCAGTTAAAAAACTTGGATTAAATGGATAAATTTTGGCTTTTCCGGTCGCTAATTTTAATTGTTTTAAGGAATCTATTTCTTTTTGATAGTGTACTATTTCAGTTGAACTGAATTCGTTGGAGTCCTTATTAAAAATATCGATAACTATCGGCAACACAAAGAAATATATAAGTTGTAAAACAACAATAAGTATGGCTAAAAATAAAACCCCATTCCGTTGGCTGTTATTGTACCAGAAATGGGATTTCATATAAGTGTAATTTTATTAAATTAATTAGCTTTACTTGCTTTTATAGCTGTCATATATTTTTTTAATTCACCTTTAACTTTAGGAGCCAAAAGAATTAAACCAATCATATTAGGTACCATCATCGCAAAAATCATAGCATCAGAGAATCCGATTACTGAACCTAGACTTGCGGCAGCACCAATGATTACAAAAACACAAAACAATAATTTGTAAGCATATTCCATTTTTTTTGTTCTTCCAAATAAATATGCCCACCCTTGGAAACCGTAATAAGACCAAGAAATCATGGTACTAAATGCAAATAATACTACCGCTATAGTAAGCACATAAGGAAACCAAGATATAGCAGATTCAAAAGCTCCTGAAGTTAATAAAATGGCTTGAGCATCATTTAATGAAGCATTTTCAGCAGTTACATTCCCTGTAATAATCAGCACTAATGCTGTCATGGTACAAACAACCACGGTATCAATAAATGGTTCTAATAATGCTACTAAACCTTCAGATGCAGGAAATTTTGTCTTTACTGCAGAATGTGCGATAGAAGCAGAGCCAACACCTGCTTCGTTAGAAAATGCAGCCCTTCTAAATCCTTGAACTAAAACGCCAACAGCACCACCGGCTACTCCTTCCGGACTAAATGCTCCGTTAAATATTTGCATAAAAGCATCGCCAATCATATTGTAATTTGCAAAAATTACAAATAAAGATGCGGCAACATAAATAACAACCATAAATGGAACAATCTTATCTGTAACTTTTGCTATTTTTTTAATTCCCCCAATAATTACTATGCCTACAAATATGGCCATAATTAAACCAAAAAGCCATCCTTTGCCATGTAAAAATGAGGCTTCACCACCGGTAATATTCTCTACCAATTGAAAAGCTTGGTTTACTTGAAACATATTACCTCCACCAAATGAACCACCTATAACAAATACAGCAAAAATGGCTGCTAGTACTTTTCCTAATCCCTCAAACCCTTTTGCCTTAAGTCCTTTTGTTAAATAGTACATAGGACCACCATATACTGTCCCATCTGCTTCTATATCTCTATATTTTACACCTAAAGTACATTCTACAAACTTAGATGCCATTCCTAAAAAACCAGCTACAATCATCCAAAATGTGGCACCGGCTCCACCAATAGAAACCGCAATGGCTACACCTGCAATATTTCCTAAACCTACTGTAGCTGATAATGCCGCAGTTAGAGCTTGAAAGTGAGAGACCTCTCCTTCATGTCCCTCAATTCTTATTGTATCTGGGTTGTCTTCTTCATCGGTGAATTCTAATTTGGCCATTTCTACTTTATGATCAACCCTATCTTCTAGATCGTCATATTTTCCTCGAACAATATTGATTGAGGTCCAAAAACCTCTAAAATTTATAAGATTAAAATAAAATGTAAAATAGGTAGCTCCAATTATTAAAGGAAATAAAACCCAATATATTTGAATGCCACCGGGAAAAGGAATTTGATAAAAAATAAAGTTAACAAACCAACCTGTGGCATTACCAAAAGCTTGATCAATTTTTTCATCAATACCTTGCTCTTGGGCAAAAGTTATAAATGGACTTACTAATAGTAGTAAGGACAGTAGTTTTTTATGCATAATAAATTGAGTTAATTTTTAGATTTTCCGTTGCAATATCTTAAAAAAAATGGAGTAAACATAGATATTAATGGTTAAATATTAAGAAAAGGTTAATTTATTAGCTTATATTTAGAGGATAAATAACTAAATCACCTTTTAATTGATAAATACAAAAACCTTAGTACTTGGTGCTTCATTAAAACCTAATAGATATTCTTATATTACTATAAAAAGATTGATTGAAAAAAAATACGAAGTAAGAGCTATAGGTCTAAAAGCAGGTAGGGTAAATGGTGTACAGATAGTAACAGAAAAAATTGATTTTAAAGACATTGATACTGTAACATTATACCTTAATTCACAAAATCAGTTGGGATATTATAATTATATAATTGCATTGCAACCCCGTAGGGTTATTTTTAATCCTGGTGCAGAAAATGATGAGCTTGTAAATTTATTGGAAGAAAATAATATTAATGCAGAAATAGCTTGCACCTTAGTTTTACTGTCAACAAACCAGTATATTAAAAAAAACAATTAATTTTGATGAGCAATAATTAATTCATCAGGTACCTTACTGTCTATTTTGATAACCTTACCTTCTTTAGCTAGAATGACCTTATCAAAAACAGTTGTAGCTTCTTGTTTAAAAAGGTCTAAATTATCATATCGGCTAGAATAATGCCCTAAAATTAGTTGCCCTACTTTTGCTTGTTTTGCAATTTTAGCGGCTTCTTCTGCCGTAGCATGTTTTGTGGCTATCGCAGTTTCTTGTCTGTCATTTAAAAAGGTAGCTTCATGGTATAATAAGTCTACATTTTTAATTATAGAAGTAATTTCAGGTTTGTAAAGGGTGTCGCTACAAAAAGCATAGCTTAGGGGTTTGTGCGGATTAAACGTTAAGGATTGATTTAATATAATTTGACCATTTTCCTTAACGAAATCTTTACCATCTTTTAAATTCTGATAATCGCATATTTCTATTTCAGAAATTTCTTTAACAGCATCAATATTTAATTTGCGTTCTCCAATCTTTTCTAAAAATAAAAATCCATTAGTATAGATACGATGATCAAGTGGTATGGTATACACTTCAACTTTTTCATCTTCAAAAATAAGCTCACTCTTATCACTATTCAATTCGTGAAAAACCAAACCAAATTGTAACTTTGAATTTGAAGCCTTTAATTGTAAGTTGACAACTTTTTTAAGGTCTTTAGGCCCAAAAATATGTAAGTCATTTTTACGCTTTAGTAAACCAAAGGTGGATAATAAACCAATAAGTCCAAAAAAATGATCACCGTGTAAATGAGAAATAAAAATATGGTTTATCGCAGAAAATTTAATCTTATATTTTCTGAGTTGTACCTGAGTGCCTTCGCCACAATCGATCAAAAACCGCCTGTTATTTATTTCTAAATATTGCGATGTTGGATGTGCAAAGGTTCGGGGTGTAGCCGAATGACAACCTAATATAGTTAAACTAATACTCATTTAATAACAATCCGTTTTGATGTGATTTCGGTATTGGTTTTAATTGAATAAATATAAATTCCTGAATCTAACTTGTCTCTATAGAAAGGAATGGTATTAGCCCCGGTCTTAGTAGTATACTTTTGAAAATAGACTACATTACCAATAAGGTCTTTAACCGAAAATTCTATTTCAAACACAGCCATTGCATGAAACTTAATTTTAGTTGTTACACTAAAAGGGTTCGGAGACGCTACAATTTTCTTTATAATCATTACCGAGTCATGGGTAATGTTATTTTTTTCATACTGTTGTGAAAAAACAGTTGAAGAAAGTGTAACCAATAAAATAAATAAAAGTAATTTTTTAACCATAAGCTATTTTAAATTAAAATCCCAAATCTCGTTCAATATTTTCCATTTCTACAATATCTAACGCCTCAATTAGCGTAGGTACTGCTATAAGTTTATCTGTCACATCATCAGCATCAATCCCATCAACTACCATCACAAAAGACATGCCATTATTTCTATGTTGTTTAGATTGAGGCAAAAATAACAAGATATTTTCTATATCTGCCTCTTTAGACAGAGAAAAATCAATAATTATATTCTCCTCCTTAAAGTTAACATATTTTTTTGAGAAATCTGAATAAAAATCAGCAATTGAATTTTTATCAATTTTAAAAATAGTTGCTATTTCAGTTTTTTCTATTTTCATTTTTTTATTTGTTGGGCCAGTAAATAAATAACTGCCATTCTAATGGCAACTCCATTTTCTACTTGGTTCAATATAATTGACTGTTTAGAATCAGCTACATCACTTGTAATTTCTACTCCTCTATTAATGGGGCCGGGATGCATAATTACAATTTTCTTGCCAAGGCTATCTAAAATCTCTTTATTAATGCCAAACAATTGGGTGTATTCTCTAATAGACGGAAAATATTTAATATCCATTCGTTCATGTTGCACTCTTAAAACATTAGCAACATCGCACCAGGCGAGGGCTTTTTTTAGGTTAGTTTCAACTTTCACACCAAGGCTACTGATATATTTTGGTAGCAAGGTGGTTGGCCCGCAAACTTTTACCGTTGCACCTTGTAATTGCAGGGCGAAAATATTCGATAAAGCCACTCTAGAGTGTAATATGTCACCAATAATGACCACTTTTTTACCTTTTACAGTTCCTAATGTTTCCTTTATGGAATAGCTGTCTAATAATGCTTGAGTAGGATGTTCATGTGCACCATCTCCGGCATTGATAATTTTAGCATTTACATGTTTAGATAAAAATACACCCGCACCAACATTGGGATGCCTCATTACAACAATATCTACTTTCATTGATAGGATATTATTGACGGTGTCAATTAAAGTTTCGCCCTTTTTTACTGAAGATTGGCTGGCAGAAAAATTAATAATATCTGCCGATAGTCTTTTTTCGGCCAATTCAAAAGATAATTTTGTCCTGGTACTATTTTCAAAAAACAAATTAGCAATGGTAATATCTCTTAGTGACGGTACTTTCTTTATCGGCCTGTTAATTACCTCTTTAAAATGATCAGCAGTATTAAAAATAAGATCAATATCTTCTTTTTTAAGATATTTTATGCCTAATAAATGGTCTGTACTTAACTGTTTCATTTTAATTATTACTTAAAATATAAACGGCATCTTTTTTGTCGTTTTCTTGCCAAGAAACTTTTACTTTTTCTGAATTTATAACATCCACTTGTCTGCCTATATAGTCTGGTTGTATAGGTAAATGTCTACTGAAACGTCTGTCTATTAATACTAATAATTCTATAGATGTGGGTCTCCCAAATGATTGAATAGCGGTTAAGGCAGATCTTATACTTCTACCCGAGAATAAAACATCATCAATTATGACTACATTTTTATCTTCAACAATAAAATCTATGGTGGTATTACTTGCTGCCAATGGTTCATCTCTCCGTCTAAAATCATCACGATAAAAAGTAATATCAAGTTGTCCTAATTTGATATTAGAAATTTTATAATCTTCTTGTAAAATTTTCATTAATCTTTGAGCAAGAAAAACACCTCTGGGTTGTAAACCTATCAAAACAGTATTGTTAAAGTCATTGTGATTTTCAATGAGTTGACATGCCAAGCGATGAAGGATGATGTGAATATCTTTCGCGTTAAGTAATGTCTTTTTTGCCATGAGAGCAGTACAAGCCTTTGGTTTGAATGCAAAAATACATTTTTTTTTCAAAAATAAAACGGTTTATAACGTGTTAATTAATTTGTTAACAACATTTCCTGTTTATCATTTTTCAAAAAATTGATTACACTAATTTTATTTCAGCAAGAAAACCTGATTTTATGCACACATTTCAAAATAATGATGATGGTCTTCCTTTATCAAAGTTTGAATCAATGTTAAAAACTAATAGTGTTTATTTCTTCGATTCTACTGAGTTCGAAGAGATAATTCTGCATTATATGAATGTTGGAAAAATGTCTCTTGCAAAGAAGGCACTAGATTTAGGACTCAAACAACATCCGGGCTCCGTAGCATTAAAACTTGCTTTTGTAGAAGTACTTTTGTACGAAGATAAAATTAATAAAGCGGAACAATTATTAATTGAACTCGAAAAAATTGAACCTTTAAATGATCAGGTTTATTTACATAAAGCAACATTATTATCTAAAAAAGACAAACACAAAGAGGCTATAATTGCCTTAAATACTGCACTTTTATATACAGAAGATGAGGCTGATGTGTTTTCTATGATTGGAATGGAATACCTCTATCTTGAAGATTATGACACCGCAAGATTAAATTTCGCTAAGAGCTTAGAGGTTGAATTTGAAGATTATACGTCATTATATAATGTTATTTATTGTTTCGATATGTTGGGTCAGCATAATGAAGCGGTTGATTATTTAATTGATTATATTGAAAAAGACCCTTATAGTGAAATAGCATGGCATCAATTAGGCAGGCAATATTATATTAACGAAAATTATAATGAAGCCCTAAAAGCCTTTGATTATTCTATTTTAATAGATGAATATTTTATTGGTGCTTATCTTGAAAAGGCAAAGACCCTAGAAGAACTTCAACGATTTGAAGAAGCAATTGAAAATTATGAATTGACTATTAATTTAGAAGATGGTTCCTCTTTTGCTTATTTAAGAATAGCCAATTGTTACGAGCAATTGGGCAATACCAAAGCTGCTCTTAAATATTATAATATTACAGTTAAAGAAGACCCACTTTTAGATAAAGGATGGTTAGCATTGACTAATTTATATGTTAAAAATAATAATTATCAAAAAGCATTATATTTTATAAATAAGGCTTTATTGATTGATGATAGTAATTCAATTTACTGGATGCGTTATGCTGAAGTCAATTTAAAGCTAAATTTTTATGAAGAGGCAACAAAGGGTTTTAAGAAATGTTTAGACCTAGAAGATTATGCCTTAGATATTTTTGTTGCTTTAACAGATGTCTTACATTTTATTGGTGATTTTGATGATGCTATTAATGTTTTACTTAAAGCCGGAGACTATTACGATGATTTTGCTGAAATTAATTATAGATTGAGTGGATTGTATTTTTTGACACAACAAAAGGCATTAGGTTTGCAAATGTTAGAAAGAGCGTTAAAAATAGATTACGATTATCATCAAATCATCAAAGAATTATATCCTTCAGTATATGATCTGGACATTGTAAAGCAGTTAATAGCAAAGTATTAACCAGTATAAGCATTGATAATTTATAGTGAAATTAACACTCGGTTAATAATAAATTGTCCATTTTTCCATAACTTTTTTATGTTGATAATGGTTCAATAACCAATTTGTATTTACAGATAAAGGATATTTATATAATAATAACACAGAAGGTTGTTTAAGTACATCTTTTAATTGCTGTACCTCAGAAGGTACTGTCATGTCAATCAGATATTTTTTCCATTCCAAATTTTCTTCAAATTGAGTTTCTCTGGCTAGAGACTTATCTCCGTCATTTAATGATATAATTGATTTATTTAATCCAAAAGCAATAGCCGACTTTCTGGTATTATAAACTAAAATTGGTCTATCATTTAAATTTTCTTTAAAAATAAAATCTGTTATCGGTTTTGTACCGTTAACTTTTAATTCATTATTAGAAAAAATAATAGCACTACTTATCAATAAAAAAATAGAAATTAAAAAAGAAATAATGATAGGCTTAGATTTTAACTCAAGTATTTTGGATCGGTAAATCCAAAGTATAATAAACAGAAGGACTACACTGAGGATACCTAAATATTTCGGAATAGTTAGATCTACATCTATAAATAAGGAAATTATAAAAATGAAGAGGATTAGAACAGAAAAACTTACAATAATATTATTTATGATTTTTACTTTTTGTTTTGTAACCTCTTGTGTTATAATTGTAAATAAACGAGCAGTTAGTATAGCAATTAAACTATATAATGGTAAGATGTATAAAATACGTTTAGACGAAGAAATAGAAAAGAATATTAATGGGATAATTATTGCCATTAATATGGCAAAAGGTAAGGTTTTAACCCTAAATAATTTTTTCTGATCCTTCAATAAGTAAAGTAATGCCAAAAACCATGGCAAACCTACCATAGGGGCAAAGGCTAAGAAATACCAAAAGGGTTCTGTTCTTCCAAAAGCATTTTTTGAAAACCTATCAGCGGTTTGTTTGCCTAAAAAATAATCTATAAAGTCTGCATTTTGTAGTCCTAAATACACAAACCAAGATGCCGCAATTGTTAGAAAAAGTAACCAGGCGGCTATGTGATGTACAGAAAAGTTTCCTTTGGCTTTTTCCGTCTGATTATATAGTAATATAAAAATAATAGGCACAATAAATATTACAGGTCCTTTAGTTAAAAAACCCAATCCTAAACTTATAGTAAACAGATATAGCCACGGTATTGATCCAAATTTTCTATAGTTTACCCAACTATAAATACTCAATAAAGCAAAAGTGGCTAAAAACGCATCTGTTGTTAAATTTCTTGATGAAATTAATACCAACGGAAAACTAAAATAGATAATAGCTGCCCATAAAGATGTCTGCGTGTTATTGAATAGTAAATAAGTTAATCTATACACTAAGATGATTTGTAGTAATACAGCAATTTGCAAGAAAAATCTAGCTCCAAAAGAGTTTATACCGAATAGTTTATATCCAAATGCCGTAATTTGATAGGTTAAAGGTGGTTTGTGATAATGATGAACATCTAATAAATTAGGATGGATATAATCACCCGACAGAAACATTTCTCTGCCAATTTCAGAGTATCGGGCATCACTACTTTCAATGACGCCATAAGAGCCTACATTGATAAATAGAGAGATAGCGGCAAGTACTAAAAAAGCATTGAAATATATATTATTTTTCACTTGTAGGTTTTAATCCAATTAAAATATTTCTAATATAAATAATAAATCCGAATAACTGCCCAATAAACAAAACCGGATCTTTTCTGATAATGGCATAACTTAAAATCATTAAGGAGCCTATTAAGCTCAAAGTCCAAAATCCCATAGGTAAACTTGATTCTTTTCTACGTTCTGAATATACCCATTGGTAAACAAATCTCAATGTAAAAATAACTTGCCCAACACTTCCCCACAACAACAAATTAACAGGAATATCTTCGTTTTTAAATAGTCGCTCTACATCAATTTGATTATTGTTAAATGAATAGAAGGCTATTATAAATGGAAATGCGAAAAGAAACACACGAATAGTTTTTGGTAATTTTTTCCAAGAACCTTGCAGTTGCATGTTTCTTATATATATAAAATAAGTTAAAGATTGACCTAACATTATGGCAAAATCATCACGTAACCATCCATAAATAAATAATAAGAATGAGGCAATTAAACTGAATTGCCAAAACAATTCAGGGGTCAATACTTTTTTTACTTTTTCAGATTGTATCCATTGTAATAGTAGCCTTGCCGAAAACAAAATTTGAGCCGTAAAACCTATAATGTAGACAAAATATTTATATGAAAGCCAATCGCTCATTAATGAATATCGGTTTGTTCAACATTATAGTTTATATATCTTTTACGCATCCATCTATAGGCAAAAGTATCGCGTAAAGGTTTTAACGATCTGTTAAAAATATTGAATTTTGATTGGCCGGCAATCCTTTCAAAATGTTGTACTTTAATTTGTTTTATTTTACCTTTTTGTAGCTGAATTAAGGCAGGAATAAATCTATGCATTCCGTCAAAGAATGGAATTTTTTTAGCAGTAACTGTGTGTATTACTTTTAAAGGACAACCTGTATCAATAATACCATCATTTATCAAACCACGTCTAATACTGTTTGCAATTAATGATTGAATTTTTTTGTTCAAAGTATCTTTCCTTTTCCCTCTAAAGCCAATAACTGCATTATATTGGTCTATATCAGCCAATAAAAGATCAAAATCAAAAGGAGTGGTTTGCAAATCAGCATCTATATAACCTATCAACTCAGTATTGCAATGATCAATTCCAGCTTTTATTGCAGCACTCAGTCCGCAATTTTGTTTGAATTTAATGAATTCAAAATCAGAATTTTCATTACATATTTGGGCTATTTTATTAAAACTGCCATCGGTAGAACCATCATCAATAAACAATACTTTACTCTTGGTATTACTTTGAGAAAAGTAGTCTGTAAATGTGTGGTGAATTCTGTCTAAATTATCAATTTCATTATATACGGGAATGATAATAGTCATTCGATGTTTCATATGTTTGGTTGTTTTAGACAGTGTGCAAATGTACAAATATTTCAAAAATAGAATTCAAATATAACTAAGAACAATTTAACTATATTTGAAAGCTCATAATGGACATGTTTTAAAAAAAATAATCAACCTAAATTAAGGCTTAACTTATTGATTGGTGAAGTTTTATTTAGATCAAACCACTTTTACAAATACATGAATAGAAATATAAAAGATTATTTAATTATTTTACTCAAGGGAATAGCCATGGGTGCTGCAGATGTTGTGCCGGGAGTATCAGGAGGAACCATTGCTTTTATATCTGGAATTTATGAGGAATTGCTCGAAACTATAAACGCCATAAATTTTAATGCCTTAAGAACATTAAAAAAAGAGGGGTTTAAAGCCATGTGGAAATCTATAAACGGTAACTTCTTATTCGCATTATTATTGGGTATAGGTATGAGCATTATGTCTTTGGCAAAATTGATAAAATGGTTGCTAGAAAATGAACCAATTTTATTATGGTCTTTCTTTTTTGGTCTGGTATTGGCAAGTGTATTTTTTGTAGGGAAACAAATTAAAAATTGGAATTTTTTTAAAATATTCATGCTAATTTTTGGTGCTGCATTAGCATATTACATTACCATTTTACCACCTTTGGCAAATCAAGCTTCTTCTAGTTGGTTTTTGTTTTTTGCAGGAGCATTGGCCATCTGTGCTATGATATTACCTGGTATATCTGGTAGTTTTATTTTGTTATTGCTAGGAGCGTACAAACCAGTTATTGAGGCTTTAGATCAAAGAGATGTAAAAACATTGGTTATTGTTGCTCTAGGAGCCATTGTGGGATTATTGACTTTTTCTAGAATTTTGAAATGGTTATTTGATAAATACAAAAGTATAACCTTAGCTGTTTTAACCGGATTTATAGCCGGTTCTTTAAATAAAATTTGGCCTTGGAAAAAGATAATGGAATCTGAAGTAATTCACGGGAAATTAAAAGTTTTACAAGAAGATAGTGTATTGCCTTTTAATTATGAAGGCAATCCCAGTATATTATGGGCAGTAGCTATGGCGATTATTGGGTTTATAGTCATATTATTATTAGAAAAATTTTCAAACATTAACGCGGATTCTTAAATGAATAAACCACGTACTTTTTTAGATAAATTTTTCCTTTTTTTAAAGGGATTGGCGATGGGTGCTGCTAATAAAGTACCAGGTGTTTCAGGTGGTATTGTGGCATTTGTAGGTGGATTTTATGAAGAATTAATTTATTCTTTACAAAAGGTTAATGGTAAGGCTTTTAAATTATTGTTTAATGGTAGGTTTAAAAGTTTTTACAGATATACCAATGCACAATTTATAATTTTAATTTTTTCAGGGAGTATCTTTAGTTATTTCAGTGTATCTCAAGTGCTGGATTATTTAATTAAAAATTATGAACTTTTTGTGTGGAGTTCCTTTTTTGGAATGATCATTGGCTCCATTTATTATATTAGTAAACAATTTAGAGATTGGCGACTAGAAAATATTATTGGAATAACTTTTGGAATTTTATTAGGCGTAGCTATTAGTTTAATGAATCCTGCCAAAGAAAATGACAACTTGTTTTTTGTCTTCTTTTGTGGTATAATTGGTGTAACCGGTATGACCTTACCCGGACTGTCAGGCTCTTTTATCCTTATTTTGTTAGGTAATTATGTATTGCTCTTGGTAGACTCTGTAAATATGTTATACAAAACCATGGCAGATGTAGTACAAGGCGATTTTGATTTTTTACAAGATGCGGTTAGAATGAGATATTTAAAAATTGTAGCTTCTTTTGGTGCCGGTTCAGCATTCGGTTTGGTCATCACTTCACAGATTTTAGCCTATGTTTTAAAACGATGGCATCAATTGGTAACTGCTATAATCATTGGTTTTATTAGTGGTTCCTTAGGGATAGTATGGCCATGGAAACGCGCTATTTATAAATTGGAAAATGGTAATTTATTATTAGATTCCCGCGGACAAAAAATAATAGAAAATTATAAACGCTATATCCCGGATACAACACAACAAGAAACCTGGATTGCCATTGCTTTTATTTTTGTTGGTATAGGTATTGTTTTATTAATAGATTATTATGGAAAAAATGCCAAAAAAGTATAAATACGGATTGATAGGTAAGCATATTTCTTATTCATTTTCTAAGACTTACTTTAACGATAAATTTGAAAAGCTGCATTTAGAAAATCATGAATATGTAAATTTTGACCTGCCAACCATAGATGCATTTTGTAATATTGATTTAGATATGGTAAGCGGATTTAATGTAACCATTCCATATAAAGAACAAATCATTAAATACTTAGATGTAATAGCTGATGAGGCCAAAGCAATTGGTGCCGTTAATACAATAAAAATCACAAAAAAAAACCAATTAATAGGGTATAACACAGATTTTTATGGTTTTGAAGAATCTATAAAACCACTGTTAAAACCCAATCACACCAAAGCTTTGGTATTGGGTACCGGTGGTGCATCAAAAGCTATAAAATTTGTACTAAAAAAATTAAATATAGACTATTTAGTGGTGTCTAGAAACCCAATAAAAGCACAGATATCCTATCAGGATATTTCAGAAAAATTGATAAATGAATACACTATGATTATCAATTGTACACCATTAGGTACCTTTCCGGATGTAGACAAGTGTCCTGATATTCCGTATCAATATATTACGAATCAACACTTGTTATACGATTTAATTTACAATCCTGAAAAAACTATTTTTTTGGCTAAAGGAGAAGATAAAGGAGCCATTATTTGTAACGGTTTAAAAATGTTAGCATTACAAGCGGAAAAAGCTTGGGCAATCTGGAATTTATAAATATTTTTTGTTTTTTGATAGTACTGTTTGTATATTTATCCACTAGTATTAAGGAGGTTTTAAATTTTTCAATATGTTTGATAGTTTTATTAATAAGGTATTACGTATAGCTTCGATAGTGACGTATCTTGTATTTTTTGTTTTGTTGCAATCTTGTAGTAATTCTGATAATGATGACTCTTCAAATAATAAT